>DASZDE010000036.1:0-10263 GCA_035942355.1 Allosphingosinicella sp. | reverse complement strand
CCGCTGAAGTCATTGAGCGACATGCTCAAGGGCAAGCAGGGCCGCTTCCGGCAGAACTTGCTCGGCAAGCGCGTCGATTATTCGGGCCGTTCGGTGATCGTCACCGGCCCGGAGCTCAAGCTGCACCAGTGCGGCCTGCCCAAGAAGATGGCGCTCGAGCTGTTCAAGCCGTTCATCTATTCGCGCCTCGACGCCAAGGGCCTCAGCATGACGCTGAAGCAGGCCAAGAAGTGGGTCGAGAAAGAGCGCAAGGAAGTCTGGGACATCCTCGACGAGGTGATCCGCGAGCATCCGGTGCTGCTCAATCGCGCGCCGACGCTCCACCGCCTCGGCATCCAGGCGTTCGAGCCGGTGCTGATCGAGGGCAAGGCGATCCAGCTCCATCCTTTGGTCTGCGCCGCGTTCAACGCCGATTTCGACGGCGACCAGATGGCCGTCCACGTCCCTCTGAGCCTCGAGGCGCAGCTCGAAGCGCGCGTCCTCATGATGTCGACCAACAACATCCTCTCGCCCGCCAACGGCAAGCCGATCATCGTTCCCTCGCAGGACATGGTGCTCGGCCTCTATTATCTGTCGATGGAGCGTGAGGGCGAGCCGGGCGAAGGCTCGATCCTGTCGGACATGAACGAGGTCCACCAGGCGCTGCACGCCAAGGCGGTGACGTTGCACACCAGGATCGTCAGCCGGGTCCCGCAGACCAACGAGGCGGGCGAGGTCGAGATGAAGCGGTTCGAGACCACCCCGGGCCGGATGCTGCTCGGCGAGACGCTGCCGAAGAGCCACAAGGTGCCGTTCGAGACGGTCAACCGCCTCCTGACCAAGAAGGAGATCGGCGACGTCATCGACATCGTCTATCGCCATACCGGCCAGAAAGAGACGGTGCTGTTCGCCGACGCGATCATGCAGCTCGGCTTCCGCCACGCGTTCCAGGCCGGCATCAGCTTCGGCAAGGACGACATGATCATCCCGATCGAAAAGGTAGGGCTGGTCGAGGAAGCGCGCACGCTCGTCCAGGATTACGAGCAGCAATATCAGGACGGCCTGATCACCCAGCAGGAGAAGTATAACAAGGTGATCGACGCGTGGAGCCGCTGCGGCGACCAGGTCGCCAACGCGATGATGGAGAAGATCAAGGCGCAGCCGAAGGACGAGGACGGCCGCATGGCGCCGATCAACTCGATCTACATGATGGCCCATTCGGGCGCCCGCGGCTCGCAGGCGCAGATGAAGCAGCTCGCCGGCATGCGTGGCCTGATGGCCAAACCGTCCGGAGAAATCATCGAAACCCCGATCATCTCCAACTTCAAGGAGGGTCTCACCGTCCTTGAATATTTCAACTCCACCCACGGCGCCCGCAAGGGCCTCGCCGATACCGCGCTCAAGACCGCCAATTCGGGCTATCTGACCCGCCGTCTGGTCGACGTCAGCCAGGATTGCGTGATCGTCGAGGAGGATTGCAAGACCGACAATGCGCTCGACATGCGCCCGATCGTCCAGGGCGGCGCGATCATCGCCTCCTTGGGCGAGCGCATCCTCGGCCGCACCCCGGCCGAGGACATCGTCGATGCCAAGACCGGCGACGTGCTCGCCAAGGAAGGCGAGCTGATCGACGAGGCGGCGGCGGCGCGGATCGACGAGATGGGCGTCCAGGCGGTCAAGATCCGCTCGCCGCTCGTCTGCGAGAGCGAGCACGGCGTGTGCGGCAAATGCTACGGGCGCGACCTTGCCCGCGGCACGCCCGTCAATATCGGCGAGGCGGTCGGCGTGATCGCCGCCCAGTCGATCGGCGAGCCCGGCACCCAGCTGACGATGCGCACCTTCCATATCGGCGGCGCGGCCCAGCTCAACGAGACCTCGAACCTCGAGGCGGCGGTCGACGGCACCATCGAGCTGAGGGACCTGCCGACCATCATGGACGCGCGCGGCCGCCGCGTGGCGATGGCCCGCAACGGCGAGCTCGCCATCGTCGACATGGACGGCCGCGAGCGGGCGGTGCACCGCATTCCCTACGGCGCCCATTTGATGGCCGACCACGGCCACATCGTCTCGAGAGGCGACCGGATCGCGGAATGGGATCCGTTCATGATGCCGGTCATCACCGAGAAGGGCGGCGTCGTGAAGTTCCAGGACATGGTCGAGGGCAAGACGCTGACCGAGCAGGTCGACGAGGCGACCGGCATCGCCCAGCGTGTCGTCACCGAGTTCCGCGGCTCGGCCCGGTCGAAGGAGGATTTGCGGCCGCGCATCACCCTGCTCGACGAGGATAGCGGCGAAGCGGCGCGCTACATGCTGGCGTCGGGCGCGATGCTCTCGGTCGAAGACGGCCAGAAGGTCGCGGCCGGCGAGGTGCTCGCGCGCGTGTCGCGCGAGGCGGCCAAGACCCGCGACATCACCGGCGGCCTGCCGCGCGTCGCCGAGCTGTTCGAGGCGCGCAAGCCCAAGGAGAATGCGATCATCGCCAAGGTCTCCGGCCGGGTCGAGTTCGGCAAGGATTACAAAGCCAAGCGCAAGATCGGCATCCGTCCCGACGACGGCGCCGAGCTGGTCGAGTATCTGGTGCCGAAATCGAAGGTGATCGACGTGCAGGAAGGCGACTACGTCAAGCGCGGCGACAATCTGATCGGCGGCTCGCCCGATCCGCACGACATCCTCGAAGTGCTCGGGGTCGAGGCGCTGGCCGAGTATCTCGTGTCGGAGATCCAGGAGGTCTACCGGCTGCAGGGCGTGAAGATCAACGACAAGCATATCGAGGTGATCGTCCGCCAGATGCTGCAGAAGGTCGAGATCACGGAGAGCGGCGACAGCACCTTGCTGGTCGGCGAGCAGATCGACCTGCAGGAGATGAACGAGATCAACGCCAAGCTGAAATCGGGCAAGAAGCGGCTCGCCGAAGGCAAGCCGGTGCTGCTCGGCATCACCAAGGCGTCGCTGCAGACCCGCAGCTTCATCTCGGCGGCCTCGTTCCAGGAGACCACCCGCGTGCTGACGGAAGCCTCGGTGCAGGGCAAGATCGACACGCTCGACGGCCTCAAGGAGAATGTCATCGTCGGCCGGCTGATCCCGGCGGGGACCGGCGCCGGCATGAACCGGATGCGGATCGCCGCCACCAGCCGCGACGCGGCGCTGCGCGCGCAGCACCGCAAGCTGCAGGAATCGCTGATCCTCGCCAATTCGGCGGCGGAGGAGCATGCGGCCGAGCTTGCCCAGGGCCCCGAAGCGGCGATCGGCGACGATCCGCTGGCGGCGGTGGCTCCGGAAGGCCACGGCACCGACGCCGATGCGGGCGAGTATCTGCAGGACTGAGGCTCACGGATCGCCCAGTTCGTCTTTGCGAGCGCAGCGAAGCAATCCAGTGCGGCGAGGATGCCACCTGGATTGCTTCGTCGCTTCGCTCCTCGCAATGACGTAGGGGCCCGCCGATGAAGACTGCCTTCACACTTCTGCTGATCGCTCTGATGATCCTCCCGGCGGTGCTGGTAGTGCGCGTCAGGGTGGCCCGTGCCCGGCGGCGGCGGGACGAGGAGTTGGCCTCGCGGAAGTGAGCCGCTATCCGCGCCTGATGGACGCGTCCGACCTTCGCATCGCGATCTTCAGCGGCAATTACAATTATGTCCGGGACGGCGCGAACCAGGCGCTCAACCGGCTGGTCGACTATGTGCTGGCCAAGGGCGCGGCGGTGCGCGTCTATTCGCCGACGGTGGCGAAGCCGGCGCTGGAGCCGAATGCCGACATGGTGGGCATTCCGTTCGTGCCGTTTCCGGGACGGGCCGAATATAAGCTCCCGCTGATGCTGCCGCGGCGCGCCAAGCGCGACATCGCGGCGTTCCGCCCCAACATCCTCCACATCGCCAGCCCGGAGGTTCTCGGCCACCGGGCGGTGACGCTGGCGCGCAAGCTCGACCTGCCGGTGGTCGCTTCGGTCCATACCCGCTTCGAAACCTATCCGCGCTATTACGGCGCGCCGTTCCTCGAGCCGCTAGTCGAAGCGATCCTGCGCCGCCTGTACCGCCGCTGCGACGCCATCTTCGCGCCGTCCGATTCGATGGCCCAGCTGCTTCGCGAGCAGCGCATGAACTTCAATGTCGGCATCTGGACGCGCGGCATCGACCGCGCCATTTTCACGCCCGACGCGCGCGATCCGGAGTGGCGCCGCTCGCTGGGCATCGACGACGAGGTGCCGGTGATCGGCTTTGTCGGCCGGCTGGTGATGGAGAAGGGGCTCGACGTCTTTGCCGAGACGATCGACGCGCTCGAGCGGCGGCAGGTGCGCCACAAGGTGCTGGTGGTCGGCGAGGGGCCGGCGCGCAACTGGTTCGAGAAGAGGCTGCCGAGCGGCATCTTCGCCGGCTATCAGGAAGGCCGCGAGCTAGGGCGCGCGGTCGCCTCAATGGACATATTGTTCAACCCCTCGGTCACCGAGACGTTCGGCAACGTCACCCTGGAAGCGATGGCGGTCGGGCTGCCGGTGGTGGCGGCGATCGCGACCGGCAGCCAAAGCCTGGTCGCGGACGGCGTCAGCGGGCGGCTGATCCGGCCCGGCGCGATCGACGGCTTTGCCGATGCGCTGGCGGGATATTGCCAGGACGAGGCGCAAAGGCGCGCCGCCGGCATGGCCGGGCACCGGATCAGCCTCCGCTACGGCTGGGACGAGGTCAACCAGGCGCTGGTCGACTCCTATATCCGCCTGATCCGGCAGCGCGCCGCGGGCGGCCGGCTCCCCGGCCGGAGCCCGGTACCCTAGCCGCTCGCGACGGACGGTTACTTCAGCCGCTCGATCCGCTGCGCCGCCTCGTCGAGGATGCCGGCGATCTGATGCAGCCGGTCCTCGTCCAGCTCGTCGTTCGACACGCGGTGCCAGAGCGCCGCCAGCAGATTGCCGACCGCGCGGCGGATCGGCGCCCCGCCGGCCTTGCTCTTGTCGCCGCCGAGCTCGGCCAGGCGCGCGAGCAGGGCTTCGACTTCCTCGGCGCGCTCGGCGAGATGGGCCTCGCCCTCGGCGGTGATGGCGAACGGCCGGCGCGAGCCTTCGGTCTTGGCCTCCTCGATCAGCCCCATGTCCTGGAGCATGGTGAGGGTCGGATAGACGACGCCGGGGCTCGGCGCATATTGGCCGGCGGTCATCTCCTCGATCGCCCGGATCAGGTCGTAGCCGTGGCGCGGCTGGTCGGCGATCAGCTTCAGGAGGACGAGCCGGAGCTCGCCGGTCTCGAACATGCGCCGGCGCCCGCCATGCCGGCCGCCGCCGCCCCATTCGGCGCCCCAGCCGTCGGGGCCCCACGAGCCGCCCCAGCCGCGCCGGCCGAAGCCCATGGCGAGGATGGCTTCCGGTATGGTGCCGCAACCGCGGGCCCAGGGGCCGGCATGAGCCTTGAATCGCATTCCCATTATGACCTCCATCGTGGAAGATCGCACTAAGATATATCTTCGATCATCGAAGATCAATCCCGAAACGGCTGCTTAAGCCGCAATGATGGATTGCCTTCGCGAATCGGCTAAGAGTCTTCGCTGTGGCCGACCTGTTCGCGAACGATCCGTCTCCCCCGGCCCCGCCCGCGGTGCCGAGCGACAGCGCGCCGCTTGCCGACCGGCTGCGCCCGCAGCGGCTCGAGGAGGTGGTCGGGCAGGATCATCTCACCGGGCCCGACGGAGCGATCGGCCGGATGGTGGCGGCGGGAAAGCTCGCCTCGATGATCCTGTGGGGGCCGCCCGGCACCGGCAAGACGACGATCGCGCGGCTGCTGGCCGACGCGGTCGGGATGCGGTTCGTCGCCATCTCGGCGGTTTTCTCGGGCGTCGCGGACCTCAAGAAGGTGTTCGCCGAAGCGCGCGAGCACCAGCGCATCGGCCGGCACACCTTGCTGTTCGTGGACGAGATCCACCGCTTCAACCGCGCCCAGCAGGACGGCTTCCTGCCCTATGTCGAGGACGGCACGGTGGTGCTGGTCGGGGCGACCACCGAAAATCCGTCGTTCGAGCTCAACGCCGCCTTGCTGTCGCGCGCGCAGGTGCTGATCCTCAACCGGCTCGACGCCAGGGCCCTGGTCCGGCTGCTCGACCGCGCCGAAAAGCTGATCGGGCGCCCTCTTCCGCTCACCGGCGACGCGCGCGACGCGCTGGTCGCCACCGCCGACGGCGACGGCCGCTTCCTCCTCAATCAGGCCGAGACCCTATTCTCGGTGGAGCTGGACGGGCCGCTCGATCCCGCCGGTCTCTCCGCTTTGCTCCACCGCCGGGTGGCGGTCTACGACAAGGACCGCGAGGGGCATTACAACCTGATCTCGGCGCTCCACAAAAGCCTGCGCGGCTCGGATCCGCAGGCCTCGCTTTACTATCTGGCGCGGATGCTGGTCGCCGGCGAGGAGCCGCTCTATCTGCTGCGGCGGATCGTCCGCTTCGCGTCCGAGGATATCGGCCTTGCCGACCCCAACGCCCTGGTCCAGTGCCTCGCCGCCAAGGACGCCTACGACTTCCTCGGCTCGCCCGAGGGCGAGCTGGCGATCGTCCAGGCCTGCCTCTATTGCGCGACCGCGCCCAAGTCGAACGCCGCTTATAGGGCCCAGAAGGCGGCGTGGCGGACCGCCAGGGACACCGGCTCGCTGATGCCGCCCAAGAACATCCTCAACGCGCCCACCCGGCTGATGAAGCAGGTCGGCTACGGCAAGGGCTACCATTACGACCATGACGAGGCGGAGGGCTTTTCCGGCGACGATTACTGGCCCGAGGAGATGGAGCCGCAGACCTTCTACGAGCCGACCGACCGCGGCTTCGAGAAGCGCATCGCCGAGCGAATGGCCTGGTGGGAGGAGCGCCGTGCCGAACTTCGCAAGTAGCTTGTTCTCCGGCGCAAGCCGGAGTCCAGTCCGGTGGGTCCCGGCTTTCGCCGGGGCACTCCTCCTCGCCAGCCCGGCGGCGGCGCAGGACCAGGCACGCTACGCCCGCGCGCTCGCCGCCGGCTACAAGGCTTCGTTCCTGTGCAGCGACCTCTTCAACGCCGGCCAGAGCGAGGCGCTGGTCGAGCGGGACGAGCTGCAGCGCACCTATGCCGAGCTGGTGCCGATCATGCGCGGGCTGAAAGCGGAGATCGACCGCCGCGCCAGGATTGTGAGCGTCGCCTTCGATCCCGCCCTTCCGCCCCGCATCGCCGCGTGGCGGCCGCATCTCGGCTGCGCCCAGCTTCCGATCGGCGCGCCGGTGGCCGGGATTGCGGCGCTGCCGGCGCTCGGCGTCGAACGGGCGGTGGATCGCTCCGACCGGCTCCCGTGGCCGAACGGCGACCGCAATGCCGCCGGGCGGCCCGTGGGCGATGCGAAGGC
Source organism: Allosphingosinicella sp. (assembly GCA_035942355.1). Taxonomy (GTDB): domain Bacteria; phylum Pseudomonadota; class Alphaproteobacteria; order Sphingomonadales; family Sphingomonadaceae; genus Allosphingosinicella. The sequence continues at coordinate 2,950 of DASZDE010000036.1, read as the reverse complement.
GCTCAAGCGGACTGTCGCCGGGGCGTTCGACCGGCGCAGCTACGGACAGGGCAGCGAGACCACGGCCGTATTGGTCGTCCAGGACGGCAGGATCGTCGCCGAGCGCTACCGCGAGGACTTCACGCCCCACACGTCGCAGCGGACCTGGTCGGTTGCCAAGAGCATTGCCGGCACGCTCATCGGGGTGGCGGTCCAGCAAGGCAGGATGGAGGTGGCGGCCGCCGCTCCGATCCCGGAGTGGCAAGGCGTGGGCGATCCGCGCGCGGCGATCACCACCGACCATCTCCTCCGCATGGCGAGCGGGCTCCACAGCGACCATGAAGGCAATCGCACCGACGCGCTCTATTTCGGCGGCACCGCCGTCACCGAGCAAGCCACCGGCTGGCCGCTCGAGGCGGCGCCGGGCACGCGCTTCCGCTATGCGAACAACGACACCTTGCTGGCGGTGCGGGCACTCCGGGCGTCGCTGGGCGAAGACGAATATATGTCCTACCCCTTCACCGACCTCCTCTGGAAGATCGGCATGACCCGGACCGTCCCCGAGACCGACTGGAAGGGCAATTTCATCCTGTCGAGCCAAGTCTGGTCCACCGCCCGCGACCTCGCCCGGCTCGGGCTCCTCTACCTCAATGACGGCGTCTGGAACGGCGAGCGCATCCTACCCCCAGACTGGATCGACTATGTGCGGCGCCGCGGCCCCGCGCAGCCGGCAAGCGGCTACGGCTATGGCGCCACCTTCTGGATGTTCCCCGAAGGAGGCGGCCTGCCCGGAGACGCGCTCGTCATGCGGGGGAATCGGGGGCAATATGTGGTCATCGTGCCGTCCCGCCGCATCGTGATCGTCCGGCGCGGCTATGACGGCGCCGAAGCCGGGTTCGACCTCAACCGCTTCACCGGCGACGTGCTGGCCGCGCTCCCGCTGACGGCGCGGAAGGAACCGCCCCGCCGATGAGGCATTTCTTACGCAGGCGGCACGACCTGCCCAAGCTTCTGCGAAAAGGGGAGTAACATGTACAGCAGCGATCCCGGAGCGGTCTATTGGCAGTCCCAGGCGCAGATATGGGTGCCGCGCATCCTCGGCGCCCTCGCCATCCTCATCATCGCCTATATCCTCGCCCGGGCGGCGAAATGGGCGATCGCCAAGCTGGTCGACCGCATCCCGGCGCTGCGCAAGCATCATGAGGCGGAGCCGGGCAAGACGCTCGGCAGCCTGATCGGCGACATCGCCTTCTGGCTGATCCTGCTGATCGGCATCATGCTCGCGCTCCAGCCGCTCGGGCTGACGCAGGTGCTCGAGCCGGTGCGGCAGCTCACCACCAACACGTTCGCGTTCATCCCCAATTTGATCGCGGCGGGCCTGATCTTCTTTATCGGCCTCGTCATCGCCAAGATCGTCCGGCGGGTGGTCGAAGGCGCGCTGCTTGCCGCCAATGCCGACGGCTGGCTGCGCCGGACCGGGCTGGTGGAGACCGCCGGCACCGCGCCGGCCAGCCCGGCGGGTGGACCGGTGGTGACGAGCTCGCGGACCTCGATCAGCCGCTCGGTCGGCACGGTCGTGTTCTTCCTGATCATGATCCCGGTTACGATCGCCGCGCTCGAGGCGCTCCAGATCGAGGCCATTTCGGGTCCGGCGACCCAGATGCTGCGCACGATCCTCGATGCCATCCCGAACGTGCTCGGCGCCCTGATCCTGCTCGCGATCGGCTATTTCGTCGGCAAGCTCGCCAAGCAGGCGATCGAGCAGATCCTCCCGTCGATGGGCTTCGACCGCGCCATCGGCGCGCTCGGCCTGTCGCCGGGAAGCGCGAGTCCGTCGCGGACGGTGGGCACGGTCGTCCAGATCGCGATCATGCTGTTCTTCGCGGTGACCGCCGCGCAGCTGCTCCATTCGCCGATCATCGCGATGATGCTGGCGCAATTGCTCGAGCTCGGCGGGCGGGTGCTGTTCGGCGCCGGCATCATCCTCGGCGGCTTCGTGTTCGCCAAGATCGCCTCGAACCTGGTCGCCGGCACCGGCAGCGAGGGCTGGCTTCCGCAAATCCTGAAATGGTCGATCATCGCCTTGTCGGTGGCGATGGGGCTGAGGTTCATGGGCCTGGCCAACGAGATCGTGATCATCGCCTTCGGCTCGATCATCGGCTCGGCGGCGGTAGCGTGCGCGCTGGCGTTCGGGCTCGGCGGCCGGCCGACGGCGCACAAGCTGCTCGAGCAGTGGACCGAAGCCAATAGCGTGCCGGCACCGCCGCGGCGGCCGCGGGTGCCGGTGCCGCCCGACGACAGCCAGCCGCCCCTGGTCTAGCCCGTCGCCCCGGCGGAGGCCGGGGCCTCGCGGAGACGCGCCGTGACTTCCTGGCCCCGAGATCCCGGCCTGCGCCGGATTGACGAACCGACTTTCACCCGCTTCGCAGCAATCGACTGGTCGGGGGCGAAGGGCAAGCGGCACAAGGGCATCGCCGTTGCCTTATGCGAGGCCGGGGATGCGGCGCCGCGGCTGGTCGAGCGCGAGCGCGCCTGGTCGCGCGTCGAAGTGCTCGACTGGCTGCTGGCGACGGCGGCGGAGGCGCCGACCCTCTATGGCTTCGACTTCAGCTATGCGCCGCCGATCGTCGAGCGCGGCGCCTATCTGCCGGGCGAAACCGCGCCGCCGTCGGACGCAAAATCCTTCTGGGCCTATGTCGACGCCTTGTGCGGCGACGAGGATCTGGGGGCGGCGAGCTTCCTCGAGCGGCACCACCGCCGCCACTTCTATTTCGGAGCCGCGGACGGGACCAAGTCGGACTTCCTCCACCACCGCATGTGCGAGCATGCGTTCAACGCCACCGGCGGGGGCAAGGCCTCGACCCTCTACGATGCGATCGGCGCGGCCCAGGTCGCCAAGGCCAGCTATGCCGGCATGCGCCTCCTCCACCGGCTCCAGGGCCGGGTGCCGGTCTGGCCGATGGACCCCGTC
>DASZDE010000035.1:0-22788 GCA_035942355.1 Allosphingosinicella sp. | reverse complement strand
TGAGCGGGGCGAGCGGGATGTCGGCGTCGACCTCGCCGTTCCAGTGGAGCACCATGTGGCCGGTGTCGGTGACCCTGCCGATCACCGCGAAGTCGAGTTCCCATTTGCGGAAGATGGCTTCGGCCTCGGCCTCGCGGCCGGGTTTCAGCACCATCAGCATCCGCTCCTGCGATTCGGACAGCATCATCTCGTAGGGCGTCATCCCTTGCTCGCGGCAGGGGACGGCGTTCATGTCCAATTCGATGCCGACGCCGCCCTTGGACGCCATTTCCACGCTCGAGGAGGTGAGGCCGGCCGCGCCCATGTCCTGGATGGCGACGATGGCGTCGGAAGCCATCAATTCGAGACAGGCTTCGATCAGCAATTTCTCGGTGAACGGGTCGCCGACCTGGACCGTCGGCCGCTTCTCCTCCGAATCCTCGGAGAAGTCGGCGCTCGCCATGGTGGCGCCGTGGATGCCGTCGCGCCCCGTCTTCGAGCCGACATAGACGATCGAATTGCCGACTCCGGACGCGGCCGAATAGAAGATCCTGTCGGCATCGGCGATGCCGACGGTCATCGCATTCACCAGGATGTTGCCGTCAAAAGCGGGGTGGAAATTGACCTCGCCGCCGACCGTGGGCACGCCGACGCAATTGCCGTAGCCGCCGATGCCGGCGACCACGCCGGCGATGAGGTGGCGCATCTTCGGGTGGTCGGGGCGGCCGAAGCGGAGCGCGTTGAGGTTCGCGATCGGCCGCGCGCCCATCGTGAAGACGTCGCGCAGGATGCCGCCGACCCCGGTCGCGGCGCCCTGATAGGGCTCGATATAGGACGGATGGTTGTGGCTCTCCATCTTGAAGATGGCGGCCTGGCCGTCCCCAATGTCGATCACGCCGGCATTCTCGCCGGGGCCGCAGATCACCTGGGGACCGGTGGTGGGGAGCTTCCTGAGGTGGACGCGCGACGATTTGTACGAGCAATGCTCGGACCACATCACCGAGAAGATGCCGAGTTCGGTAAGGTTCGGCTCGCGGCCCATGGCGTGGAGCACGCGCTCATATTCCTGCGGCGAAAGGCCGTGATCGGCGACGGCTTCAGGCGTGATGCTGCTGGACATGCGGGGCCTCTAGGGGATCGAATCCGCTTTGTCGAAGGGGCCGGTACGGTGTATGGCTGATCATGGTTTGTTCCCAGTGAAAGGAGACAGCTCATGGCCGTCAATCCAATACCCGAAGGCTATCATAGCGTTACGCCCTATCTGATCGTCGACGGCGCGGGCGAGGCGATTCGCTGGTACGAGCGCGCGTTCGGCGCGAGCGAGGTTCTGGTCATGCCGATGGGCGACAAGGTCGCCCATGCCGAGATCCGGATCGGCGATTCCCACGTCATGCTGTCGGACGAATGGCCCGACATGAACCTGCTCGGGCCGAAGGCGCGGGGCGGCGCGACGGCAAGCCTGATGATCTATCTCGAGGATGTGGACGCGGCGTTCGCCCGCGCGCTCGACGCGGGGGCGACCCAGGAGCGGCCTGTCGAGGATCAGTTCTGGGGCGACCGGATGGGAACCTTGCTCGATCCGTTCGGCCATCGCTGGACGCTGGCCACCCACGTCGAGGAGGTGACGCCGGACGAGATGCAGCGGCGCATGGCGGCGATGTCGGAGGGCCAGAAGGAGCCCGCCTGAGCCGCCGCATCCCGGCGTCGGACGCATCCCGGCGTCGGTCCGTCCCCGGCGTCGGCCCGTCATCCCGGCGTCGACCGTCATCCCGGCGTCGGCCGGGATCCCAGCGCGTGAAAAATGCCTGAGCCAGGTTTCGCCGGGGTCCCAGCCTTCGCGGGGACGACGGTTAGGCCTTGCAGCTCTGCGAGCCCTTGCCCGGCATGCTGAGGGTGACCTGCGGAGTGTTGCCGCTCAGGCTGTAGCCTTCGGCGGTGTAGGCGCTGCTCGGCTCGGCGCCTTCGGCGGCCGGCTGGCCAGCCGTCAAGATGGTCGGCGCGCCGCCCTTCTCGGTGCGGACCTGCGCCGTATTGTTGGTGTAGAAGTCGATATAGACCAGGCTGTTGTCCTTGCACCGGTAGGTGCGGCTGGCCTGGATCATCGGCGGGGCCTCGACCGGCGCCGCCTTGGCGAGATCGTCGGCCTGGGCATCGGCCGGGCCGGATTTGATGGTTTCGGGCTCGCTGTTGCAGGCCGCGAGGGAGAGGAACGCCGCGAACGAGGCGGCCGCGATGATACGGAAGCTGTGCATGTCGGCCCCTTCGCGAGTGCAGCAGGAATCGTCAAGTCATTTGTAGCGCGGTTCAGCGACCCGCTTGTGTCACCGTTTCGATCAACCGCCAAGCGGGTTCGACAAGCGGACCCTCATCGGTTAGGCTTGGCGCCATGCGAGGCGGGGGCGGAAGAAGCAGGACGGCATGCAGCGCGTTCGTATCGGCCTGACCGGGCTGGCATTCGTCTTCGTCCTGGTCCTGCTCGCGGCGGTGTTCACCAGCCCGAGCGAGGAGGAGCCGATCACGGCCGATTCGATCGAGCAGCAGCTGGCGCCCGGCAGCGCTTCGTCGGGTCCGCCCGGAGAAGAGGCCGATCCCAAGGAGCCGCTGGCCGAACTCGGCGTGGCGCCGGGCAATGCCGATTCGAACGGCAGCGATCCTGGAGCGCCTGCCGCCGGACAGCCCCGGTAGGACCCTGCTACGACTCGGGCGGGCAAGCCGGGACCCTGCGCGATCGATGTTTTCCTCGGCCACAGACTTATCCACAATCTTGCGCAGCAGGAACGTGCCAAGAACCTTGTGGAGAACATAACACGAATATTGCCCTTCTTCCCGTCTTTAGGCATGAAATCCCCCAATAGGGCATGAAAACCCCTTTCTTCCCAACGCCCATCCTGTTATCCACTGGCGAGCAAAGTTTAGGGGCACTTCCTGTCTGACCGACGAGTCACACGGCCGCCAAAGCGCGTCCGTGAACAGGGAAGGTCCGTGCAAAAGGGGCGGGTCGGCCAAGTGGAGTTGGAACACCTCTTCAACGGAAGCGCGCTGAGCGCGGTGGACGCCAAAGGGCGTCTGTCGGTGCCGGCGTTCATCCGCGGGGTGGTCGAACGCCGCTCGGACGCCAGGGCGATCGTGGTCGGGATGCACGAGGTGTCGCCGTGCCTCAACGCTTATGACCGCGGCTACGCCCGGATCCTCTATGCCGAGAACGAGCGCCGGCGCCTCGCCGAGGAAGCGGCCGGCGGCGATAGGGCGGCGCATCACGCCCGCGCCCGCCGCACTTTCGGCCTGACCGAGGACGTGCCCTACGATTCCAGCGGCCGCATCATCCTGCCCCCGATGATGCGCCGCAAGGGCCGGATCGAGGACCTCGCCTTGTTTGTCGGCATTGGCGGGACCTTCGAGATCTGGAACCCCCAGCTCGCCCTCGCCAGCGACGATGAGGAGCTGCGCGACCTCGCCGCCTACCGGCTCGAGGAAAAAGGCATGGCGCTGTGACCGCCGCCGCTGCCGCGCACGTCCCCGTCCTGGTCGACGAGGTGATCGCCGGACTGGCCCCGCAAGCGGACGAAATCCATGTCGACGGCACGTTCGGTGCCGGCGGCTACACCAGAGCCATCCTGAATTCCGGTGCGCGAGTGTATGCGTTTGATCGCGATCCGGATGCAATCCGCGGGGGATGTATCCTCGCGGATGAGAGCGGGGAGCGCCTGACGCTTGTTCCGGAGCGTTTTTCCCGGATGCGTCAGGCGCTATCCGCCCGCGGCGTCGAGCAGGTGGACGGCGTCGCCCTCGACGTCGGCGTCTCCTCGATGCAGCTCGACCGCCCCGAGCGCGGCTTCTCCTTCCAGGCCGACGGGCCGCTCGACATGCGCATGAGCAAGGAAGGTCGGAGCGCCGCCGACTTCGTCAACAAGGCTTCGGAGGAGGAGATCGCCGACATCCTCTATCATTTCGGCGAGGAGCCGAAATCGCGCCGCGTCGCCCGCGCCATCGTCGCCGCCCGGCCGATCGAGCGGACCGGCCAGCTCGCCGACGTGGTGCGCAAGGCGCTCGGCCATCATCCGGGTATGAAGAAGGATCCGGCGACGCGGACATTCCAGGCGATCCGCATCCATTTGAACGAAGAGCTTCAGGAGTTGGAAGGTGGGCTGGCGGCCGCCGAGTATGTGTTGCGTCCGGGCGGCCGCCTTGCCGTTGTCACCTTCCACAGCCTGGAGGACCGAGTAGTAAAGCGTTTCCTGCGCGAGCGCAGCGGTTCGGTCCCCGCTGCCTCGCGCCATCTTCCGGAGAAGAGCCGGTCCGGTCCCGCGCCCACGTTCGAGCGCGTCGCCAGGCCGGTCCGCGCGGGCGAGGCCGAGGTCCGGGCCAATCCGCGCGCGCGCTCGGCGACGCTGCGCACGGCGCGCCGTACCGCCGCCCCGCCCTGGCCAGCAGCACGCAAAGGAATGCAGCTATGATAGCTCGGGGGTTCAAGCCGGTCGGCTGGGTCGCGGCGGTCGCCGCGGCGGCGCTCGGCTGCTACATGCTGTCCCTGAACGTCGCCGCCGAGCGCGCCGAGCTCGCCGGCGTCGAGCGCAATATCGTCGCCGCCAAGCAGGACATTCGTTCGCTTCAGACCGAGCTCGGCACGCGCGGCCGGCTCGCGCAGCTCGATCAGTGGAATGCCGAGGTGCTCGCGCTGGCAGCGCCGACCTCCGCCCAGTTCCTGCGCGACGAGTTCACCCTCGCCCGCTTCGACCAGCGCGAGAAGACCATCGAGGAAAGGGCCAAGGTGCAGATGGCGTCCGCGACCGTCGTGCCCAAGCCGCGGCCGGAACCGAAGGTCGCCCCCGCCGATTATGCCGCCGCCGCGCTCGCCACCGCCCAGCAGCCCAAGCCGGTGGTGCGCCGGGCCAGCCTGATCCTGGGCGAGGACAAGCTGCTCGCGCCGGTCCGCAAGGCATCCTTGCTCGACGACGAGCTGGTCGCCCGGATCGGCACCGCCGCCAAAGCGGAAAGGAGCACCGGCGGCCAATGACCGCGCTTGCCGCGCACGCCCCGCTCGCCAGGCCGACGCCGCAGCGGCAGCAGGCGCTCGCGCTCACCTACCACCGGCTGATGCTGATGATGCTGGTGTTCGCCGGCGTCACGATGCTGATCGTCGGGCGGCTGGTCCACCTGCAGCTGTTCACCGACCGCGCGACGGCTATTGCCGGCAATCCGCTGCTGCCCGCCCGCGCCGACATCGTCGACCGCAACGGCGTACCTTTGGCGCGTACGATCGATGCGTGGTCGATCGCGGTCCACCCGCGCAAGCTGCTCGGCGACCCGAACGAGCTGGCCGCCAAATTGCACGCGCTGATGCCGGAGCGGAGCGTCGCCGAATACAAGGCGATCCTCACCAGCGACAAGAATTTCGTCTATCTGAACCGCCGCGCCGTGCCGGAGCTGGTCGCGGCCGCGAACGCGCTCGGCGAGCCGGCGATCGTGTTCGACCGCGAGCCCGAGCGGCTCTATCCGCAGACGGCGATGGCCGGCCACATCCTCGGCTGGACCGATTTCGACGGCCGCGGCGTCACCGGCATGGAGAAGGTGCTCGACAAGAGGCTGAGCGATCCGGAGCTGCGCGGCACCCCGGTCGCCTTGTCGATCGACACCAGGGTCCAGGCGGCGATGGAGAGCGCGCTCGCCGCCGCGGTGGTCAAGCACAGCGCGCTCGGCGCTACCGGGATCGTGCTCGACGTCCGGACCGGCGAGCTGATCGCAATGGCCTCGCTGCCGACCTTCAACCCCAATGCGGCCGGCAAGTCGGACGCCAACGCGCTGTTCAACCGCGCCACGATGGGCGTCTACGAGCTCGGTTCGACCTTCAAGCCGATCACCGTCGCGGCGGCGATGGAAGCGGGGGTGGTGACCTCGCTGGCGCAGACTTACCAATCGGGCGCGCCGCTGGCGATCGGCCGCTTCCGGATCAAGGACGACCACCCGATTCCCGGCCGCGCGAACATCGTCCAGACCCTGGTCAAATCCTCGAACATCGTCAGCGCCCAGATCGCCGACCAGATGGGCGCCGAGCGGATGCAGGCGGCGTTCCGGGCCTTGGGGTTCAACGAGCCCGCTCATATTGAGCTCGACCAGAAGGGGAAGACATTGTGGCCGCACAATTGGGGGCGGGCGACCGTGCTCACCAGCGCCTACGGCCACGGCGTCGCAATCACCCCGCTGCACCTGGCCAGCGCCTACGCCGCTCTGGTCAACGGCGGGATCTGGCGGCCGGCCACTTTGACCCGGCTCAAGAACGCGCCGCAGGGCCGCCGCGTCTATTCGGAAGCGACCAGCTTCAGGATGCGCCAGCTGCTGCGCATGATCGTCAAGGAAGGCACCGGCCGCAAGGGCGAGGCTCCCGGTTTCCGGGTCGGCGGCAAGACCGGCACCGCCGAGAAGAGCCAGGCCGGCGGCTATTCGAAAAAAGTCAACATCTCGACCTTCGCGGCGGCTTTCCCGATGGACGATCCGCGCTATGTGGTGATCGCCATGCTCGACGCTCCCAAGGGAACTTCCGACACGTTCGGCTTCACCACCGCGGCCTGGACCGCGGCGCCGGTGGTATCGCGGGTGATTTCCCGCGCCGGACCGCTGCTCGGCGTGATTCCCGACGACAGCCGCGAGATCGAGCTTTCGGAGTTGATGCCGCTGGTCGGCAAACCCCAGGGCCACTGATGCGACTGGGCGCGCTGATCGGCGGCGACGACGATTCGGCCGTCACCGGCTTCGCCATCGATCACCGCAAGGTCGCGCCGGGCACCGTCTTCGGCGCCTTCCGCGGCACGCGGTTCAACGGCGAGGATTTCATCCCCGACGCCGTCAGCTCGGGCGCCGTCGCCGTCGTCGCGCGCCCCGAGGCGCCGGTGGCAGGCGCCGCGCACGTCCCGGCCGAGGAGCCGCGCCGCGCATTCGCTCAGCTCGCCGCCCGCTTCTTCAAGCCCTTTCCCGCCACCGTGGTCGCGGTCACCGGCACCAACGGCAAGACCTCGACGGTCGAGCTCACCCGGCAGCTGTGGCGGATGACCGGCCGCCACGCGGCCTCGATCGGCACGCTCGGCGTCACCACCGCGGACGACCAGACGACGACCGGTCTCACCACTCCCGACATCGTCACCTTCCTCGCCAACATGGCCGGGCTGGCGCGCGAAGGCGTCACCCACGCCGCGTTCGAGGCCTCCAGCCACGGCCTGTCGCAATACCGCACCGAGGGCCTCCCGGTGCAGGCGGCCGCGTTCACCAATTTCAGCCGCGACCATCTCGATTACCATGTGACGATGGAGGCCTATTTCGAGGCCAAGATGCGGCTGTTCACGGAGGTGGTCGAACCGGACGGGGCCGCGGTGGTGTGGACCGACGATCCGAAATCGGCCGAGGTGTTGGCGCGGGTCGAGCAGCGCGGGCTGCGGCCGATCACGGTCGGAAGGCAAGGCCGCACGCTCAAGCTCGTCGAGCGCTCGACCACCCAGCTCGGCCAGCGCCTCGTCATCGAGGCGGAGGGCCGCACGCGCGCCGTCACCCTTCCGCTGATCGGCGCCTACCAGGCCGCCAACGCCCTCACCGCCGCCGGGCTCGTGCTTGCCACCGGCGGCGACGTCCCCCAGACGCTTGACAATCTGGCCCGTATCCAGCCCGTGCGGGGGCGGCTTGAACGGGCGGTCATCACCCGCGCCGGCGCCCCCGTCTACGTCGATTACGCCCATACCGCCGATGCGCTGGAATCGGCGATCGAGGCGCTGCGGCCGCACGCCCGCGGCCGCCTGATTGCGGTGTTCGGCGCCGGCGGCGACCGCGACGTCGGCAAGCGTCCCGAAATGGGCGCCGCCGCCGCGCGCCTGGCCGACCTCGTCATCGTCACCGACGACAATCCCAGGAACGAGGATCCCGCCGCCATCCGCCGCGACATCCTCGCCGGCGCGCCCGATGCCCGCGAGGTGCCGGGCCGCCGCGAAGCGATCGCCGCCGCCGTCGCCGAGGCGGGCGGCGACGACATCATCCTGCTCGCCGGCAAGGGCCATGAGCAGGGCCAGATAATCGGCGATCTCGTCCTGCCCTTCGACGATGTCAGGGTGGCCCGGGAGTGCGCGGCATGAGCGCGCTGTGGACCGCCTCCGAAATCGCCCAAGCGACGGGTGGCACCGTGCATGGCGAGTTCGAGGCGAACGGCGTCACCTTCGATTCGCGCGAGGTGCGGCCCGGCGACCTGTTCGTCGCGATGAAGGGCGAGGCGATGGACGGGCACCGCTTCGTCGCCGAGGCTTTCGGTGCCGGCGCCGCGGGCGCCCTGGTCAGCGAGGAGATCGGCCAGCCGCACGTCCGCGTGGCCGATACCGCGCAAGCGCTGAACGATCTCGGCCGCGCCTCGCGCGCCCGCAGCCCGGCCCGCATCTGCGGCGTCACCGGCTCGGTCGGCAAGACCGGCACCAAGGAGGCGCTCCACGCCGCCCTCGACCGCGCCGCCCCCGGCCGTGCCCACCGCTCGGTCAAGAGCTACAACAACCATACCCGCGTGCCGCTTTCGCTCGCCCGGATGCCGCGCGACGCGCGGTTCGGCGTGTTCGAGATGGGCATGAACCATGCCGGCGAACTGGCCGCGCTGACGCGGCTGGTGCGCCCGCATGTCGCTATCGTCACGGCGATCGCCCCCGCCCACCGCGCCTTCTTCAAGTCCGACGAGGAGATCGCCGACGCCAAAAGCGAGATTTTCCAGGGCCTCGAGGAAGGCGGCGCCGCCCTCATCCCCCATGACAGCCCCCACCGCGACCGGCTGATCGCCGCGGCCCGGCCGCATGCGGGCACCATCCTCACTTTCGGCCTTGGCGAAGGCGCGGACATCCGTGCGCGCGAGATGATTCCGGCAATGCGCGGGGGGACATTGATCACGGCCATGCTGCCGGATTCGGAGCTGACCTTCACCGTGGCGCAGCCCGGCGAGCATTGGGTCTCCAACGCCATGGCGGTGCTGGGCGCGGTCGAGGCGATGGGCGGCGACCTGGCCGCCGCCGGGCTGGCGCTGGCGGACATGGCCGGGCTCAAGGGCCGCGGCGAGCGCCACCAGATCCGCGCCGACGGCGGCGAGGCGCTGCTGATCGACGAGAGCTACAATGCCAATCCGGCCTCGATGCGGGCGACGTTGAAGACGCTCGCCGCCGAGAAGGTCGCCGGGCGGCGCATCGCCGTGCTCGGCGCGATGCGCGAGCTGGGGGAGGCGTCCGCCGGCTTCCATGCCGGCCTCGCCGAGCCGATCGAGGAAGCGCGGGTGGATTACGCCATCCTGGTCGGCGAAGAGATGGAGGCGCTTGCGAAAGCGCTTGGCCCGAAGGTCGAAATGACGCATGTGCCCGACGCGGCCTCGGCCCGGGAGCCGCTCGAAGCGGCGATCGGCCCGGGCGACGCGATCCTCGTCAAGGGATCCAACTCGATCGGGCTGGCCGCGCTCGTCGAAGCGCTGTCGGCCGGGAAGAGCTGATGTTTCTGTTGATCGCCGAGCAGCTCGATTATGCGGGTCTCCTGAACCTCTTCCGCTACATCACCTTCCGCGCCGGCGGGGCGACCGCGACCGCGTTGCTGCTCGGCCTGCTGATCGGCCCCAAGTTCATCGGCTGGCTGCGCATCCGCCAGGGCAAGGGCCAGCCGATCCGCGACGACGGGCCGCAATCGCATCTGTCGAAGCGCGGCACCCCGACCATGGGCGGCCTCATGATCCTCACTTCGGTGTCGGTGGCGATGATTCTGTGGATGGATTTCGCAAATCCCTATCTCTGGGCGTGCCTGTTCATTACCGTCGGCTTCGGACTGATCGGGTTCCTCGACGACTATGACAAGGTCACCAAGAGCAGCCACAAAGGGGTGTCGGGCCGGGTCCGGCTGCTTGCCGAATTCATCGTCGCCGGGATCGGCTGCTGGGTGATCATCCAGGGCACCGGCACCGATCTCTACATCCCTTTCTTCCAGGGGCCGGTGGTCGATCTCGGGCCGTTCTACGTGATCTTCGCGGCGGTCGTGGTGGTCGGCGCGGGCAATGCGGTCAACCTCACCGACGGGCTGGACGGCCTGGCGACCATGCCGGTGATCATCGCCAGCCTCGCCTTCCTCGTCATTGCCTATCTGGTCGGCAATGCGGTGTTCGCCGATTATCTCGGCATTCCGCACGTGCTCGGCGTCGGCGACCTCACCGTGATCTGCTCGGCGATCGTCGGAGCAGGCCTCGCCTTCCTGTGGTTCAACGCGCCGCCGGCGGCGGTGTTCATGGGCGATACCGGCAGCCTGGCGCTGGGCGGCGCGCTCGGCGCGATCGCGGTCGCCACCCAGCACGAGCTGGTGCTGGTGATCATCGGAGGCGTGTTCGTGCTGGAGGCGGCCTCGGTGATCATCCAGGTCTTCTTCTACAAGCGGACCGGCCGCCGGGTCTTCAAGATGGCGCCGATCCACCACCATTTCGAGCAGATGGGCTGGTCCGAGCCGACCGTGGTCATCCGCTTCTGGATCATCTCCTTCGTGCTCGCGCTGGCGGGCCTGTCGACGCTGAAGCTGCGGTGACGGCGATGCGGAACCTCCCTCGCAGCGTCATCCCGGGAGGGACCCCATCAAAGTATTACTTTGATGGGAACCCGAAAGCCGGGACCTCGGGACGAGAAGTCTCGGCGGGTCTCGCTGGGATCCCGGCTTCCGCCGGGATGACGGTATGATCACGTCCCCCGCCTTCGCGGGCCGATCCTATGCGGTGCTGGGGCTCGCCCGCTCCGGCCTCGCCACGGTGAAGGCGCTACTGGCGAGCGGCGCCGAGTTGATGGCGTGGGACAGCCGGGAAGAGGCTAGGGCGACGGTCGCCAGCTTGTTCCCCGGCGAAGGCCGGGGCCCAGCTGCTGAAGGACTAGACCCCGGCCTTCGCCGGGGAAGCCTCAGGATCGCCGATCCGCTCGCCACCTCGATCTACGGCTTTGCCGGCGTCGTCGTGTCGCCCGGCGTGCCGCTGAACCGTCACCCGATCGCGGCTCGGGCGCGCGAGGCCGGCGTGCCGGTGATCGGCGACGTCGAATTGTTCGCGCAGGCGCGGGCGGCCCTGCCCCCGCACAAGGTGGTCGGCATCACCGGGACCAACGGCAAGTCCACCACCACCGCGCTCATCCACCATATCCTGCGGACCGGCGGCATCCCCGCGACCATGGCCGGCAATATCGGCGCTCCGATCCTCGGCCAGGAGCCGCTGCCGGCGGGCGGGGTCTATGTGCTCGAGCTTTCGTCCTACCAGATCGACCTGACCCAGAGCCTCGACTGCGACGTGTCGGTGCTGCTCAACATCACCCCCGACCATCTCGACCGCTACGAGGGCATCGACGATTATGCCGCCGCCAAGGCGCGGCTCTTCTCCATGCAGTCGCCAGGCCATGTCGCGGTGATCGCGGCCGACGATGATTACACCCGCGCCATCGCCGGGCAGCTGACCGGTGAGCGGGTGCTGGTCTCGTCCCGCGACGTCCGGGACCAGTCCCGCTGGCCGTCGCTCCAGGGCCCCCACAACGCCCAGAACGTCGCCGCCGCGGTGGCGGTGGCGCGCGCGCTCGGCGTGGCCGACGCCGTCATCGCCCGTGCACTCGCCACCTATCCGGGGCTGCCGCACCGGATGGAGCGCGTGGCCGAGAGGAAGGGCGTGCTGTTCGTCAACGATTCGAAGGCGACCAACCCGACCTCGACCGCGCCCGCTTTGGCCGCCTATCCGGCGGTCCACTGGATATTGGGCGGCCTGCCCAAATCGGACGATCTCGACGCGTGCGAGCCGTTCCTCGGCCACGTCAGGGCCGCCTACACGATCGGCGAGGCCGGGCCGATGTTCGCCCAGCTGCTCGCCGACAAGCTGCCGGTCCGGGAATGCGAGATGCTGATCGAGGCGGTCGGCGCGGCCGCCGAGGCCGCGCAGCCGGGCGAGGTCGTGCTGCTGTCGCCGGCCTGCGCGTCGTTCGACCAGTTCAGGGACTATGAGGCGCGGGGCGATGCGTTCCGCGCCGCTGTGGAGGCGTTGCAATGACAATGGTGCAGGGGGAGATCGGCGCGGGGAGGAGGAACCAGGCGGTGAAGTTCGGCCGCTCCGACCGCAGCGCGGTCGGGCGCTGGTTCTGGGAGATCGACCGCGTCCTGCTGCTGCTGGTCGCGGTGCTGATCTCGATCGGCCTGATCGCCGTCGCCGCGGCGTCGCCGGCCGCGGGACAGCGTTATTCGGGCGGCGAGGTCAGCTTCACCCCGCTTTATTATTTCTATCGGCAGATGATGTGGATCATCGTCGCGGTGCCGGTGATGATTGGCGTGTCGATGCTGCCCAAGGCGAAGGCGCGGCGGCTGTGCCTGGCCGGAACCGCCTTCTTCACAATGCTGCTGATCTTCGTGCCGGTGATCGGTGAGGAGGTGAACGGCGCGCGGCGCTGGATCGGCGTCGGCTTCACCCAGTTCCAGCCGTCCGAGTTCCTGAAGCCGATGTTCATCGTCACGATCGCCTGGATCCTGTCGCTGCGCGACGAGGACAAGAATTTGCCGGTGGTGCCGCTGACCGCGATCCTGACTGCGTTGGTGGCGCTGCTGCTGATGCAGCAGCCCAATTTCGGCGAGACAATCATCTTCGCCGCGGCCTGGGTGATATTGCTGACCCTGGCCGGCGTGCCGATGCGCTTCCTGGTCATCCTGGGCGCCGGCGCGCTGGCGAGCGTCGTGCTGGCCTATTTCTTCTACGACGTGGCGACCACCCGCATCGACGCCTTCCTGTTCGGCGCCGCCGGCGATGCCGACACCTATCAGACCGACAGCGCGCTCAGCACCCTCACCGCCGGCGGCCTGTTCGGCGCCGGCCCGGGCGCCGGCACCCGCAAGTTCCACCTCCCCGAACCGCACACCGACTATATCTTCTCGGTGATCGGCGAGGAGTTCGGCCTGATCGCCTGCCTCGCCATCGCCATCCTCTATTTGGTCATCGTCGCGCGGGTGCTGATCAAGCTGCTCCACGAGGACGACACCTTTCTGGTGCTGGCGACCGCCGGCCTGGTCTGCCAGTTCGGCCTGCAGGCGCTGATCAACATGGCGGTCAACGTTCAGATCGCTCCGTCCAAGGGCATGACCTTGCCGTTCATCTCCTATGGCGGCTCGTCGATGGTGGCGCTGTCGATCGGCATGGGGCTGCTGCTCGCCTTCACCCGCCGCAACCCCTATCTGCACCGCTCCCCCTACGTGGTGAAATGGAGCGGACGATGAGGGTCGTAACGCATCAATTCCTCCCCGCGATTTCGCGGGGAGGGGGACCAGGCGAAGCCTGGTGGAGGGGTTCTTCGGCCTCGGAAGCACCCCTCCACCCCGCTACGCGCGGTCCCCCTCCCCCGCAAATGCGGGGGAGGAATTTACGATGATGAGCCGCCACTTTGTCCTGGCCGCCGGCGGCACCGGCGGCCATATGGTCCCTGCCCATGCCCTGGCCGAGGAGCTGATGCTGCGCGGCCATCGCTGCGCGCTGATCACCGACGACCGCGGCGCCCGCATCCCCGGCCTGTTCGACCGGGTGCAGGTCCACATCCTGCCGGCCGGCCGGATCAGCGGTGGCCCGCTCGGCTGGCTCAGGGCCGGCCGCAACATCCTGACCGGCCGAGCCATGGCCTCGCGCCTCTATGAAACCTTCCGTCCGTCCGCGGTGATCGGGTTCGGCGGCTATCCGGCGCTGCCGGCCTTGCTCGCCGCCCGCCGGGATCGGGTGCCGACCCTGATCCACGAGCAGAATGCCGTGCTCGGTCGGGTCAACCGGCTGCTCGCCTCGCGCGTCGACGTGGTTGCGACTTCCTATGCGCACGTCCACCGGCTGGCCAACGCGCATGCCGGCAAGACCTGCCTGGTCGGCAATCCGGTACGCGACGAGGTGCTGGCGCTGCGCGACCAGCCCTTCCCGCCGCTCTCCGAGGACGGCATCTTCCGCATCCTGGTGACCGGCGGCAGCCAGGGCGCCGGCATCCTGTCGAGCGTGGTTCCCGACGGCCTGGCGCTGCTGCCCGAGCATTTCCGCCGCCGCCTCCAGGTCACCCAGCAATGCCGCGCCGAGGATATCGAAGAGGTCCGCGCCCGCTACGCCGCGCTCGGCATCCCGGCCGACCTTGCCACCTACATGCCCGATTTGCCCGAGCGGCTCGCCTGGTCGCATCTGGTGATCGCCCGCGCCGGCGCGTCGACTATCGCCGAGCTGACCGCCGCCGGCCGGCCCGCGATCCTGATCCCGCTGCCGTCGGCGACCGACGATCACCAGACCTGGAACGCCCGCGAGATGGCCCGGGCCGGCGGCGCCCGGATGATCGCGCAGAGGAACTTCACCGCGGTCGAGCTCGCCAAGCAGATGCAAAGGCTGGGGCTGGAGCCGCAGGCGCTCGCCAACGCGGCCGAGCGCGCCAGGGCGGTCGGGCTGCCCAATGCGGCGCGCGACCTCGCCGACCTGGTCGAACGGACCGGCCGCGACCCCGCCTCCGATCCGCTGCCCATCGACGAGATGGTGCTGCGCCCGATGCGCCAAGGGGCCTATGCATGAGAGGTGTCGGCACCGACATCGGCACCATCCACTTCATCGGAATCGGCGGCATCGGCATGTCGGGTATCGCCGAAGTGATGCACATCCTCGGCTACAAGGTGCAGGGCTCGGACGTTGCCGACGGCTATGTCGTCGAGGGCCTGCGCAAGGCCGGCATTCCGGTCACGATCGGCCACAGCGCGGACAATCTCGGCGACGCGGCGGTGGTGGTCACCTCGACCGCGATCAAGCGCGGCAATCCGGAGGTCGAGTGCGCGTATGAGCGCCGCATCCCGGTGGTCAAGCGCGCCGAGATGCTGGCCGAGCTGATGCGCCTCAAGGCGACGATCGCGGTCGCGGGCACGCACGGCAAGACCACCACCACCTCGATGGTCGCCGCCCTGCTCGACGCCGGCGGCATCGATCCGACCGTGATCAACGGCGGCATCATCAACGCCTACGGCTCGAACGCGCGGCTCGGCAGCTCCGACTGGATGGTGGTCGAGGCGGACGAGAGCGACGGCAGCTTCCTGAGGCTCGACGGCACCATTGCGGTGGTGACCAACATCGATCCCGAGCATCTCGATCATTATGGCAGCTTCGACAAGGTCAAGGACGCGTTCGTCGAGTTCGTCGAGAACGTGCCCTTCTACGGCGCCGCCTTGCTGTGCGTCGACCATCCCGAGGTGCAGACCATCATCCCGCGGCTGCGCGACCGCCGCGTGGTGACCTACGGCTTCGCCGCCCAGGCCGATGTCCGCGGCGACAACGTCATTCCGTATCCGGGCGGCAACCGTTTCGACGTGACCTTGCGCAACCGCGCCGGCGAATTGCGCACCGTCGCGGGCATCGAGCTGCCGATGCCGGGCCGCCACAACGTCCAGAACGCGCTGGCCGCGATCGGCGTCGCCGCCGAGCTCGGCATCGCCGACGCGGTCATCGCCCGCGGCTTCGAGAAGTTCCACGGCGTCAAGCGGCGCTTCACCAAGGTCGGCGAGATCGACGGCGCCACCATCATCGACGATTACGGCCATCATCCGGTCGAGATCAAAGCGGTGCTGGCCGCCGCCCGCGAAGGCGCGCAGGGGCGGGTGATCGCGGCCGTCCAGCCGCACCGTTACTCGCGCCTCCACGATCTGATGGACGACTTCCAGGGCGCGTTCAACGACGCCGACATCGTCTATGTCGCGCCGGTCTATGCGGCCGGCGAGGAGCCGATCGAGGGCGTCGACAATCACGCTTTGGTGGAAGGGCTGAAGCAACGCGGCCATCGTGCGGCGCGGACGGTGGACGGGCCCGAGGACCTGTGCCGCCAGCTTCGCGACATCGCCGCGCGCGGCGACATGGTGATCTGCCTCGGCGCCGGCGACATCACCAAATGGGCGGCCGGCCTCGCCGACGGCATCCGCCAGTCGAGGCTGGCGAAATGACCGTCGCCGAGCTCCCCAAGGTCCGCGGCCGCCTGACACGGGATGCGCCGCTCGCGCCTTTGGTCTGGTTCAAGGCCGGCGGGCCTGCCGAATGGCTGTTCGAGCCGCGCGACGTCGACGATCTGGCCGAGTTCATGGTCCAGCTCGATCCTTCGGTGCCCGTGATGGGGCTCGGCCTCGGCTCCAACCTCATCGTCCGGGACGGCGGCGTGCCGGGGGTGGTGGTGCGGCTCGGCAAGGCCTTTGCGGGGGTCGAGCGGCTGGATTCGACGACCTTGCGCTTCGGCGGCGGCGCCTCGGGCATCCTGGTATCCTCCACCGCCCGGGGCTTCGGCATTGGCGGCTTGGAGTTTCTGCGCAGCATCCCCGGTACGGTCGGCGGCTTCGTCCGGATGAATGGCGGCGCCTATGGCCGGGAGGTCAAGGACATCCTGGTGGACTGCGAGGTGGTCTTGCGGTCGGGCCAGCGGCGGACCCTGCCGGTAGCGGCACTGCGCTACCGCTATCGCCATAGCGAGCTGCCCGATGGCGCGATCGTGGTCGGCGCAGCCTTTCGCGGACGCCTCGGCGATCCCGCGGCCATTCAGGCCGAGATGGACCGGATCGCCGAGGAGCGCGAGGCCAGCCAGCCGCTGCGGAGCCGCACCGGCGGCTCCACCTTCAAGAATCCGCCCGGCACCAAGGCGTGGCGGGAGATCGATGCCGCCGGCTGCCGGGGCCTCCAAATTGGCTGTGCACAAGTCTCTGAAAAGCATTGCAACTTCCTCCTCAATTTGGGCAATGCTAGCGCCGCGGAGATCGAGGCGCTGGGCGAGGAAGTGCGGCGGCGCGTGCGCGAGCATTCCGGCGTCGAGCTCGAATGGGAGATACAAAGGGTGGGGGTGGCGAAGTGAAGGCCGTCATGCCTAAGCCGCTTCACGTCGCGGTGCTGATGGGCGGCTGGTCGGCGGAGCGCGAAGTCTCGCTGTCGAGTGGCGGCGGCGTCGCCGACGCCCTCGAAAGCCTCGGCCACCGGGTCACCCGGATCGACATGGACCGCAACGTCGCCCGCATGCTGGGGGAGGTGCGTCCGGACGTCGTGTTCAACGCGCTCCACGGCACCCCCGGCGAGGACGGCACCATCCAGGGCATGCTCGACCTGATGGGCATCCCTTATACCCATAGCGGGCTGGTCGCCTCGGTGGTCGCGATCGACAAGGAGCTCACCAAGCAGCAGCTGGTGCCGCGCGGCATCCGCATGCCGGCGGGCCGGATCATCGCCAGCGAGACCCTGTACGAGGCCGATCCGCTGGCGCGGCCCTATGTGCTGAAGCCGGTCAACGAAGGCTCGTCGGTCGGGGTGGCGATCGTCACCGCCGACGGTAATTACGGCGATCCGATCGGCCGCGACGCGGCGGGGCCGTGGCAGGAGTTCGACCGGCTGCTGGCCGAGCCGTTCATCAAGGGCCACGAGCTGACCGTCGCCGTGCTCGGCGACGAGGCGCTCGCGGTCACCGAGCTCAAGCCGGCTCAGGGCTTTTACGATTATGACGCCAAATATACGGACGGGTTGACGCAGCATGTATGCCCCGCCGAGCTGCCGCGCCAGGTCTATGACGAGGCGCTGGCGATGGCGCTGAAGGCGCACCGGCTGCTCGGCTGCAGGGGCTGCTCGCGCTCCGACTTCCGCTGGGACGAGGAGCAGGGGGTCGACGGGCTCTTCCTGCTCGAGGTCAACACCCAGCCGGGGATGACTCCGCTCAGCCTGGTACCGGAGCAGGCCAGGTATCGCGGGATGAGCTATGCCGAGCTGGTCCAGCGGATCGTCGATCACGCGCTCGCCGGAGCCCCGTTATGACCGCGCGGATCGCCCGCGGCTCGGCGGCGGCCAAGCCGCGCGCAGCTTCGAAGCCGGTTGCGCGCGGCAAGCCGTCGCGCAAGCAGCAGCCCGGCATGCTCGATGGCCTGCCGGTGGCGGGCGAGGCGATCCGCCGGGTCGGCCTGTGGGTTCTGGGCGGGATGCTGATCGCGCTCGGAGTGGCGGTCGCGGTCGCGCTCCAGGTGCCGCAGATGGTCGGCACTGCCATCGGCGAGGGTGTGGGATCGGCGGGCTTCGTCGTCAAGCGGGTCGAGCCCAAGGGGCTCGATCGCATGAATCCGATGGAGGTCTATCTGATCGCCGCCGATCAGATCGACCGCGCCATGCCGCTGGTCGATCTCGACGGGACCCGGCGGCGCCTGCTGCAATTCGGCTGGGTCGAGGACGCCCGAGTGTCGCGCCGCTGGCCCGACACGTTGGTCGTCGACATCATCGAGCGCAAGCCGGCCGCCATCTGGCAGCACAACCAGCGCCTCATCCTGATCGCCCGCGACGGCGTCGTGCTGGAGGAAGTGAAGCTCGAGGCGATGCCGGATCTGCCGCTGGTGATCGGGCCGGCCGCCAACCGCCATGCCGGCGAGCTCAACATTCTGCTCGATGCCGCGCCCGAGCTTCGCCCGATGATCGCCGGCGCGACCTGGGTCGGCGGCCGGCGCTGGGACCTGCGTTTCCAGTCGGGCGAGGCGCTCGCGCTTCCCGAGGGGGTAGAGGCGGGGAGGAAGGCGCTCACCACCTTTGCGCGCATGGACAAGGCGACGCAGCTGCTCGGCCGCGGCTTCGCCCGCTTCGACATGCGCATACCCGGCAAGTTCATCGTCCGCCTGTCCAACGTGCCGGGCACCACCGTTCCCGTGCTCGAACCCGAACCCGTCGCTCCGGGCAGCGGGCCGATCGATCCGGCGACCACGATTTGAGCCGGCGTCTGCCCGCTCCGCCGACACGGAAGCTGGTGACGGCGCTCGACGTCGGCTCGTCCAAGGTGTCGGCGCTGATCGCCGAGCCGGGCGAGGGCGGCGAGCTCAGGATTCTCGGCACCGGCCAGCGCGAAAGCCGCGGCGTCAAGCGCGGCTTCATCGCCGACATGGAACGCGGCGAAGCGGCGATCCGCGAGGCGGTCGAACAGGCGGAACGGATCGCCGGCACCAACATCGAGGATGTGTTCGTCGGCTTCTCGGCCGGCGGGGTGGTCAGCACGGTCGCCAGCGTCGAGGTCGAGATCGGCGGACGGCGGATCGAGAAGCCGGATATCGACGACCTGCTCGGCGTCGGGCGCGACAGCATCGATGCCGAGGGCCGGATGCTGCTGCACGCTCTGCCGGCGCTCTACACGGTCGACGGGCTGCAGGGCGTGAAGCAGCCGCTCGGCCTTCATGCCGGCCGCCTCGCCGTCGACATCCACGTCATCGCCGCCGAGCCCTCGCCGGTCCGCAACCTCGATCTGTGCGTGCGGTCCGCGCATCTCGGCGTGTCGGCGATCGTCGCCTCGCCGGTCGCCGCCGGCAAGGCCTGCCTCAGCGAGGAGGAGCGCGAGCTCGGCGTCGCCCTTGTCGAGCTCGGCGCCGGCGTCACCAACGTCTCGGTGTTCGCCGGCGGCATGCTGGTCGGCCTGAAGTCGCTTCCGATCGGCGGCATCGACATCACCGACGACATCGCCTCGGCGTTCGGAACGCGGCGGGTGGAGGCCGAGCGGATGAAATGCTTTTACGGCTCGGCGACGACCTCGCCGCGCGACAATCACGACATGATCGAACTGGCGCCCATCGCCGGCGGCGAGGAGGGCACCGAGGCCGCCCGGATCACGCGGGCGCAGCTGATTGCCGTGATCCGCCAGCGGCTCGAACTTCTGATGGGAGAAATCGCCGCAGCGTTGAAGGAGCTCGGCTTTACCGGCCCGTTTGGGCGCCAGGTGGTGATTACCGGCGGCGGCTCCGAATTGAAGGGCATGGCGGACCATGTCCAGGGCGTGCTCGGGCGCGCCGTCCGGGTCGGCCGGCCGAGAATGCCGGGGCTGCCGGAAGCCCATAGCGGACCCGCTTTCACCACTTTGGCGGGCCTTGCCCTGTTCGCAGCCTCGGACGAGCTCGACTTGCGCCGGATCGCCGCGCCGGACAGGCCGGCCCCGAAACAAGAAGGAAACAACGTGATTCAGCGTCTGATCGCGGCTTTTAGGACTCAGTATTAGGGAAAATTACCAAGTCGTTAACTTTTTGCTCGCACCCGCGAATCGCATAGTGCACAAGAATAAGGCGGCGCTCCGCGGAGCGCCTTGTACAGGGGAGAGAAGCGTATGAGTATCGATTTCATCCGTCCGGAGGTTGACGAGCTTCGCCCCCGGATCAGCGTCATCGGCGTGGGCGGAGCGGGCGGCAACGCGATCGCCAACATGATCCAGAGCGACGTCCAGGGTGTCGACTTCATCGTCGCCAACACCGACGCGCAGGCGCTCAATGCGTCGGCGGCCGACCGCCGCATCCAGCTCGGCCTCAAGATCACCCAGGGGCTGGGCGCGGGCTCGCGGCCCGAGATCGGCAAGGCGGCGGCCGAGGAGACGCTCGCCGATATCGAGCAGGCCCTCGATGGCGCCCATATGTGCTTCATCGCCGCCGGCATGGGCGGCGGCACCGGCACCGGCGCCGCCCCGGTCATCGCCAAGGCGGCGCGCGACAAGGGCATCCTCACCGTCGGCGTCGTGACCAAGCCGTTCAGCTTCGAGGGCAATCGCCGCGGCCGGGCGGCCGATGCGGGCATCGAGGAGCTGCAGCAGCATGTCGACACGCTGATCGTGATCCCGAACCAGAATCTGTTCCGCATCGCCAATCCGAACACGACCTTCAAGGAAGCGTTCGCCATGGCCGACGAGGTCCTTCAGCAGGGCGTGCGCGGCATCACCGACCTGATGGTGATGCCGGGCCTGATCAACCTCGATTTCGCCGACGTCCGCTCGGTGATGGGTGAGATGGGCAAGGCGATGATGGGCACCGGCGAAGCCGGCGGCGACAACCGCGCGATCGAGGCGGCCGAGCAGGCGATCGCCAATCCGCTGCTCGACGGCGTCTCGATGAAGGGCGCCAAGGGGGTCATCATCTCGATCACCGGCGGCGAGGACATGCGCCTGATGGAGGTCGACGAGGCGGCCAACCACATCAAGGATCTGGTCGATCCGGACGCCAACATCATCTGGGGTTCGGCCTTCAACAACGATCTCGAAGGCAAGATCCGCGTATCGGTGGTCGCCACCGGCATCGATGCCGACGCCGCGGTCCAGGCGCCGCCGGCCAAGGTGTTCGCCTTCCCGAGCCCGCGCACGATCGAGCTGGCCAAGCCGGCGCCGCAGCCGGTGCCGGAGCCGCAGATCCTCCCGGAGGTTGCCGAGCAGCCGGCCCCGGCCGCGATCGAGCTCGACTTCAAGGAGGAAGAGGAAGCCGAACGGACCGAGGACGAGCTTACCCTCGACACCCCGGCCGAAGCGGACAGCGACGAGCTCGTGCTCGGCAGCGGCGACATGCTTGCCGCCGACGAAGCGGCCGAAGCCGAGGAGCAGGAGGCGGACCAGGAACCCGCCGCCGGCACCCGGGCGTGGCTGGCCCAGCAGGAGGCGCCCGCACCGGTGGCGCGCGCCGGCGGCACCTTGTTCGAGCGCATGTCGAACATCGCCCGCGGCGCCGCTAAGGCGCAGGTCGAGCAGGAGCCCGCCGAGCGCGATCCGCTCGACATCCCGCGCTTCCTCAATCGCCAGAACAATCAGTGACTTGAGCTAAGTTCCCTTCGGTGCCCCCGGTTCATCGCCGGCGGGCACCGATTGGGCGCGAAAGGGCCGCATCAGACATTGCCGGTACAGCTTCGCTCAGGCTTATCGGCGTCCATGACTCCCGCGAAGATGAAGAAGGGTCGGCTCGGCTTCGCCGTGCTGGCGGCCGCCTTGCTGTCCGGCACCGGCCTCGCTTCGGCCGCCCACGCGCAATATAGGCCGTACCGCGAGGACCCGGGGACCGCGCTTACCCGGCATCTGCGCAGCCTCGCCGATCAGCCGCGCAGCCTCACGGCGCTGATGGGCGCCGGCCGCGCCGCGCTCGATCTCGGCGACCCGCAGGCGGCGCTGACCTTCTACGCCCGTGCCGAGGAGATCGCCCCGCGCGACGGCCGCGTCAAAGCCGGCATGGGCTCGGCCTTCCTCCAGATGGAGCAGCCGGCGACGGCGATGCGCTTTTTCAACGAAGCGGCCAGCCTCGGCGCGCCGACCGTGGAGTTCGCGAAGGACCGCGGCCTCATTTACGACCTCAATGGCGACCCGCGCCGCGCCCAGGCCGACTATAAGCTCGCGCTCGCCCGCCAGGACGATGCCGAGGTCCGCCGCCGGCTCGCGCTGTCGCTCGCGATCAGCGGCGACAAGGAAGCCGCGCTGCGGCTGGCCGACGAGCAGATCCGGCGCAACGACCGTTCGGGCTGGCGGATTCGCGCCTTCGTGCTCGCGCTCACCGGCGATTCGGCAGGAGCCGCTCACGCCGCCCGGGCGGTGATGCCGGCTCAGGCCGCCTCGATGCAGCCCTTCTTCGAGAGCCTGCCGGCGCTGACCCCGGCGCAGCGGGCGATGGCGGTTCATTACGGCCATTTCCCCGACGGCCAGGCGGTCCAGCTCGCGCAGGCGGCGCGGGCGATGCAGCCGCTGACCTCCACCGAGGCGGGGCGCCCGGACGCGAGCCAGAAGGCGCTCGGGCGGTCGCGTTCGGCGCGGGCTTCGCGGCGGACCGCCCGCGGCAGACAGGCCGAAGCCGTCGCGCTGGCGCGCAGCGAGCGGACCGCGCGCTCGCCGGCAGCGGAGCGCGACGCGGGCGCCCCACGCCGCCTGCCCGGGGCTAAGCCGACCGACGTCGCCGCTCTGGTCCAGCCCGAGGTCCGCCGCCGCCCGCCGCAACCCGCCGCTGCGGTCGCCCCGCGGCCGGTCCAGGTCGCCCGCAACGAAGCGCCGGCGCCGCGGGTAC
>DASZDE010000034.1:0-2388 GCA_035942355.1 Allosphingosinicella sp. | reverse complement strand
ACGCACCCCGCCAGTATCGACGCGCTAAGAAACCGAGGCCGGCGCCGGCGAAGCGCGGGCGCGGGCGGCCCCGCAAGGCGGACGGAGGTCCGGCGGTTCGCTGATCCGGTAGCGCTTGCACACGCCCCTGCTCTGGGTGGGTTCGCCTTCCAATCCTCAATCCGCTATTCCTCCAACAGAGCGGGCTTCGGGTTGTGGCGGGGCTTTCCGCTCGCCTTGCTCCAGCCGGTGACGAGGCGGAGCGGGGGGCCGAGGCGGAACGGTCAGGGCGGGGCTGGGTCCTCTGCTGGCTCGGTGACCGCGATCTCCTCGACGGTGGCGGGCACGGCGAAGATGCCGGCGACGAGGAGATGGACGCGGCCATAGCGGCCGAGGCGCGGCGGCGTTGCGGACGCCGGCCGCGTCGTGGCAAGTAGCGCCATGGCGACAGCCGACGGCGAGATAAAGGATCGGCCGGCCGGTCAGGTGGGGTGGCTGGTCGGGCTCGGCAGCGTGGGCTTTGCCGCCCTGGCCCTTGCGGTGCCGCTCAGCGCCGGCGACCTGATCGAGAGGCTGGGCGGCATAGCCTTGGCTGGCCTGGTGGTAACCGCCGCCGCCGTTGCGATCGTCGCGCTGATCGTGGACCGCCGCCGGCGCACGCAAGGCATCCCGCCGCCGGAGCCCGGCAAGATCGTGTTGACCTGGCTGGTGGTGAAATTCGCCTGGATCTTGGCCGTCGGCATGCTGGGGCTCGCCGGATTGGCCGCGCGCTTTGCGGGGGCGTCGATTCACGTCGAGCTTTTCCGCGCGTTCCTGCTGACATTGGTGACAGGCGCCGGGGCGGCCATTGCCGGCAATCTGGTGTGGAACATTTACAGTCTTCGTCGTGGGGGGCGCTAGCCCGGACGCCCAACCTGCCGCCCCGGAAACAGGCTCGGACTTCGTGAGCTTCGACCGGAAGCTCGCCCGCGCGGCGGCGGCCCTGTCCGACGTGAAGGTGGTGGCGCCGGACTAGGCGCGGCTGATCACCCCTTCCCTTGCCGCTTCTTCCAGTCGCCGATCCGCCAGCCGCCGAACAGGGCCAGGTCCGGATTGTGGGTCGCCCTGGCGCGGTCGGGGTTCGCCTTCGACCAGCCGGTCACCAGCTCGAGCGGCGGCAGCTTGGGCGGCGGCTCCTCGCCCGGCAGGCGCCAGCCGCCGGTCGCTTCGTAGCGGGCGGCGCGGCGCACGGCGGCGTCCTCGGCCTCGCGGCACTTCTCGGTGGCCCACATGGCGCGGAGGCGCTCGACATAGGTCGCCTCGGATTCGCCCCGGCGGCGGCGGCGGTGGGGCTGGTCCCAGCTCTGGCGCACGCTCTTTTCGTGCAGGCACAGGAGCTGCAGCGCCTGGTCCGGACTCATCGGCGGGACCGGCGGCGGATCGGCGTGGCGCCAGCCATCGTCGGCGTGCGATTCGGGGAGCGCAGCCGCCAGCGCCGCCCATTCGACCCGCTCATAGCCCATCTCCAGCGCGAGCCGCATCTCGCGCGCGAACGGCTTGTGGCGGCGCTTCCTGGCGTAGAAGCTGGAGTGGGCGAAGCCGACGGCGGCAGCGGCGAGGCGGACGTTGGCGCAGGCGGCAAGGGCGCGGCAGAAGGCCTGCCCGGCAGCCTCGGTCATCCGGCCCGGCGGCGCGCGGCGGAGCTGGAGCCGGCCCGATTTCAGGCGCACCACCGTCAGCTCGCCGCCTTTGGTGCGGAGGCCGTCATGGGGACAGTCACTTTCGCGCACGGCGGTCCGAGCCGACCTGCTCCGCGGGTGAAAGTGACTGTCCCCCTTCTCCCCGTTCTCGGGCGGCCGCTCGCCTCCCGCCAGCTTGAAGGCGGCGTGGGCGGCGAGCACGGCCGCCTCCCAATCCTGGGCGAAGGCGGCGTTGCGGGCGCGGCGCTTCAAATAGGTCGAGCGGTGGACGCCGAGCATGCGGGCGGCGAGGCGGGCATTGCCGGTGCGGCGGAGGGCGGCGAGGAAGGGCTTCATTCTCGCGCGTCTGGCGGCGGGTGAACGGGCGGGCCATGGCGAATCTCCTCCGGGGTGAGGGCCCCTCCCCACGGGCCGTGTCGGGGGGGGTATGTTCGCCTTATGTTCTGCCCCGAATTCCTACATGTCAACGCGGCCGGCGGCGGCGGCCGGAAAGGCCCCACGCATGGGTCTCATAGGCGATGCCGGCGACCGGATTGCCGGCGGCGTCGCGGGCGGGCTCGTAACGGTTGCGCTCGCCGATCAGCCGGCAGCCGTGCGCGCCGATCGCGGCGGCGCCGGCGGCGCGCGCGACGCTGCAGCCGGTCACCCGCCCGTCGGCGCCGACCGCGACCCGGAAGGTGATCTCGCCGGGCCGGGCCCTGACGATCAGGCGCGCCAGCTCGAGCGAGAT
>DASZDE010000033.1:0-25973 GCA_035942355.1 Allosphingosinicella sp. | reverse complement strand
GTCCCGGCCTTCGCCGGGACCCACATGGGACGGCCCCGGCCGACGCGGCCCATGGCGAGCTGAAGGAGAAGGGTCACCCGATCCAGCATACCTTCACCCGCGCCATCACCACCGCGCAGTGCATGAACTGCCACATGCACCAGCCCAACATCTTCCTGAACAGCTTCCTCGGCTACACCATGTGGGACTATGAAGCCGACGCGCCTTTGATGTGGCCGGAAAAGCAGAAATACCCGACCGCCAAGGAGACGCTCGAGGTGCTCGATCGCAACCCCGAGGGTGCGGCACCGCGCGGCAAATGGGCCGATCTCGACTTCCTCCGCAACGTCCATGACGCGGTCAACCCCAAGGCGAAGCACACCCAGTTCGCCGACTATCACGGTCACGGCTGGAACTTCCGCGCCGTCCTGAAGCGCGACCGCGCAGGCAATCTGCTCGATGCCGACGGCGCCGTCGTCGCGCCCGACGATCCCGAGAAATTCCGCCGCGCCGGCGAGGGCCAGTTCGTCCCGCCTGGCGTCAATCCCGGCAAGGCCGTGCACCTGATGGACATCCATGCCGAAAAAGGCATGCAATGCGCCGACTGCCATTTCAGCCGCGACAGCCACGGCACCGGCTTCATTTACGGCGAGGTGGCGAACGCGGTCGAGATCGCGTGCAAGGACTGCCACGGCACTGCGCGCGCCTATCCGACCCTGCTGACCTCCGGCCCCGCCGCGCCGCCGCGCGGCACCGACCTATCGCTGATCCGCAACGCCGACGGGCGCCGCCGCTTCGAATGGAGCGAAAGCGAGGACGGCCGCCGCCGCCTCGTCCAGCGCTCGAACGTCGATCCGGACCTCGAATGGCAGGTGTCGCTGGTCAAGGACAGCGTCGACCGCGCGCATCCCGACTTCAACCTGAAGTCGGCGCGGGCGAAGCTGATGTCCAAGGCGGGTGCCGACACCGGCGCTTTCGGGTTCGGCCCGGGCGTGTCCGACAAGGATCTCGCCCATAAGGACAATGAGCTGGCCTGCTTCACCTGCCACCTCAGCTGGACCACCTCGTGCGGCGGCTGCCACCTGCCGGTCGAGGCCAATTGGAAGACGACCAGCCACAAATATGAGGGCGTGGAGAGCCGCAACTTCGCGACCTACAATCCTCAGGTCGCGCGCGAGGACATGTTCCAATTGGGCCGCCACCAGTCCGGCAAGGGCAACATCATCGCTCCGATCCGCTCGACCTCGGCGCTCGTGCTGAGCTCGACCAA
Source organism: Allosphingosinicella sp. (assembly GCA_035942355.1). Classification (GTDB taxonomy): domain Bacteria; phylum Pseudomonadota; class Alphaproteobacteria; order Sphingomonadales; family Sphingomonadaceae; genus Allosphingosinicella. The sequence goes on along the minus strand of DASZDE010000033.1, from coordinate 24,724 downwards.
TCTCAACCGCGAGCGCATCTACGTCCAGCAGCCGCCGATCAGCTCGGCGGGCTTCTCCAGCCAGGCCTTCGCGCCGCATTTTTCCCATACAGTGCGCAAGACCGAGACCAAGACCTGCACCGACTGCCATCTGTCCGAGCAGAACGACAATAATGCGGTCATGGCTCAACTCCTCCTGCACGGCACCAACTTCGTGAACTTCGTCGGCCTCCACGCGTGGGTCGGGATGGAGGAGGGCATCGAGGCGGTGCGGGTGACCGAGTGGGACGAGCCGCAGGCGGTGCTCGGCTCCTACCTCCACCGCTACGCCTATCCTGATTACTGGCGGCTCCACGTCGACCGCAACAAGCGCGAGCTGATCGAATGGACCCGCGGCCGCGCGTTCGACGGCAAGTGGAGCGGCGAGACGCGGCCGCTCGAACAGTTCGCCAACGTCGTCCAGGACACGGGCGGCGCCGCCCGCTGCCTGCAGCTGCGCGGCGAATATCTGTACGTCGCCGAGGGCCGCGGCGGCTTTCGCGTCTACGACGTCGCTTCGATCGGCAACAAGGGCGTCTCCGAACGGATCGTCACGGGACCCTTCTCCCCGCTCGGTCACGATGTCCGCGTCAAGACCAGCAACGCCAGCTGCATGGCGCTGCCGACCAACCAGCCGGTCAGCGTCGGGCGCAACCTGGCCAACCGCGCCGCCTATCCCGACAATCAGGAGCAGGCGTTCCATCCGCTCTACCGCTACGCGGTGGTCACCGACGCCGAAGAGGGCCTCATTCTCGTCGATATCGACACGCTCTCCGATGGCGACCCGCGCAACAATTTCCTGAAGCGGGCGGTCACTTGGAACGGCGGCAACATCCTCGACGGCGCCCGCCACGTCACCCTTGCCGGCCATTATGCCTATGTCGCGGCGAGGGCGGGGCTGGTGGTGATGGATCTCGACGATCCGCTCCGCCCGCGCCACGTTGCCACCTTGCCGCTGCGGGACGCCCGCGCCTCGGCGCTCCAGTTCCGCTATCTGTGGGCGACCGACGCCGACGGGCTCAAGCTGTTCGACGTCACCGCAATGGCGGCTCCCCGCCCGGTGCTCGGCGCCACGGTCGCGCTCGCCGACGCCCGCCGTATCTATGTCGCCCGCACCTACGCCTATGTCGCCGCCAAGCGGGACGGCCTTGTGATCCTCGACGTCACCAACCCGGAGGCGCCGCGCATCCACCAGAAGGTGACGCTGGACGGACGTCTCAGCGACGCGGAGGACGTCGTCGTCGGCTCCACCAACGCCTCGCTGTTCGCCTACGTCGCCGACGGCCGCAACGGCCTCAAGGTGCTCCAGCTCACCTCGCCCGACAGCCAGCCCAATTTCTACGGCTTCTCGCCCGCGCCGAGGCCCGAGCTGATCGCCTGGCTACGCACGCCGCGGCCCGCGCTCGCCCTGTCCAAAGGCCTCGACCGCGACCGCGCGGTCGACGAGACGGGCGGCCAGATCGCGGTCTTCGGCCGCCTCGGCTCGCGCCCGTTCACCCGCGCCGAGATGGAGCGCCTGTTCCTGAACCGCCGCCGCTTCCCATTCCGGGTCCGCGACACTGGCACCTTCGCCGACTGGGTGAATTAGGGCTGGGCCGCGTCGAGCGCCGCGCTGCCGACCTTGCGCTTGCCCCGCACCCGCTGCCGGATCAGCTGCGACGGCGCGCCGGCATCGCGGTGATAATCGTGGCACATCGCGCAGGCGGACGGCACCTGCTTGGCCGCGTCTTCGCCGCCATGGCAGCTCCGGCAGGTCCCGATCCCCGGCAGCAGCAGGTCGGAGGAGGTCTGCGACCGCTCCGCCGAATGGCAGGTCGAGCAGGTCTCGGTCTGGTGCGGCCCATGGTCGAACCACCCCTTGTGCATGTAGCGGACCGGGAACGCGACGGGCATGATCCGATAGGCCAGCGAGCCGCGCGGCGGCGCCTGCACCTGATGGCAATCGAAGCACGCGCCGCCTGGCGAGAAGATGGCGCGGATCGCCCGCTCCGCCCGTGCCGGGTTGCCGCTGCCGATCGCGAACCGCACCCGCGCGCCCGCCGCCGGCACGTCCCCCGGCCGCCGGCGCGCCATGCCGCCGAGCGTCGCCGGCGGGTTGGGCGGGCGCGCCCGGTAGAAGTCGCGCAGGTCGGCCACCACCTGCGCCGGCTCGCCGTGCCGCAGCGTGCGCAGCGTCCCCCCCTGCCAATCGAAGGCGAGGCTGTGGCACATGCCGCAATCCTCCTCCATTCCGACGGGCTGGAAGCGGACTCCGTCCGGAGTGGGGTCGTGGCAGTCCTTGCACGCGAGTGCGTCGCCGAAACCGTGGTCCCCCGCCAGCCGCCGCGCCATCTGGGCAACGCCATTGGTCTTCGACAGGTGCACGGCGTGCGGGAATTTGAGGTTGCTGATCTCGCGCGGGCGGCCGTCGATCGGGACGCGCCGGAGCAACGGCCGGTCGCCGTCCCAAGCGGTCATGATTGCCGGCTGGAACTGCGGATGGGTCCTTCCGAAATCGCCCGCATCAGCGAGCTTGGTATCGTGGAGCTTCCCGGTCAGCCGGGCATGGCAGTCGCTGCAGAAACGCTGCGCCGTCGCCGGCATCGCCTGCGGTCCCTCATGCTCGGTATGGCATTCGACGCAGCGCCCCGGCGGGATGTCGAACGTCTCTTGAAACGCCAGCCTGATCCGGCCCCAGCGGTTGAGGTCCGGCTGCGCCCTCGCCAGGCGGAACGGGTCGGCGTGTTCGTGGACATTGCTATGGCACGCTTTGCAGCTCTGGTCGCGGACCGCTTCGAACGGTTTGATGTGGCAGGCCCGGCAATTGCTCTCCAGCCGGCTGTGCGCGGCCGACAATTTTCCCGACGACCACATCGCTTCGGGCTGAAACTGCTCCGCCCCGCCCTGCTGCCGCTGGTAGTAGCTGCTCACCGGCCAGACCAGGAACAGGCCAAGCACCGCCAGCACGCCCAGCCACGCCGCCGCCCGCTTGCTCGGCATCACCGCACCGAGCGAGAACATCCGCTCGTCGTCCCGATCGACCGCGGCATCGCCATCCGTCACCCGTTCGAGAACGACACGGATCTCGTCCGATTCGGCGGCGGTCGGCATGAAGCGCAGAATGTGGGTGGCGATGCGAATGTCGCCGCCGCTGCCAAGCTCGATCCGGCCCTTGTCGTCGGCCCAGCCGTTAACCTCGATAGTGAGGCCGGTCTGGGCGGTGACTTCGAGCCGCCCCGGGCTGGTCCGCTCGACCACTGCATGGTGCAGGGCGACGGCAAGATCGGCGATATGGACCTGATTGGAGGGATCGCGCCCGATGCTGAGCCGGTCGCCTTCGATGCGGGTGGTGCGCACGATCTCGCGCCCGGCGGCGCTCCGCGAGACCTGGCGGATGACGAAGGCCACGCCGCGTCACCAATAAAAGAAGACGCTGACGACGTGCGCCGCCAGCGCCGCCATCAGGGCGAAGGTCACCGGCACGTGCACATAGAGCCAGACCTCCAGCAGCGCGCGGATTCGCATGTGCCGGCGGATCCGTGCAAGCCCCGCCCCCTTGCGCTCCAGCAGGGCAAGCACCGGCTCGAGCGCCGTCTCTTCCTGCGGGCTCGCGGAGGCGAGACGCTGCCGAAGGCCCGCCAGCGCACGCGCATTGCCGCACCCCGGATAGCGGCCCGACAGCCGCCGCCACAGCCCGCCGCGAAACGGCTCGCTTTCCAACGACCAGCGCACGATGCCGGCATCCTCCGCGGCCAGCGGCTGAGCTGCCGTCTGCAGCTGCCGGTCGAGCTTCTGTACCGCGTCGATCATCTGAGCCTTGGTCATCGCCTCGCGGTTGTCGCTCAGCGCCTGCGGCAGCAAGGAATAGGCCCATGCACCGTACAGGCCGGACAGGATCACGAGCATCATCAGGGCGTAAGCCAACGTGTGCACGTTCCACCCGAACTGGAAGCCGCTGTGCAGGCTCGCCACCACCGCCAAGGACAGACCGAGATAGGCGTGGGCGGAGGTCCACGCCTTGAGCGACCATCGTCCGGGCGTCATCGCCCGCTTGCGGATGCCGATTGCCGACAGCCACAGGATGAGGAGCACCCCCAGCGTGCCGAACGCATAGCCGAGCCAGCTGCCGCCATTGTGCCGCGGCTGGACGTCGACAAGCAGGTAGATGGCGACGCAGAGCAGCGACAGCCCGGCTCCCACCTTCAGCCAGCGGAACCTCTTATGGCGCAGGAAGCTCTCGTGGCTCGCCAAGGTCGTGAGATCGGTACGCGCTATCCCCCGGCTCGCCATGCTCAGGAGACCGTCCCGCCTGCCGCAGAAGCCGTCACTAACCCAGCCTCGCCACGGTCAGGAACTGCTCGGGCGCGACGCGGATCGCCGCGCCGGTCGGGCACGCGCGCACGCAGGCCGGGCCGCCCGAAATGCCGGCGCACATGTCGCACTTGATCGCCTGCTTCGGCGTTTCCGGGGAGACGCGTTTGTCCGTCCACTCCTTGGGCGGTTCGCCGGGCCCCGGACCGAGGCCGGTCAGCAGCCAGGCCAGCAGCCCCGGCTTGGGCGGCGGCACTTTCTCCATCCGGATCACCCCGTACGGACAATTGCGTTCGCAATTGCCGCAGCCGATGCAGCTGTCGTCGATGAAGACCTCGCCGTCGGCGCCGCGATGGATCGCATCGGGCGGGCAGTCGGCCATGCAATGCGGATGTTCGCAATGCCGGCACGAGGTCGGCACGTGGAGGTGCGCGAAGCTCTTGCCGGCTTCGCGATTGAGCCTGGACAGCCCGTCATGGCTGTCGGCGCAGGCGCGCTCGCAATTGTCGCAGCCGACGCACAGCGTCTCATCGATCAGAAGCACGTCGGTCGCCTCGCCGATGCCGTTTTCGACCAGAAAGCGTGCCACCGAGGAATACATGTCGACGACGCCGCCGAAGCTGTCCTTCTGCGCCTCGACGAACGCATTGACCTCCTGCCGAATCGACATGTCCTGGCGGGCCTTCGCCATCAGGGCCGGCTTGCGCTCGAGCAGCCGCCGGAACGCGTCGCCGTCGAGCTTCACTACCTCGGACTTGATCGCCGCGCGCACTGTCGCCGTCCGGCGGCTGCGGTCGATCAGCGCCATCTCCCCGACATAATGGCCGGCCGGAACATAGGACAGGAAAACCGGATTGCCGCCGACCGATTTCTCCACCACCATCGATCCCTGGCGGATGACGTAAATGTCATGGTCCTCGCCGCCCTCATGGATGATCGCTTCGCCCGCGCTCACCTGCAGGAGCTCGGCGCTGCCGAGAAGTTCGGCCACATCCTCGGGGGCGAGGCCGGAGCCCAGCATCTGCAGCAGCTGCCGCTCGGTGGCGATTCGGGTGACGGCACGCTTGACGGCGGGCACCGAGGCCATCAGCTTCAGCGCCGCCTTGCGCGGAATCTCGACCAGCACCGCATCCTCGGCCGTCCTGATCGTCGCGCCCCGCCTGCGGCCCGAAATGAGCCCGACCTCGCCGAAGATCGAGCCGGCTCCGATCCGTACCGTCGCCGACGGATCATCGGGGTCGACCTGCACCGCCACCGCGCCGCTGGCGATCGCGAACAGCGACGAGCCGGCGTCGTTGCGTTCGAACACGAGACTGCCCGCACGGTGGAAGACCGCTCCGCTGTCCAGCATGAATTCCCGCATCTGCAGCGGCGACAGATCGTTGAGGATGGCCACGCTGGTGCGCAGGAATTCGAGCCATTCCGCGACCGTCCTGCGCCCCGGCAACGCAGCGAATTTGGCCTCGAGGATCGGCTCGTCGGCCGGCTTCAGCGAGTGGTTGCCGTTGATATATTCGACGACGTCATAGCCCTGGTTCATGCAATGCTTGATCAGCGGGTAGCCGGCCAGGGCGCCGATCACGTAGATGCCGGGCGTGACGCTCTCGAAGCTCGGGCTGAGCTTGGGGAACGCTTCCCGCTCCGCGCTGGCGAAGGCGACGCCGCAGCCTTCGACGAACGCCCGCGGCGGCGCTGAGCCCGTCCGCGCGATAATGCGGTCGCACCGGATACGCTGGGCGCCGTCGCGAGTGTCGAGGGTGAGCCAGCCCGGCTCCACCTTCAGCGGTATGGTCTCGGTCATGATGGCTACCCGGCCACCGTCCCGCGCGTCCATCAGCAGCTTGACGTTGGCGCTCTTCGCCCGCGCGAATTCGGCGCCGCGGTTGAGGATCGTCACGACATTGCCCTGTTCCGGATCGGCAGCGACCCCCAGCGCATTCTCGATGCCGGCATCGCCTGACCCGACCACGGTAATATGCTCGTCGACATATTCACCGGGATCGTCGAGCTGATATTGGATGTGCGGAAGGACGGCGCCTTCGCACCCCATCCGGTTGGGATTGCCCTGGGTGCCGATGGCCAGCACCACCGTTTCCGCCCTGACGACATCGCCGGAAGCCAGCGAGACGGTGAAATCGCCCTTCGTCCCGGCAATCGACTTCACTTCCGCGTTCAGCCGGACGTTAAGCTTGCGGTCGGCAGCCAGCCTGTCCCAGGTGCCGAGCACCTCCTCGCGCTTGCCGGCTTCGAAGTCGAGGTCCGAGCGCAGCACCAGCTGGCTGGGAGTCGCCATCACATGCTTGCCCTTTTGATATTTGTAGATGGTGTCGGACAGATGCCCGGTCTTCTCCAGAAGCACGTGCGAGATGCCGAGCTGTGCGGCTCGCGCCGCCGCGCTCAACCCCGCGGGCCCCGATCCGACGATGGCGATCCGGACAGCATCGGGCACTTCCTCGTCACCCCCTCCGACTCGGGGCCGCGAGACTCGTCGCAGCGCCGCCGAACGCAATGCGGTCAGCCGGCGATAGTGTAACAGCTTCGATGCCCTATGCCAGACTTGACGCAGGTTATTTTGGCGGAGAGACTTTAGGAATGGGGGGACCGGCTTCCGCTCTGGGGAAACGCCCGTTGCTGCCCGCGCTCGCGCTGGCGGCAGCGGCGATGCTTGCCGCCGCTTCGGCGGGAGTCGCCATCTACCGCTCGGTCGGCGGCACCGGCCCCGGCACGCAGGAGCGGCCCCTCACGCCCGACGCACCGGCCGGCGATGTGACGAGCATGATCGCGGCGCTCGAAGCGAGGCTCCGCGACAATCCTGACGATGCCGCGGGATGGCGCATGCTCGGCTGGTCCTGGTTCGAGACCGGCGAGCTGATGCGCTCCGCCTCTGCCTATCGTCGCGCCGCCGAGCTCGAGCCGGATCGGGCCGAGAACTGGTCCTCCCTGGGCGAAGCGCTGCAGACCGCGAGCAGCACGGTTTCGATCGAGGCGGCGGCGGCTTTCGAGCGCGCGCTCAAGCTTGATTCGAAAGACCCTCGCGCGCGCTATTTCCTGGCGGTGCAGAAGGACCTCGCCGGCCGCCATGAAGCTGCGGTAACGGACTGGATCGCGCTGCTCGCGGACACGCCGCCGGGAGCGCCGTGGGAAGCGGATCTCCGCCGCACGATCATCCAGGTCGCGCAGAAGCACCGGATCGACCTTGCCGGCCGGCTGCCCCAGGCAATTAGCGCGAATGCCGCCATTCCCGGACCGACCCCGGAGCAGATGACCGCGGCCGCGACGATCCCCCCCGCCCAGCAGGACGCGATGGCGCGCGGGATGGTCGATCGCCTCGCCAGACGCCTCCAAGCCGAGCCTCGGGACGCAGCCGGCTGGATACGCTTGATGCGCGCCCGCATGGTCCTGGGCGATACCGCCGCCGCCCGGCAGGCGCACGCCTCCGCCCTTGCCGCCTTCGCCGGGGAGCCGCCGATTCAGGCCGAGCTCAACCGAGCCGCGGCCGAGCTGGGCGTGCCGAGCGCCCGCTGAACGCGCGGCCGATGCCCCGGCCTTGCACGCACCGTGACGGCCGGTTGAACTTCACCCTCGGCGCATGCATCAGGCTGGTATGGCCGAAGCTGCCTTCTTCGCGATCCTGGCGGCCTTCGCGGCGACCTATGTCGGCTATCCGCTGCTCATCCTTCTGCTCGCTGCGCGCCGTCGGCCGAGAATCCCGGATGGAAATCCTCCTTCATCCGAACCGGTGTCGGTCATTATCTGCGCCCATGACGAAGAACTCGCGATCGGCGCCAAGCTCAGCTCGGTGCTCGCCGCCGCTTCGGAATGGCAGGGGGCCATCGAAGTGATCGTGGCAGACGACGGATCGGGGGATCGGACGGCGGACATCGTGGAAGAAATGGCGCAGGCAAGTCCGGCCCCGCTGCGCCTGCTGCGGCTGCCGCGCGGCGGCAAGGCGGCGGCTCTGGCCCGCGCCTGCGACGCTGCCCGCGGCGAGCTTCTCGTCTTCACGGATGCGGATCCTGTGTGGGACCGGCAGACCCTTGCCGCGCTGGTCGCGCCGTTCGGCAGTGCCGAGATCGGGGCCGTCGCCGGGGAAGTGCGGACGCTCCCCGCCAGGGACCGAAGCGGCTTCGGCGCGTCCGATGCTTTGTTCCGGCGCTACGAGACGGCGATCAGGAAGGCGGAAGACCGCCTGTTCGGCTGCGTCAGCGCCGATGGCGGACTCTTCGCGCTCCGCTCGGCCCTGGTCGAGCCGGTGCCGCCCGATGTCACCGACGATTTCTTCCTGAGCACGGCCGCCGTCGCGCGCGGCTATAGGATTGCGTTTCGGCCCGAAGCCGCCGTCTACGAGGTCAGCGCCCCGGATCGTCGCCAGCATTTCAGGCGCCGGACCCGGATCACCGTCCGTGGCCTCACCGGGCTGTGGCGGCGGCGCGGGCTGATGAACCCGCTGCGGACGGGCTGGTACGGCGCCGGGCTGATCTTCCACAAATTGCTGAGGCGGATCGTGCCGATCCTGCTCATCCCGCTGTGGCTGCTCGCCGGCTGGCTGGCGATCCGCAGCGGCGGCAGCATTTATGAGCTCGTGTTCGGCCTGCTGACCGGCGCCATCGTCCTCGGGCTGCTGCTGATGCTGCTTCCGGTCCGTCTGCCGCGCGGGTTCGGGCTGCCGCTTTATGCGCTGCTGCATGTGGCCGGGCTGGGTGTTGGCACTTTTCTGTTCCTGCTGGGCAAACGCTATACGCAGTGGACGCCCCAGCAACGGCTGTGACCCGGGGGCGTTGACGATTCATGATTGTGCGCCTCTCCCTGAAATTACTGGCCATGGCCACGGCAGCGGCTCCGTCTGCAGCCGCAGGCGGATCAGCTTGGCGGATCGCCGAGGATTTCGAGCGCGGCCTGTGCGTCGCGCCCTGCCGCGGAGCGCACTGGGCGTTCGCGCAACGCGTGGATGGGAAGCTCGAGACCGTAGCGGTCGGCGGCCGCAACGTGCTGCGCGCGACCACCGGCCCCCGAGGCGATCGCGTGCCGAAGGCCGCGTTGGTGGCACGGCCTGGCAAAGCCGGTCCGGGAAGCTCGGTCGATGTCGCGTTCGACCTGATGATCCCTCGCGGCGCGCCGCTGAATTCGGTCCACCTGGTCGACGTCGAATGTGCGACCTGCGGCACGCAGGGCAATCCGGGCATCCGGCTCTACTTGCGGCACGGCCGGCTCCGGATCGACCGCTCGAAGATCGGCGTGCGCCATGCCTGGGTCGATGACGAAGCGCCGCAGCTCGAGCCGGGACGCTGGCACAGGGTCGAGTTCAGCACCTTGCTCGGCGAGGAATCAGGCGCTGCCGCTGTGCGTGTTGACGGCAGCATTGTGCTGAGGGGGAAGGGCGCCACGATCGTGCGGAGCTCGGGAGGATCCGGGTCCGGCGCCGACCGGGTTCAGATCGGCATCACGGCGAGCTCCAACGCGTCGCCAGCCATCGTCCATATCGACAATGTGAGAATCGCCGTCGGCCGGTGATTCAATGGGCGCCGTTGCGTCGCAGGACGGCTCCCACCGTCTTGATCAGCAGGACGCCATCGACCGCGGCGGAAGCGGTGCGGATATATTCCTTGTCGAGCTCGCAGCGCCGGTTGAAGTCGATCGACGCGCGGCCCGACACCTGCCAAAGCCCGGTAATGCCCGGCTTCACCGCCAGCCGGGCAAGATGGCACGGAGAATAGGTCGCCGCGTCGAACGAGGTGGGACGGGGCCCCACCAGCGACATCTCCCCCCGCAGCACGTTGAACAGGTTGGGAAGCTCGTCCAGGCTGGCCAGACGCAGATAGCGTCCGAGCCGCGTCACTCGCGGGTCATCCTTGGCTTTGAAATCGGGCGTGCCGTCGCCATGCATGTTGAGGTGCCAGATCCGCATCCGCTCACGTTCCGCACCAGGGATCATGGTCCTGAATTTGATCAGCCGGAAGCGGCGCGCCATATAGCCCGTGCGCGGCTGAGCGAAGAAGACGGGGCCTCCGTCCGACAGCTTGATCAGCATCGCCACCAACAAAAACAGCGGCGCCAGCACCACCAGCAGGAGGGCGGCCGCGACCCAGTCGAGCACTGGCTTGGCCATCGCGAAATAGACGTCCTTGTCGGCACCCAGCCGCAGCGGAACCCCGCAATTGCGGCACTCGGCCTCCACCCGCCACGCCATTCCGGTGAAGCCGGTCCTCTCATCCGGCGTGACGATGACATAGCCGGACAGATCGCCGAGGCCCGGCTCGGCCGCCATCGCCGATGATGAACTCTGAAGCTCGGAAAGATCTGAGACGTGAGGGGAGCTTGATGCTGCCGCAACGTTCAGATGCATGTGGTAAGCCCCGACCTGGGAAAGGCAAAATCGCCCGCTGATCCCGTTAACCTTTTATGAAGCCTACAGTTTCACGCTTTGTTTGGAAATATCGGGCTTTGCGGGGTGGGGAATGGAAAACAGTTGTTCCTCAACGCATTAGGCAATCGTTTTACCAAGATTCGTCCCATGATGGGACAGTCGGCGCTGAAAATGTGAGGGAATTCACGCGAAGTGGGAGCCGAAGCGGGCGCGAAGACCCATCACCAGGCGGCGTGCAAGGTCCATCGGTGCGGTGACCAGGTACCAATAAAGGTTGCCCTGGAAGAGGCGGACGGCCGCCCGCAGGCGGAGCGCCTCGAACGGGCCGCAGCGGAAGCCGAGCGCGCGGTCGCCGATATGGATGCGGGAGAGGACCGCTGGCGGCTCGTCGGCGGTGTTACGGCCGGTGCCCGCCGTGGTGGCCTCGAACCCCGTTTGGGCCGCCACTTCGCGGCCGGCCGCGCACGCGCGGTTCTCGGGCCAGCAGAACAGGCGGGGAGGATGCCCCAGCCGATCGCTGAAGACTTCGCGGCAGCGGCCGAGCTGGGCGGCGATGCGGCCACGAAACTGCTGCTCGCCCTCGCGGCGCCCGTTCACGAACTCCGGCGCCGCCAGCGCCCCTTCGCTCTCGGGCACCGGCGTCCCGATTGGAGCGGCCGGTGGCGCCTCGGCGCGATACCAATCATGCTTCGGCCCTTCCATTCTCGCCCACTGCACCCAGGCGAGCTTGCGCCAGTTCGCCGCCGTTACCTTGCCTACGACGCGGTCGGAGATCGCGACCCGGCCGTGGTCGATGCCGTGCGACTGCACGTCGAACAGCGGGTCGGCTTCGATTGCGGCGATCTCGGCCCAGCTCATATAGCCGGCGCTGTCCGCGGGGTCGGGCGGCGCGGGCATGTCGGCCGGCGCGATGAAGTCGAGTGAGACGAAAAAGGTGGCGGGCATGCGCTCGCGGCGCAGCAGCGGCACCGCGTATAGCCAATTGTCGCGATAGCCGTCGTCGAAGTGGAGCATGACGCTGTTCGGCGGCACCGTCCGCCCGGCCCTGCGCAGCGCAACGAAATCGACCGTCGGAATGACGTTGCAGCCCATCTTTCGCAGCGTCCGCAAATGTCGCTCGAAAGTCTTCGGATGGACCGATATCTCCCTCGACCATGGCAGCCATGACGGGTCGGGGCTGACCGAATGATAGGTCAGGACCGGCACCCCCGGCGGCGCGATCATGAGCCGGTGGCCGGCCGCCAGCGCCGCCGCGACAGACGCCGCCGCCATGACCGCACCCGCCGCTCCGCCCACCAGCGACCACAAAAATGCCCCGCCAAGGGCACCGGCGGCGACCGTCAACGCCCAGCGCGCGACGCGCCGTCGCCGGTCCTGCTTGCGCGGGATCGTCACAGCGTCGGCTCGAACGAAGGCTTGGGGCGGACCGCTTCGCGCACCGTCCTCGCGCCCCGATAGGCCCGGCACGCTTCGCGCAAGAGCAGGCCGCGCGCGCTCGGCGCGAACATGCGGATGCGGTAGAAGAGCTGGTAATGGGTCGAAAATCGGACCTTGTGGCGGTGCGGCGTCATGCCGTTGCCGAGATTGTCGTAGAGGCGGGTCGGGGCCTGGCCGAACATGTCGCGGACATGCTTCAGCGCGGCGACGTGGCCGATGCCGTGGCTCCTATACTCCTCCCGATAGGACGCCTTGAGCGCGAGGCAGCGGTCGCCGCTCAGGATCCCGTAGTCGAAGGCCACCGCGCGGCCGTCATGACGCATGACGCCGATGTGGAGCGCGCCCGCGGCGGCCGCCGCGCCGGTGAGCGCGGTGTAGAAATGCGCGTCGCGCGGGTCGTCGCGAATGGAGCTATGGGCGGCTCCCTTCCAGCCCGAAGCCTCGACGTCGATCACCTCGGCGGCCGTGCGCGCCGGATCGGGCGGGTCGGTGACGGTTTCGTAAACGAGGCCGAGCTCGGCCAGCCGCCGTTCGTTCCTCACCCAGGCCTTGCGGTCGGTCTTCCGCCGCGTCGCCAGCCAGTCCTCGAACCGGCCGGTGCACAGCACCAGCGAGGTCCGCCCCAGCGGCTCGACGCTCGCCCGGCCGCCGCGCAGCCACTCCTGCGCCGCCCGGTACAGCAGCGAGTGGGCGAGGACATAATCGAATTCGGCCATGTCGGCTCCGGTCGCCTCGAGCAGCCGGTCGGCGGCGCCCGCGGCCGCAGCGGCATCGCCGGTGCCGCAAATGTCGAAATAGGCGGTTTGCAAATTGGTTGCGCCGCGTGCCACCTTGAAACCGAGCGGCCCCACTTTCCGCTTGTCTTCGACATAATAAAGCCGTCCCTCCGCGACCGGCAGGAAGCGCGGCGCGGTGCCGCGATAGGCGGCAAACCAGCAGTCGAACCAGCTTGGGGAGAGGTGAAATGGATCCAGCACATGCTCCTGTCGCCACCGGCGCGCGTTATTCTGCTAAGCTCGGCGCGCAAAGAGCAAGAGCGGCCGCCCATTGATCTGCGAACGTCTCAAAACGGTGCTGAGCCCCGAACTGTCCTTAGCGGACCAGGCGGCGTTCGAGGCGTTCGTCGCAGCCAGCCCATACGGGGCCTGCCAGCAGACCCGCGCGTGGGCGGCGAACGTGCCGAAATCGCGGCGCCAGGATTATCTTTTGTTCCTGTGCAGGGAAGGGGAGGCGGTGGTGGGAGCCGGCGCCGTGCGGCGCAGCCGGCTCGGCCCGTTCGCCCGGCTGGCGACGCTGCAAAGGGGGCCGGTCGTCGATCGGGTGGAGCGGCTGGGCGCCGTCGCCTCGGCGCTGAAGCAGGCGCTTCGGGACAACGGCTGCTCGACACTGGTGCTGGGGCCGCGGATCGGCGGAGACGGGCGCGAGGAGGCCCTGCGCGCGCTGTCCGACCAGGGCTTCGCCCGGCTTCCGGAGCGCGGCCAGTCGCTCCACATTGTCACCGGCACGATCGACCTGCGGCCGGGGGAAGACGCGATCCTGGCGGGCTTCAAGCAGCGCGGGCGGCGTCAGATCCGGAATGCCTCGAAGCAGGGCGTGTCGGTGCGCCCGGCCTCGTCCGGCCCCGACGTCGAGGCCTATCAACGCGTGCTCGGCGAGTTCCAGCGCCTCAGACCGGACTACGACACGCGGGGGCTCCCCGATGCCTTCCAGCAGGCTGCGATCGTTCGGGCGAACGGCGGCGCGATCCTGCTCGCGGAGAAAGACGGCGAGGTGATCGGCGGCCACGCCTTCGTGGTACAAGGCGGGGATGCGATGTGGCTGTCGATGGCCACGCTCGACAGCGATCCGTCGGTGCCGCGAGCCTATCTGCTGCTGTGGGAGGCCATCCGCCTAGCCCGGCAGATGGGCTGCCGGCGTTACGATCTGGCCGGTCTCGCCGGCGGCGGCGAGGACGCCGGTGGCGGCAGCGGTGACGGCGGCGAGGCGGGCCGCGACCAGTTCAAGACGGCGTTCGCGCCGGCGGTGGACAAATTGGTCCCGGCCCACGTCGCGCCGCTGCGGCCGCTCCGGCACCTCCTCTTCTTCAATGCGCGGCAATATTATCGCACGGTCCGAAATCGGATGCGCGCGGCCAGGAGCGGGCGGCCGTGACCGACGTTCCGCTCCGCCTCGCCTTCATCCTCCCGCATTTCCACCCCGGCGGGGCCGAGCGGGTGGTGCTCAACCTGCTCCGGCAGCTCGACCGCGGCAGGTTCGCGCCGCACCTCTTCCTCGCCCGCGCGGAAGGGGCCTTCCTGGACAAAGTGCCGGCCGACGTGCCGGTGACGACGCTCGGCGAGCGCCGCGCCCGCCATCTCCCCGGAGCCATCCGGCGGGCGCTCCGGGCAAACCGCATCGAGGCCGCTTATGCCGCCACCAACGCGGTCAACCTGGCGCTGCTCGCGAGCGCGGTCGGCGGCAAGGCAAGTGCGCTGCGGATCGTCTCGGAGCATACCTCGCCCGCCCCCTATCTCGCCGAAGCCAAGCACAGGAGGCTGCGCCGCCTGCTGATGCGCCATCTCTACCCGCGCGCCGCCGCGATCGCGGTGCCGACCGAAGGCATCGCCGCCGAGCTCAAGGCGGCGCTGGCGCGGCCCGATCTGCCGACCCTGGTGCTGCCCAACCCGGTGACGGATCGGATCGCCGCACGGAAGCCCGCGCCGGACGGAGCCCGCCCGCGGCTGGTGGCGGCGGGACGGCTGGTCCCCGCCAAGGGCTTCGACCTGCTGATCGAGGCAGCCGCAATGCTCGATGCGCGCGGGCTCGACTTCGAGCTGGCCATCTTCGGCGACGGGCCCGAGCGGGATTATCTGGCCGACCTCATTGGGCAGCTCGAGCTCGGCGGCAAGGTCAGGCTCGCCGGCGCGACGGCGGAGCTTGAGCGCGAGCTCGCCCGCGCCGATCTGTTCGTGCTGTCGTCGCGGCGCGAAGGCTTCGGCAATGTCATCGTCGAGGCGATGGCGGCGGGCGCGCCGGTGCTGGCCACCGCCTGCGACGGCCCGCGCAGCCTGATCCGCGACGGCGAGAACGGCTTTCTCGCACCGCCTGACAGCGCCGCCGGTCTCGCCGCCGTGCTGGAAAAGCTGCTCCGTTCGCCGCACCGCCGCGCCGCCGTTGTCGCCGCGGCGGCGGAGACGGCGCGGGGCTATGAAGTCGCCGCGGCGACGGCGGCGTTCGAGCGCGCGCTGCTCGATCTCGTTGGAGGCAAATTGCGATCTCGCCAAGCCCGGGACCAGGATCGCTGACATTGAGCAAGACGACCTGTTGCAGCGCGTGCCGGTAAGCCAGGCCACGAGCTTTCACCCGCCAAGCAGCCAGATCAGAAGCGGGAGCAGGATCGAGCCGAGACCAATAGCGACGAGGACAACCGTTTCGACCTTCCGGTGATCTCCCTTACCCCGCATCTTTTGATATCCTCCGAGATGACGGACCTCGCATGCCTGCCGCGCGCGGAAACGGAAAGAGGCGCCCGGACGCGATCCGGACGCCTCTCGACGCGACGGCCCCAAGGGAGGAGGGTCGTCCAGCCCAGAATGCCACCAAAAGGTTAGGGCTCCGTAACCGCGCCACGGAACCCGTCTCGGGCATCGCGCGGCCGCCTGTTCCGGCGCCTCTCGGGGTGAGCGGAATGCCCGGGTCAAATCCGATCAAGGAATAGGCGCTCGCCAGGACCCCGCCGGCTACATCCGAATCACCCGAAAAAAGACGCCCCGGCGAAGGGGAGCCGGAGCGTTCAGGAAGTCCGTATTGTCTGCTGGAAACGGCCGGTGAGCGGCCCGGTTCCGCCGGGCTCGCAGGGATGCCGTCCCCCGACGAGACAGTTCAATCGCGCCGGACAGGCCGGCGGCGGCAGGCGCAGGGTCGTGAGGAGGATCGGGCCTTACCGGCCCCGGCTGCGTCCCTCTGGGGGACAGAAACAGCCGTTAACCAGGAACTTCGCAGTAGCCTCGCCGGCCGCAACGGCATAATTTTCACCGGCGATATCGTGGCGGCGCACCCGCCGTTGTGGAAGGATGTTGCGAGTGCCTTTGAAGCATCTGGTGGCAGCGATCGCCCTGACGCTTACCCTGTCGGGCTGCCTTGCGAGCACCAACTATGCCCCCGGCGAGATCGCCCTTACTCCCTCCTCGCGGACGGCGGCGCAGCAGGCCAATGCCAGGATCGAGGCGGCGCTCGGCGCCGGCGGCGACTTCCGCCCCGGCGATCTGGTCCGGATCAGCTTTCCCTATCTCCCCGCGCTCGACGCCGACCAAAGGGTGCAGCCGTCGGGCTTCATCACGCCGCCTTTGCTCGACCCGATCCAGACGCGAGGGATGACGGCGGCGCAGCTCCAGCAGCGGCTCGAGCGGCTCTACCAGCCGAAGCTCGAGCGGCCGGTGGTGGCGGTCGCCATGGTCGAATATAACCGCAAGCCCGAGCCGCCGGAATATTTCGTGCTGGGCGAGGTGATCCGGCCCGGCGCCGTCGAATATCGCGAAGGCACCACGCTGCTCGAGGCGATCGCGAGGGCCGGCGGCGCCAACCGCCAGGCCAAGCTCAGCACTGTCGTGCTGGTCGAGCCGCGCGGCGAGCAGATGGTCGCACGGCTGATCGACGTCGACGCGATGCTCGGCGGGCGCGGCGACGGCCTGCCTCGGCGGATGGACTATGTCGGCCCCAATACGGTGATCATCGTGCCGCCCACCAATTTGCTGCTCAGCGCCGAGCGCAGCGAGACGATCCGCCGGATCATCGGCTTCACCGGCTTCGGCACCGGCTTCCGGATCGGCCTCGGGAACGAGAATAATTGATGCCGGCGCGCCGCTCCCCGGGCCGATGCTGATGGCCGCCGCCCCGCCCGCCGAGACCGGCCTGGCGCCGGCGAGGCTATGGGCTTTGGCGCGGCGGCGCTGGCCGCTGCTCGCCGCGATCGTCGCCGCCACCACCTCCGCCGCGTTCCTGTACAGCACGCTCGTGCTTGCGCGCGACCCGGTCTACGAGGCGGCCGCCACGCTCGACATCTCCCCGTCGCCCGCCGAGATCGAGTATGCCGGTGAATTCGTGCGCAACACCGGCCTGCACAGCGCCGCCATCCTGACCCAGACCTATGCCGAATATGCGATGTCCCGCCCAGTGCTGGCTTCGGTCGCGGACGAATATATCCGCCGGGTGCCGGGCGCGCTGGCGCCGCAGCCGGAGCGCGGCCTCGGCCTGCGCCGGCTGTGGAACGCGCTCAATTACGGCACCGTGCCTCGGCAGAATGCGCGCGCCGCGCTGATCGAAGAGCTCGCGGAGGCGACCCGGGTGGCGACCGTCAACGGCACCTATTTGCTGCGCATCGAGGTCGAGTGGGACAATCCGGTGCTGGCCGCGTGGATCGCCAACCAGCTTACCGAGCGGCTGATGGCGGCGGCGGCGATCCAGAGCGAGCTTCCGGTCGACCGCCTCAACCGCATGCTGGCCGAGCGCCTCCAGCAGACGCGGGCGACGCTCGAGGGCAAGCAGGCGCAGGCGGTGGCGCTGCGCGGCTCACTGGGCATCGCCGACATCCCCGCGCAGAAGCAGGCTATTATTGAGGAGCGGCTCGCCGAGGAGGCGCGGCTGACCAACGAGCAGGCCTTGATGTCGGCGAGCGCCGCCCAGGTCGGGGTGCTGCAGCGCCAGGCCGAGGGCAAGCTGTCGGCGAGCCTGCCGGCGATCGACCAGGCGCTGGCGCTCGAGCGGCCGCGCCTGGCGGGGCTGCGGCAGGGGGCAAGCCAGCGGCGGGCGCGGATTGCCGGACTCAACGCGCAGCTCAACCGGGTCGCACGGGCCGAGGCGACGATCAGCGCGCTCGACCGCGACATCGCGGTGCTGCAGGCCGAGGCGACCGCGCTGGCCGAGCGGGCGAGCCAGGTCCAGCTCGACCGGATGGCGGACGGGCCGACCATCCGCGTGGTTGAGCGGGCGACGCCGCCGCTGGTGCGCGATTCGCCCAAGGTGATGGTCAATACGGCGATGGGCTTCATCGCCGGCTGTGCGCTCGCCGGGATGGTGCTGCTGCTGGCGCCGGGCACCACCGTCCGCAGGACGCGGACGACGCGGTCCGCTTATCCCGATGCCGGGCCCCGCGTCTATCCGGGGCTGCTCAGGGCGCCGCGCTCCGGCCGCAGCTTCACCGCGCGCGAGAGCCGCGACATCAAGGCGCGCCTGGAGGCGTGGCTGGCGGAACCGCTGATGCAGCCCGGGCGGCCGCTCTACGTGCTCGGCGCCGACGGCGATGCTGACGCCACCGCCGTGTTCAACCTCGTCCGGGCGTTCCTGCAGTCGCGCGGCGAGCAGGTTACGGCCGCGTCCGAGCTCCCTCAGCAGCTTCCAGCCGCGGTCGATGATGGCGACCGGCAGGCCCGGCCGATGGTCTATTGCGGCGGCTTGGGGGAGACGGGCGAAATCCCGGTCGACGATAGCGAGTCGAGCGATCTGATCGTGGTCAAGCGCAACGGCTCGGGCCCCGGCGGCTCGCTTCAGGCGCTGCAGAGCGAGCTTCGGCAGGCCGGCTGGCGGGATCCCTATCTGATCCGCATCGCGCCTTAGGGGCCGCTTCGTGGCGTCCGCTCCGGCACCGGCCCCTTATGCGGCGATCCGCTCGCCGGTCTCGGCGGCGGCATTCGCCAGCCTCCTGCTCCTGATCGTCCTGGCCCAGCTCGACGCGGTCGGCAACCGCTTGTCGGTGGGGCTCCCCTACTCGCTTTATACCTTGCTCTACACGCTGACGGCGGGGCTGGCTCTGCTGTCGCTCTACGACCTGCGCGGCAGCCGCCTGGCCGGCACAAGCGCGATTGGCGCGCGCCTCACTGCCTGCCTTTTGCTGTGGGGGCTGGTCGCCTGGACGCTGGCGGAACATCAGCGCGTCGGCTGGGAATATCTGGTCGATATGAGCGCAGCGATGGGGCTGCTGTTCCTGGTCGCTGCCCTGGCCGACACCGAAGAGCGGGTGCGCACCGCAATCTGGGCGATGATCCTGTCGGGGCTCGCTTCCGCCCTGATCGTCTATGGCGACTATCTGACCGGCCAGCGGCTGGTGTCGACCTCGGCGGCGGCGGCGACGGCCGAGTTCGGCGGGGTGGCGCGGTCGGCGGGCGGCAGCGACCAGAACCCGACCACAGCCGCGCAGATGCTGATGGTGAGCGCCGGGCTGCTGCTCGGCCTCATGGTGCGGGAACCAAGCCGGCGGCTGGCGGCGGCGGCGATCCTGTTGCTCTGCCTGGTCGCGCTCGGCATCATGGCGGCACGCAGCGCCGTGATCGGGCTGATCGCGATAGCGGCGCTGGTCCTGCTGTCGCTCCGGCACCAGCGCGGCTCGGCGATCGCGGTGGCGGCCTTGCTCGGGCTGCTCGCCGTCGGCCTGGCGCTTGCGCCGCCCGAGCTTGCCGAACGATTCCTCGCGCTCGGCGACTGGTCGGCCGATCCGACGCTGTACCGGCGCGTCTCCTATCTGCGGGCGGGTGCCGAGCTGTTCGCGGATTCGCCGATCTGGGGAGTCGGGCCCGGCAATTTCCCGCTCTATTTCGCCGGCCCCGAATTCCGCTTCCTGCCCGGGCGCGAGCCGGTGCCGCGGGAGCTTCACAACACTTATGCCGATGTCGCCGTCGAGCTCGGCATCGTCGGCTTCCTCCTGTTCATCGCGCTGATCGCGATCGCATGGCGCTCCGCCCGCCGCGCCGCCGGGCTCCCGGGCCTCCCGGGATCGACCGGATTCGCGATCTGGCTCGCGCTCTCGGGCTTGCTCGTCGCCTGCCTGTTCATGCCGCACAAGGACATGCGGTATCTGTGGATCCTGCTCGCCCTCGCCCTCCAGAGCGGGCGGCTGGCGATGAGGCGGGAAGCGGAGCGATGAAGCTGCTCGTGATCGTCACCGAATATCCCAAAGCCACCGAAACCTTCATCTACCGCGACCTCATCAAGTTCAGCGAGCTCGGCGCCGAGATCGAGCTCCACCATCTCACGGCCTACCGGCACGGCCAGCCGCTCCACGCCTTCGCCGCGCCGACCCGGGCGTGGGCCCAATATATTCCCTTCATGGGCGCGGAATCGGTGTCGGCGGTGGTCAAGGCGCTCGTCACCCAGCCAGGGGCGCTCGCGCGTGCGGTGACCCAGCTGGTGGTGGGATACGGTCGCCAGCCGCGCCTGTTGCTGAAGTCGCTGGCGCTGGTGCCGAAGGCGCTCGCCATGGTCGAGCGGGCGAGGCGCTGGCGCGCCGACCACGTCCATGCCGAATTTGCCGGCCATCCGGCCACCGTCGCGTGGCTGATGCGCCGGCTGGGCGGCCCGCCTTATTCGGTGAGCTGCCGCGCGCACGACATCTTCCGCACCCAGGCAATGCTTGACCGCAAGCTCGGCGAGGCCGCCGCGGTCCGCACGGTCAGCGATTATGGCAGGACCTTCCTCAAGCAGCATGTGCCGGCGCTTGCGTCGCGCGAGATCGCGGTGATCCATTCGAGCGTCGATGTCGCCGCCTTCGCGCCGGCGGGGGAGCCGCCGCCGGACAATCCGTTCCGGATCCTTTTCGTGGGGGCGCTCGAGCCCAAGAAGGGCGTCGAATATCTGCTCGACGCGCTCGCCCGGGCCGGGCCGCGGCTCGGCGACTGGCGGTGCGAGATTGCCGGCGACGGTCCGTCGCGGACATCGCTCGCGGTGCGGTCCGAGCGGCTTGGCCTGGCCGACAGGGTGGCGTTCCTCGGCGCGCTCGACTTTGCGGCGGTGACCGACGCCTATCGGCGGGCCAGCCTGTGCGTCGCGCCGAGCATCGTCGGCCCGGCCGGCCGGCAGGAGGGCATCCCCAATGTGATGATCGAGGCCCTGGCCTTCGAGCGGCCCGTCATCGCATCGGCCATCTCCGGCATCCCTGAATTGGTCGTGGACGGCGAGACTGGCCTGCTGGTGCCTCCCGCGGACGCCGGCGCCCTGGCCGAGGCGATCGTCCGGGTCCGCGGCGACCTTCTGACAGCAATGGCGATGGCTCGCCGCGGGCGCAGGCAGGTGGCCGCGCGGTTCGATCTCGCCGCCAACGCAACGCGGCAATTGGCGCTTTTCGCCGCGGCGCAGGGGACCCGGCATGGACCGTGACCTCCCCCGGCCGGCGAGCGGCCCTTTCATCCGCTGGCCCGCCCGCGCCGCGCTGACCGCGACCGCGCTGGCGGCGGCGTGGGCCGTGGTCGACCCGACCTTCGAACCGGCCCAGGTCGAGGTGGATCCGGACGAAGTCGCCCACGCTTTGTTCGTCTACTTCCTCACCCTGCTCGGCATCTTCTCGTTCCCGCGCATGCGCCCGATCATGGCCGGCGGCATCGTCGCCGCCCTCAGCCTGGTGGTCGAGCTGGCGCAGGGAGGCGGCTTCGTGTCGGGATCGTTCCAGCTCCGCGACCTGGCCGCGGACTCGCTCGGCATCCTGGCCGCGCTGCTGCCGCTCGCCGTCCCGCAGATGCGGCCGCGAGACTCGACGAGGTGACCTCCGGCCGGGAGTCGGCGTGGATCAGACAAGTGGCGGCCACGGCGAGAGGGAGCCGGCCGATCCCGATCGGAAGGCACTTGCTATCGCCGAGCAATGCTTGGATCTCGGCGGACGAGCGCGCGGCTTGTGGCGAATGACGCGATCTACTCCCCCCGCGACCGCGCCCGCCGGTTCTTCAGGGCGATCGAGGCCAGGATCAGGACGAAGGCGGCTAGTCGGATCAGGTAGAGCCAGCTGCGCTCCTCGACCGGGATGTTGGACAAAGCGAGCAATGCCTGGGTCAGCCCCAGCAGCCAGAAGGCGAAAGCGAAAGCCAGGAAAAGTCCGTCCCCCGTCCGCTTCCAGAAGCGGAGGAAGAACAGCCCGGCGACGACGAACCCCATCGTCACCGCGCCTGAGAGGAAGGGGAACAAAGTCATCGCCTACTCCTCCAGGTCCCAGATGAAGCCGAACAGCAGCACTCCGACCGCCGCCAGCGATAAGACCAGCCGCGGGTACCGCAGGTCCATGTCGGGGATGAGGAGCAGGTCGACGATCACCACCAAATTGTTAGCCGCCAGCAGCACGAAGCACAGGGCGCTCCACAGCAGCAGGCGCGCGCCCGTCCGGGCGTAGTTGCGCGCGAGCAGGTAGGCGCAGGCGCTGCTCGTTGCGAGGCAGAGCAGGTAGACGGCGGCTGGGAAAAGTTCTGGCACGGCGGCTAGTCCTTTCTCAGCCGGAACGAATCGGCAAAGGCGGTCAGGCCGCCATTGGCCGCAGCGATGATCATCCGGCGGACGGCGTCCGGGCTCTTCGCATACAGCGCCTGGGTGCCCTCCACCAGCCGATCGAGCTCGCCGGAAGCGGGGCGGTAGCGGGCGGCGCCGTCCTCCTCGAGCAGGATGAGGCCGGCCGCCCCGAGCGAATCGGTGCTTTGGACCACCACCAGATCGCTGCTCCTGAGTCCGGCCACCATCTCCGCCTGCGACCAGCTTCGGCCGCTGTTGTTCCTGAGATACAGAAGAAGCTCCAATGCCCACACCGAGCGGAAGGTGGCCCGGATGAAGCTGGAGACCTCCTGTTTGGATGCCATGGTCGCTGACCGGTCCCTTGCAGGCGCCGTAGCGCGCACTTGCCAAATCATAGTCGCGGGGGCCTTGTAGCGGCCAGTCGGGCGCTGGCAATCCCTCCTTAAGCCTTGGCATGTGAATGCGATTTTTGGGGAAGCGTTGCGGAACGACTCTGCTATGTTGCCGCCCGTCGGCTGGGGGGCCGGTGCAGATTCGGGCGGGGGGAGAGGTAGTAAGGAGCGTTACGTGAACATCGAATCCCCGCGCGATTTCCTCGACCGCCGCCAGCTTGTCATCGCTCTTCGGAGCCTCCGCCGGGGCGATTTCCGCGTCCGCCTGCCTGAGGACCAAGCCGGGCTCGACGGCGAGATCGCCACCTTGTTCAACGAGGTGGTCGGGCTCGAGGAGCAATTGACCAAGGAGTTCGAGCGCCTGTCGGTGGTGGTCGGCAAGGAGGGCAAGATCACCCAGCGCGGGCGCGTCCGCGGCGCAACCGGCGGGTGGGAGGCCAAGCTCCGCGCCGTCAACGAGCTGATCGAGGACATGGTGCAGCCGACCGCGGAAGTCAGCCGCGTGATCGGCGCGGTCGCGAAGGGCGACCTGTCGCAGTCGATGACGGTGGAGATTGACGGGCGCCCGCTGCGCGGCGAATTCCTGCGCATCGGCAAGGTCGTCAACACGATGGTCGAGCAGCTCGCCTCGTTCGCGTCGGAAGTGACGCGCGTGGCGCGCGAGGTGGGCACCGAGGGCAAATTGGGGGGCCAGGCGCAGGTGCGGGGCGTCGCCGGCACCTGGAAGGATCTGACTGACAACGTCAACGCGATGGCGACCAACCTGACCAGCCAGGTCCGCAACATCGCCGAAGTGACCACCGCGGTGGCGTCGGGCGACCTTTCCAAGAAGATCACGGTCGAGGTGAAGGGCGAAATCCTCGAGCTCAAGAACACGATCAACACGATGGTGGACCAGCTCAACTCGTTCGCGTCGGAAGTGACCCGCGTGGCGCGCGAGGTCGGCACCGAAGGCAAATTGGGCGGCCAGGCGCGGGTCGAAGGCGTCGCCGGCACCTGGAAGGACCTCACCGACAACGTCAATCTGATGGCGGAGAATTTGACCGGCCAGGTCCGCAATATCGCCGAGGTGACCACGGCGGTGGCCTCGGGCGATCTGTCCAAGAAGATCACCGTCGACGTGAAGGGCGAGATCCTCGAGCTCAAGAACACCATCAACGTCATGGTCGACCAGCTCAACGGCTTTGCCTCGGAAGTGACCCGCGTCGCCCGCGAGGTCGGCACCGAGGGCAAGCTTGGCGGCCAGGCGCAGGTGCCGGGCGTCGCCGGAACCTGGAAGGATCTGACCGACAACGTCAATCTGATGGCCGACAACCTGACCGGCCAGGTCCGCAACATCGCCGAGGTTACCACGGCGGTGGCTTCGGGCGACCTGTCCAAGAAGATCACGGTCGACGTCAAGGGCGAGATTCTCGAGCTCAAGAACACCATCAACGTGATGGTGGACCAGCTCAACGGCTTTGCTTCGGAGGTGACGCGCGTCGCCCGCGAGGTCGGCACCGAGGGCAAGCTTGGCGGCCAGGCGCAGGTGCCCGGGGTCGCCGGCACCTGGGCCGACCTTACCGACAATGTCAATCTGATGGCGGCGAACCTCACCGGCCAGGTCCGCAACATCGCCGAGGTGACGACCGCGGTTGCACGCGGCGACCTTTCCAAGAAGATCACCGTCGAGGTGAAGGGCGAGATCCTCGAGCTCAAGAACACCATCAACACGATGGTGGACCAGCTGAACGGCTTCGCCTCGGAGGTCACGCGCGTGGCGCGCGAGGTCGGCACCGAAGGCAAGCTCGGCGGGCAGGCGCAGGTTCGCGGTGTCGCCGGCACGTGGAAGGACCTCACGGACACCGTGAACCTGATGGCCGAGAACTTGACTGGCCAGGTGCGCAACATTGCCGACGTGACCACCGCGGTGGCCCGCGGCGACCTGTCGAAGAAGATCACCGTCGAGGTGAAGGGCGAGATCCTTCAGCTCAAGGACACCATCAAC
>DASZDE010000032.1:0-10996 GCA_035942355.1 Allosphingosinicella sp. | reverse complement strand
GAGCAGGCCATCCCGCTCCTCGCCGCCCTCGTCGCCGGCTGGAGCGCCCGCCTGCGCTGGACGGCGCTGGCCGCGGGCACGCTCGCCTACGTCGCCCTCACCCTCGCCGTCTTCGCCCAGGCCCTCGCCGGCCGCGCGCTGCTTCCGCTCTAAATTCCTCCCCGACATTGGTCGGGGAGGGGGACCGCGCGAAGCGCGGTGGAGGGGTTCTTCGGGCTCAGCAAGGCCCCCTCCACCAGGCTGCGCCTGGTCCCCCTCCCCGTTCCGGGGAGGATAAACCACTCGCCGGCAAGCATGTCATCGTCACCGCCGGGCCCACCCACGAGCCGATCGACCCGGTGCGCGTGATCGCCAACCGCTCGTCGGGCAAGCAGGGCTTCGCGATCGCCGAAGCGCTGGCGGCGCTCGGCGGCAGGGTTACGCTGATCGCGGGTCCGGTGAGCCTCGCCACCCCCGCCGGAGTGGAGCGGGTCGATGTCGAGACCGCGCGGCAGATGGATGCCGCGGTTCAGTCAGCGCTGCCGGCCGATGCGGCCGTGCTGGTCGCGGCGGTCGCCGACTGGCGGGTGGAGACGGCGTCCGCGAAGCTCAAGAAAGCCGACGGACCCCCCGAGCTCGCCTGGTCCGCCAATCCGGACATCCTGCTCGGTTTGGCCGAAAGCCGGCACCGGCCGCGGCTGCTGGTCGGCTTCGCCGCCGAGACCGGCGATGTGGTGGCCAGCGCGACCGCGAAGCGCGAGCGCAAAGGCTGCGACTGGATCGTCGCCAACGACGTGTCCGGCGACGTGATGGGCGGCGACCGGAACAGCATTCATTTGATCACCGCGGACGGGGTCGAAAGCTGGGACACGGCGCCCAAGCCGGACGTCGCCCGCCGCCTTGCGGACAGGATTGCCGATGCCCTCGCCTGAAATACGGATCGCGCTGCGCCGCCTCGGCCATGGCGAGGGGCTGCCGCTCCCGTGCTACGCCACCGCGCATGCGGCCGGGCTGGACGTGGTCGCGGCCGAGAGCCTGACGCTTGCGCCGGGCGCGCGGCACGCGGTCGCCACCGGCTTCGCCATCGCCATCCCGGACGGCTATGAGGTCCAGGTCCGGCCACGCTCGGGGCTGGCGCTCAAGCACGGCATCACCTGCCTCAACACGCCCGGCACGATCGATGCCGATTATCGCGGCGAGGTGAAGGTGATTCTCGCCAATCTCGGCGCCGAGCCGTTCGAGATCGTCCGCGGCGAGCGGATCGCGCAGCTGGTGCCGGCGCCGGTCCAGCGTGCCGCCTTCGCGGAAGTTGCCGATCTCGACGGCACCGCCCGCGGCGCCGGCGGCTTCGGTTCAACGGGGCGGTGACGCTCAGCGACGCCCAGCTCGACCGCTACGCGCGCCATATCGTCCTCAAGGAGATTGGCGGCGACGGGCAGCGCAGGCTGCTCGAAGCCTCGGCCATCGTGGTGGGGGCGGGAGGGATCGGCTCCCCCGTCATCCAATATCTGGCGGCGGCGGGCGTGGGCCGGCTGACGGTGATCGATCATGACCTTGTGTCGCTGTCGAACCTGCAGCGGCAGACCTTGTTCACCACCGGCGACCAGGGTCATGCGAAGACGAGCGTGGCGCTGGCGAGGATCAAGGCCCTCAATCCGGACGTCGTCGCCGGCGAGGCGGCGCGGATCGACGCGGCCAACGCCGGAGGTCTGCTCGAGAGCGCCGACGTGGTGGTCGACGGCAGCGACAATTTCGCGACGCGGCTGGCGGTGGCCGACGCCGCGCTGGTGCGGCGCATCCCGCTCGTCTCGGCGTCCGTGGCGCAGTTCGAAGGCCAGCTTGCCGTCTATCGCGGCTGGGAACCGGACAAGCCCTGTTACCGCTGCCTGGTAGGCAGCGACCCGGGCCGGCCGGAGGCGAGCTGCTCCGACCAGGGCGTGCTCGGCGCGCTAGCAGGCGTGATGGGGAGCCTCGCGGCGATGGAGGCGATCCGAGTCGTCACCGGGTTCGGCGAGGACAGCGCCGGCAAGCTGCTGCTCGTCGAAGCGCTGACGCTGCGCTTCCGGACCCTGAACCTCCCCAAGGACCCGGGATGCCCCGCATGCGGGGGCTGACCATCATCGTCGCGGGCGCCGATCCCGCGCGGCTCCATGCGGCGCTGTCGTTGGCGGCAGCGCAGGCGGCGCTCGATCGGCCGGCCCGAATCTTCCTGCAGGGCGACGCGGTCGGCCTGTTGCGGCAACCGCTCGCGGCACCGGACGACGCCCGCCACAGCGCCGCCGGCCTGCCCACGCTCGCCGAGTTGCTGCACGAGGCCGCGGCGCTCGGAGTGACCGTGACCGCCTGCCAAAGCGGCCTCGCGCTGGCCGGATTGCAATCAACGGATCTGCCGGACGGGGTGGCGACCGGCGGCCTGGTCGAGCTGCTCGCCACCGGCGGCGACGATCAGCTGCTGCTCGCCTAGCTGAAGCGCTGAACCAGCGTCAGCAGGTCCTGCGGATAGCTGTAATAGGAGAGGCCCAGCCCCAGCACGATTCCGGCCGCGGCCAGCTTCCAGTTGAACAGCCTGCCGAGCAGCGACGGCCCGGGCGGCGGACGCTTGGCTGCCGCCCGGCGCTGGACCGGATCGTCGGCCGGAAGCCGGAGGATCACGGCTTTCTCGACGGCGAACTCGCTATCGCTCAGCGCCCCGCTGTCGCGCAGGCAAGCGAGCCGCTCGAGCGCCGCCAGCCGGTGGTGCACCAGGTGCAGGTCCGGCAAGGGCGGATCCGCCCGGCCCGGTTCCGCCGGTGGCGGCGCAGGCTCCGCGAGCGCGGCGGCAGCTCCGGTCTTGTCCTTCTCGGGAGGCGCGGTGCGTTCGCCCCCGCTGCCATGGCCCCGGCTGATGATCATGCTGCGCTCCGCATAGCCGCAGCCATAAGGTGCCAGGGTAAAGATTGAGTCACCAAGCCACTGGTTTGCGGCTATTTCCTGGCCGGAACCTTCCTGCCTCCCGCCGCCTTCGATGCCGGCTTCCGGCCCCTGCCCTTCTTCGCCGGGCCGCCCTTGGTGGCGCGATCGTCGATCAGCTGGGCGGCCTCCTCGAGCGTCAGCGCCTCGGGAGCGACGCTCTTGGGAAGGGTGGCGTTGGTGGTGCCGTCGGTGACGTAGGCGCCGAAGCGGCCCTCCATCAGCCGGATCTCGGCGTCCGTGCGCGGATGCGCACCGAGCATTTTCAGCGGCTCGCGCGAGCCGCGGCCCCGGCCGGCGCCCGACGCGGCGTCGGCGAGCTTGGCGACGGCGGCGTTCATGCCGGTCTCGAACACTTCGGCGGTGGAGCCGAGCTTGGCATATTTGCCGTCGTGCGCGAGATAGGGGCCGTACCGCCCGATCGAGGCGGTGATCGGCGTGCCGGTTTCCGGATGTGGCCCGATCGTGCGCGGGAGCGACAGCAACTTCGTCGCCCAGCTGATATCGACCTCGCCTTGCGGCACGTCGCCCGGGATCGAGGCGCGCCTCGCGGTCTTGCCCTCGCCCTGCTGGACGTAGGCGCCGAACCGCCCGGTGCGCAGGCTGATCTCCTCCCCGGTCGCGGGATCGGCCCCGATGATCTGGGGACCTTCATCGCCGACGGCCTGCTCGCCGCCCTGCGCGAACCGGCGGGTGAACTTGCATTCCGGATAATTGGAGCAGGCGACGAACGCGCCGAAGCGGCCGCCGCGCAGCGCCAGCCGGCCCTCCCCGCAGGCCGGGCATAGGCGCGGATCGACGCCGTCCGCCTTGTCTGGGAACAGATAGGGGGACAGGAAGTCGTCGAGCGCCGCGGTCACCTCGGACGGCTTCTGCTCCATGATCTCCGCGGTCTTCGGCTTGAAGTCGCGCCAGAAGGCGTCGAGGACCTTCTGCCAGTCGGCGCGCCCGCCGGAGATTTCGTCGAGGCTGTCCTCGAGCCCGGCGGTGAAGTCGTACGACACGTAACGCTCGAAGAAGCGCTCGAGGAAGGCGGTGACCAGGCGTCCGCTCTCTTCCGGGAAGAAGCGGTTCTTCTCCAGCCGGACATAGTCGCGGTCCTTGAGCGTCTGGAGGATCGCCGCATAGGTCGAGGGCCGGCCGATGCCGAGCTCCTCCATCTTCTTGACCAGGCTGGCTTCCGAGTAACGCGGCGGCGGCTGGGTGAAATGCTGTTCGGCATGGACCGCCTTCTTGGCGGGCGCGTCGCCCTCGCGCAGGCGCGGCAGCCGCCGGCCATCCTCGTCCTGCTCGTCGTCCCGCCCTTCCTCGTAAAGCGCCATGAAGCCCGGGAAGAGCACGACCTGCCCGGTGGCCCGCAGCCCGGTCTGGCCGGTGCCGTCGCCAAGCTCGGCAATGGTCCGCTCGAGCCGCGCCGACGCCATCTGGCTGGCCAGCGCCCGCTTCCAGACCAGCTCGTAGAGCCGGCCATGGTCGCCCGAGCCCGCGCGGCTGCGGCCGAAATCGGTCGGGCGGATCGCCTCGTGCGCTTCCTGGGCGTTCTTGGCCTTGGTCGTGTAGACGCGGGGCTTGTCCGGCACATAGCCGGCGTCGTAGCGGGCCGCTACCGCCCGCCGCGCCTCGGAGATCGCTTCCGGCGCCATGTCGACGCCGTCGGTGCGCATATAGGTGATCGACCCCTCTTCGTAGAGCGCCTGCGCGACCCGCATCGTATGGCTGGCCGAGAAACCGAGCTTGCGCGCCGCCTCCTGCTGCAGGGTCGATGTGGTGAAGGGCGGCGGCGGGTTGCGGGTCAGCGGCCTGGTCTCGACCGAGCCGACGGTGAAGCGCCCGGCCTCGACCGCGGCCTTGGCGGCCATCGCCGTCCCTTGTTCGGCGATGCTCAGGCGCTCGATCTTCTCGCCCTTGAAGCGCACCAGGCGCGCGAGGAACTCGGTGCCGTCCGCCTCCATCGTGGCGGTGACGCTCCAATATTCCTGCGCCCGGAACAGCTCGATCTCGCGCTCCCGGTCGACGATCAGGCGGAGCGCGACCGACTGCACCCGGCCGGCTGACTTGGCCCCCGGCAGCTTGCGCCACAGCACCGGCGACAAGGTGAAGCCGACCAGATAATCGAGCGCCCGCCGCGCGCGATAGGCGTCGATCAGATCCTCGTCGAGCGCGCGCGGGTGCTTCATCGCCTCGACCACGGTCGCCCTGGTGATCGCGTTGAAGGTGACCCGCTCGACATGCCTGGGCAGCGCGCGCCGCTTCTGCAACACCTCCTGGACATGCCAGCTGATCGCCTCGCCCTCGCGGTCGGGGTCGGTGGCGAGGATCAGCGACTCGGCCTTCTTCGCCTCGTCCGTAATGGCCTTGAGCTGCCGCGCCTTGTCGCCGTAAGTCTCCCACTCCATGGCGAAGCCGTTGTCCGGATCGACCGATCCGTCCTTGGGGGGCAGGTCGCGGACGTGGCCGTAGGAGGCGAGCACGCGATACCCGCTGCCGAGATATTTCTCGATGGTTTTCGCCTTGGCGGGCGATTCGACGACGACCAGCTTCATGGGCAGAAGATTCCTTCACGCGTATACGCGCATAGGGTGATGACGGCTCCAGGCAGCCGTCAAGCTGGACCGGAAGCGAGAGTGGACGATGTCGAGCCGTTCGCATGGGCGATCTTGTCGCTTCTGTCACCTCTCACCCCCGAACCGCTCGCTCATCGCGCGCAGCTCGGGATCCTCGCCGATCTTGTCGACCAGCCGATCGAGCCGGCCGAGCAGGCGCATCGCTCCGGCCAAATCCTCGCGCTGCACGAAGCCGATGAAGCGGCCGCGATAGGTGCGCGGCACGAGGGTGGTGTCGATGCCGCCGAAGCCGGCCATGGGCGAGCGCCCCGCGGCCGCCGCGCTGCGAGCGAAGGCCTGGGCCCGATCCCAGGCCGCCGCGAAGCTCTCCGCCCCCGGTTTCTTCCTGAGGCGGTAGGCCGACTGCCGAGTCTTGCCGAGCGCGCGCGCCGCCTCGTCCGGCCCGGCGCCCCGCGCCAGCGCGACAATGAAGCGCAGCTGCAGCGCCGGCGTCCAGCCATTGTGCTGCGCACGCAGCGGCACGGGATCGAAGCGGAGGAAGTCGGTGAGGTCCATGATTTGGAACATTCCAGGAACAGAGGGGTGTAGGAAAGCGTATATTTTCGCCCTCCGTGGGGGACATTGCTTGACGGGGGAAAAAGCGACTTCGTGCCGGGATAACGTGCCGGGCAATGCTCGGTGATGAACTTCCCCTTCGGTTGCAAAACCACGGTAGGGGAGACGGGTCGCATGATCCATTACGTCGAATCATGGGATGCGCACTCCACGCTCAAGCCACTCGTTGAAGGCCTTGCTAGCGCCTCTGCTCAACAACGGTGTTATGGAGGCCCCGAGGTGTGAGTGTTAGCTCGTAAAGACCTGCTCCTCCCATCGCTAGCCAGGAAGAGTAAGTAAGCTCCAGTAGGACATCATTTTCGAAGGTACCGGTCACTCTTACTCGCTGGCCCATTGGTCTCCATGCGATTGGCTGATAGCTATTTTCAACCTTGATCCCTCGGCCGCGGGAATTCAGGCACTGCCGGATCTGGACCGCAGCTTTGTCAGCATGGCGGATGCCGCCCGCCAACGCCAAGTCGGAACAGAATGGCTCCTCCGCGGTTCCAGGTGTGTTCATCATGCAAGCGTTGGAGTTGAACCTGACGCCGCGTACTTCCCGCAAGGCTGCGGCTTCATAAGCAAGCCTCGACAACGCAGGGCAGATCGCCGCTCTGTCCAACGAGGTGATGGAGGCTGAGCGGCCCCCAACTACCACTGGGGGCTCCCAAGCGCTGATCTCCTGCTGAGGCGGCGTCAACTTGGTGAAATCCCAGTAGACGGAGAACCGATAGGGCGGCCGAGCTGCGTTCCTGCTTCCGGGTATGAATCGACCGCGCCGGGGTGCCCACACGCAAGTCGCTCGGTCGAGGTGGTCGGATCCCGACGAGCTAACAATCGCACATCCAGTAACTCGGCCCGACGCATCGGCAGTGACATCAACGATAGTGGTCCCGCTTTGCCGCCGTGCGATGGCAGACTGTGGATAGTCCTCGATCTCATCGACCCAAGACGCAGGATCGATCGGCCGCAAGGCGCCACCGGTACCAGCAAAATACATGCACGAGCTGAGCAACCCGGAGATCACAAGAGCAGCAGCAGCAGCGAGCCTTCCGGCGAGCGGCCGCTCGCAACCTCGCAGCAAGAGCGGAAGCTGTCGCGGGCGCGCTGAGTTGCCGGTCCGATGGATCATGTATTCCAGCTTCGTTGCCGCGCCTGCTTGGAGGCACGGCAACCTCCGAGTCCAGCTCAAACGATGCTTGCACCGGCTGCGTGGATCGTGACGCAGTCGCTCGAAAGCCCGCTTCCCAACTGCCCGAGGAGCCGCCAGTCAAACGAGGCTCACCCGCCCTCCCGCATGCCGCTCCATCCTTCCCGCCAGTTCGAGCTCCAGCAGCACGGTCTGCACGGTCGCGGGCGGCAGACGGGACTGGCGCACGATCTCGTCGACCGGCACCGGCGTCGGGCTGAGCAGGTCGAGGATCGCGCGCCGCTCCTGCTCGCTGGCGTCCGCGGCGGCGGCGGGCGGGGCGTAATCGAACCTTTTCTGGGCGAACGGGCGGAGCTTGAACGGGCTGATCGTCTCGAGCACGTCGTCCGCATTCTGGACCAGGATCGCGCCCTCGCGGATCAGCTGGTTGCAGCCCTGGGCGCGGGGATCGAGCGGCGAACCGGGCACCGCCATCACGTCGCGGCCATATTCGGTCGCGTAGCGGGCGGTGATCAGCGAGCCCGATTTCGGCGCCGCCTCGATCACCACCGTGCCATGGGCGAGGCCGGCGATGATCCGGTTGCGATAGGGGAAATGCCGCGCCCGCGGCTCCACCCCGGGCGGCTGCTCGGCGATCAGCAGGCCGCGCTCGGCGATCGCCCGCTGCCGCTCTTCATTTTCCGGCGGGTAGAAGACGTCGATGCCGCCGGCGACGACGGCGATGGTGCCGGTCTCGAGCGCCCCGTCATGCGCGGCGGTGTCGATGCCGCGGGCGAGGCCCGAGACGATCGCCACCCCCGCCTGCCCCACGCCTTGGGCGAGCTGGCGCGCGAACCGGACCGCCGCCGCCGATGCGTTGCGCGCGCCCACCATCGCCACGGCCGGCTTGTCGAGCAGCGACATATGCCCTTTGGCGATCAGAGCCGGCGGCGCGGTCTCCAGCTCGGCAAGCAGCGCTGGGTAGAGCCCCTCGCCGAGGAACAGATGCCGCGCTTCGAGCCGCGCCACCTCCTCGATCTCGTGCTCTGCCAGGGCTTTGGCGGCGAGCCGGGGCGCCCTGCCGCCGCCGCGGGCGGCAAGGTCCGGGATCGCGGCCAGCGCGGCCTCGGCCGATCCGAAGCGGGCCAGCAGCTGAAAGTAGGTGATCGGACCGATATTGTCCGATCGGATCAGCCGCAGCCGCGCGATCCGGCCCTCTTCCGTGCCGTCAGCCATCCCCGACGGCGCCGATGCGCGGCTCCGATCCGGTCAGCAGCCGCTCGAGATTGGCGCGGTGCTTCCAGCAGACGATCAGGCCGAAGCCGAGGTAGAGCAAGGCCAGGTCGAAGCGACCCAGCACGGCCGCGGCCACCGGCGCGAGCAGCGCCGCCGACATCCCGGCCACCGACGAATAGCGCGTCAGCGCCAGCATCCCGATCCAGACGGCGGCGAACACCAAGGAAGACGGCCAGTGCAAGGCGGCCATGATGCCGAAATAGGTGGCGACGCCCTTGCCGCCGCGAAAGCCGAGCCACAGCGGAAAGATGTGGCCGAGCAAGGCCGCCAGCGCCGCGAGCGGCGCGAGATTAGGGTTGTCGGGGTACAGGGCCTGGACGATCAGCACGGCGGCCGCGCCCTTGGCCGCGTCGAGCAGCAGGGTCAGCGCGGCCAGCCCCTTGCGGCCGGTCCGCATCACATTGGTCGCCCCGATATTCCCGGAGCCGATCCGCCGCAGATCGCCGGCGCCGCCGAGGCGCGTCAGCAGCACCCCGAAAGGTATCGAACCCAGCAGGTAGCCGAGCAGCAAGGAGAGCAGCGGCTCGGCGTAAAGTCCAAGGTTCACCCGATCATCCCCCGGGCCGCAGCTTATCCCTTTCAGGCGGGGGCGCAACAATTTGCATCAATATGCGCGGGCACGGTTGCGGCCCTGCGGCGTCGCGCTACACCGGCCGCCGATGGCCAGGCCGCGACCCCTGCTGATCTTCGATTCCGGCATGGGCGGGCTCTCGGTGCTCCAGCCGATCCGCACGCTGCTTCCGCTCGCGCCGATCGTCTATCTTGCCGACGGCGCGGGCTATCCGTACGGCACCAGGACCGAGGGCGAGATCGCGGCGCGCGTGCCGGCCCTGCTCGGGCGCGCCGCCGAACGCTACGATCCGGAGGCGATCGTGATCGCCTGCAACACCGCCTCCACCATCGCCCTCGATGCGGTGCGCGCCGCGCTCGACCTGCCGATCGTCGGCACGGTGCCGGCCATCAAGCCGGCGGCTTCGCTCTCCCGGTCGCGGGTGATCGGCGTGCTCGGCACCGAGGCGACGGTGCGCCAGCCCTATGTCGACCGCCTCAGCCGCGACTTCGCTTCCGACTGCCTCGTGCTGCGCCACGGCTCGGCCGAGCTCGTCGAGGCGGCCGAAGCAACCCTTCGCGGCGACAGCGCCGACCCGGCCGTCTGCGCCCGCGCGCTGGACGGGCTGTTCGCCCAGCAAGGCGGCGACCGGATCGACACGATCGTGCTGGCCTGCACCCATTTCCCTTTGGTCGAGCGGCAGCTCGCCGCCGCCTTGCCCCGGCCGGTGACGTTCGTCGACGGCAAGGAAGGCATCGCCCGGCGCACCGCCTGGCTGACCCGGCATATTGCCTGGCCGGCGGAGCCGCGGCCCGGCATTGCCGTCTTCACGCGCCACTCGCCGCATGTGGCGGCGTATCGCGACGGCCTCGCCCGCTTCGGGCTGGAGCGGATCGAGAGGCTCTAGCCCGCTGCGTGACCGAATCGGACCTTTATTGCGAGCAATTCTCACTGGCCTTTGCCGGCCTGCTTCCGGTATGACTGCCGGAGGTTATCCGGGGTGCTGGACTTGGACTATCAGCGGATCTTCGCGCAGGCTATCGACCGGCTGCATGCCGAGGGACGCTACCGCGTCTTCAT
Organism: Allosphingosinicella sp.; assembly: GCA_035942355.1. GTDB lineage: Bacteria > Pseudomonadota > Alphaproteobacteria > Sphingomonadales > Sphingomonadaceae > Allosphingosinicella. The sequence continues at coordinate 855 of DASZDE010000032.1, read as the reverse complement.
CGACATCCTCCGCAACAAGGGCAGCTTTCCCAACGCCCGCTGCTTTGCCGGCCATAACGGGCCGAAGCCGATCACCGTCTGGTGCTCGAACGACTATCTCGCCATGGGCCAGAACCCGAAGGTCGTGGCGGCCATGGAGGAGGCGCTGCACGACGTCGGCGCCGGCTCGGGCGGCACCCGCAATATCGGCGGCAACACCCATTATCATGTCGAGCTCGAAGCCGAGCTTGCCGACCTGCACGGCAAGGAAGCCGCCTTGCTGTTCACCTCGGGCTATATCTCCAACGAGGCGACGCTCTCGACCATCGCCAAATTGCTCCCGGGCTGCGTGATCTTCTCCGACGAGCTCAACCACGCCTCGATGATCGCCGGCATCCGCAGCTCGGGCTGCGAGAAGAAGGTCTTCCGCCACAACGATCTGGGGCATCTCGAAGAGCTGCTCGCCGCCACCGACCCGGAGGCCCCGAAGCTGATCGCGTTCGAGAGCGTCTATTCGATGGACGGCGACATCGCGCCGATCGCCGTAATCTGCGACCTAGCTGACCGCTACGGCGCATTGACCTATCTCGACGAAGTCCACGCGGTCGGCATGTACGGCGAGCATGGCGGTGGCATTTCCGAGCGCGACGGAGTCGCCGACCGGCTGACGATCGTCGAGGGCACCCTCGGAAAAGCCTACGGCGTGATGGGTGGGTATATTGCCGCGAGCAAGGCGATCATCGACTGCATCCGCAGCTATGCGCCGGGGTTCATCTTCACGACTTCGCTGTCGCCGGTGCTGGTCGCCGGAGCGCTGGCGAGCGAGCGGCACCTGAAGCAGTCCTCCTCGGAGCGCGAGACGCAGCAGGTCCAGGC
>DASZDE010000031.1:0-5239 GCA_035942355.1 Allosphingosinicella sp. | reverse complement strand
CAACGCCGGAAGTCGGAAGCCTCGGAAATGCCAGAAGCCTACCAGATCATCGACCACAGCTACGACGTCGTCGTGGTCGGCGCGGGCGGGGCGGGGCTGCGCGCCACCATGGGCGCGGCCGGGCAGGGCCTCAAGACCGCCTGCGTCACCAAATTGTTCCCGACCCGCTCGCACACCGTCGCCGCGCAGGGCGGGATCGCCGCCAGCCTCGGCAATATGGGCGCCGACCATTGGAGCTGGCACATGTACGACACCGTCAAGGGCTCCGACTGGCTCGGCGACCAGGACGCGATCGAATATCTGTGCCGCGAGGCGCCGGCCGCGGTCTACGAACTGGAGCATGCCGGCGTGCCGTTCAGCCGCACCTCGGACGGGCGCATCTACCAGCGCGCGTTCGGCGGCATGATGCAGAATATGGGCGAGGGGCCGCCCGCCTTGCGCACCGCGGCGGCCGCCGACCGCACCGGCCACGCCATGCTGCACGCGCTCTACCAGCAGTCGTTGAAATATGACGCCGACTTCTTCATCGAATATTTCGCGATCGACCTGATCATGGAAGGGGGCGGCGCCGGCGGGCCCGAATGCCGCGGCGTGGTCGCTTGGTGCCTCGAGGACGGCTCGGTCCACCGCTTCCGCGCCGAGGCGGTGGTGCTGGCGACCGGCGGCTACGGCCGCGCTTATTTCACCGCCACCTCGGCCCATAGCTGCACCGGCGACGGCAATGCGATGGCGCTCCGCGCCGGGCTGCCGCTCCAGGACATGGAGTTCGTCCAGTTCCATCCGACCGGCATCTACGGCGCCGGCGTGCTGATCACCGAGGGCGCGCGCGGCGAGGGCGGCTATTTGACCAATTCGGAGGGCGAGCGCTTCATGGAGCGCTACGCGCCCTCGGCCCGCGACCTCGCCTCGCGCGACGTCGTCGCCCGGGCGATGGCGATGGAGATCCGGGAGGGCCGCGGGGTCGGCAAGGCGAAAGATCACATATACTTACATCTGGATCATATCGACCCGAAGATCCTGGCGGAGAGGCTGCCCGGCATCACCGAGACCGGCAAGGTGTTCGCCGGCGTCGACCTCACCCGCCAGCCGCTGCCGGTGCTGCCGACGGTGCATTACAATATGGGCGGCATCCCGACCAATTATCACGGCGAGGTGGTGACGCTGCGCACCGGCGACCCCGACGCGGTGGTGCCCGGCCTGTTCGCGGTCGGCGAGGCGGCGTGCGTGTCGGTGCACGGCGCCAACCGGCTCGGCTCGAACAGCCTGATCGACCTGGTCGTGTTCGGCCGCGCCGCCGGCCTCCGGCTCGGCGAGCTGATCAAGCCGGGCGGCAGCCGGCGGCCGCTGCCCAGGGGCTCCGAGGAGCCGGCGCTCGGGCGGCTCGACCGCTTCCGCCACGCCAAAGGGGCGAGCCCGACCGCCCAGGTCCGCGAGCAGATGCAGCGCACCATGCAGGACGATTGCGCGGTGTTCCGGACCGAGGCGACGCTCGAGGAGGGCAAGGGCCGGATCGACGCCGTCTGGGCGCGCATGGCCGACATAAGGGTCACCGACCGCAGCCTCATATGGAACACCGATTTGGTCGAGACGCTCGAGCTCGACAACCTCGTCGCCCAGGCGGTGGTGACGATGCACTCGGCCGCCAACCGCAAGGAGAGCCGCGGCGCCCACAAGCATGAGGATTATCCCGACCGCGACGATGCCAATTGGATGAAGCATACGGTGGTGTGGTTCGACCGCGGGGCGGTGCGGATCGACTACCGCCCGGTCCACGACTACACGCTGACCGACGAGGCGAGCTACATCAAGCCGAAGGCGCGGGTTTACTGACGCCGAGCGCCGCGGTCGCGCGGCCCACCCGCATCCAGCTTGCTCCAGCACCACTTGGGCCGAGGTGTCGGCTTCGACTTGACGACGAAACGTGCACCACGTACGACGAACCGAATAATGTTGGAGTCTGCCCATGGGCTTGTTGTCGAGAGACCGATCCCCGGGGGCGAAGCTCGGGCTCGCCATTCTGGTCGGCCTCCTGCTCTCGGTCCCGCTCTTCTCGGTCTGGCTGCTGGTCTATGACCGCGAGCAACAATCGCAGACGGCGCAGGCGTCGATCGCCGAGGGCTGGGGCGGGCCGCAGATCCTCGCCGGTCCGGTGCTCGTCATTCCCTATCGCGCGACGATCACCGAGACGGTCACCGAGGCCAACCGGCCGGTCGTGCGCTCGCGGCAGGTCTGGCAGGAGCTGACGCTGGCGCCGGAAACGGTCGACCTGGCCACCCGCATCCGCCCGGAGCGGCGCAAGCGCTCGATCTACGAGGTCGTGGTCTACGAGGCCGCCGTCAGTGGCACCGCGCGCTTCGCGATGCCGGCGGATCTCGCCCGCTTCGGAGTCGGGGTCGCGGACATGGCCCTTGACCGCGCCGAGCTCCGGTTCGGCCTCAGCGACCCGCGCGGGCTGTTCGGCCAGCCGCCGCGGGTGACCGTGTCCGGCCGCAGGCTCGGCCTGCAACCCGGCGGCGGGACGGCCGCGACCGGCGGCGCCGGCTTCTTCACCTGGCTCGACGCGGCGCGGCTGGCCGGGGCTCCGATCGCCGTCCATTTCGCCTATGACGTGCGCGGCAACGGCTGGCTTTCGCTCGCGCCGCAGGCGGGGGACACGCGCTGGCGCGTGCAGTCGCAATGGCCGCACCCCTCCTTCCGGGGCGGCTTCCTGCCGATCGGTAGGCGGGTCGGCGCCGACGGCTTTTCGGCCACCTACCGGGTCGGCAACCTCGCCCTCGGCCAGTCCCTGGTCGCGACCGGGGCCGCCCAGCCGCCATCGCCGGAGCGGGTGGCGCTCCACGGAAGCCCGTACGATGCGCAGGGAAATCCGGCGGCAAGCCGCGACGCGCGCATCGATCTCGTCCAGCCGGTCGACCTCTATGCCCAGGTCAGCCGCGCCGCGAAATACGGCTTCCTGTTCATCGCCTTCACCTTCCTCGCCTTCCTGCTGTTCGACGTGGTCGGCGGAATCCGCGTCTCCGCGGTCGAATATCTGCTGGTCGGCGCCGGGTTGATCCTGTTCTTCGCCCTGCTGCTCGCCTTCGCCGAGGTGATCGGCTTCACACCGGCCTATGTGGTGGCGAGCGCGGCGATCATCGGCCTGCTGACGGCTTATTCGGCCGCGGTCCTCAAGAGCTGGCGGAGGGCAGCCTTCATCGGCGCGCTGCTGACCGGCCTTTACGTCGTGCTCTACATCCTGCTCAGCCTGGAGGCGTTCGCGCTGCTGATCGGATCGCTGATGCTGTTCGCGGCGCTGGCGGCGGTGATGTACCTCACCCGCAACCTGAACTGGGGCGGCGCCCCGGCGGAGGCTTAGCCGGAGCGATGATGGCCGGTTGAGCGGCGGCGCGGCAGCCGCTATCTGGCGCGCAGCAAAGGATCGATGATGGCCGAGTTCGCGCTTCCGAAGAACAGCAGGATCAAGGGCAAGGGCCGCGAGCACAAGGCGCCGGCCGGGGCGCGGCGGGTGCGCAGCTTCAAGATCTACCGCTACGATCCCGACAGCGGCGCCAACCCGCGCTACGACCGGTTCGAGCTCGACCTCGACGAGACCGGGCCGATGGTGCTCGACGCCCTCTTGAAGATCAAGAACGAGATCGACCCGACGCTGACCTTCCGCCGCTCGTGCCGCGAGGGGATTTGCGGCAGCTGCTCGATGAACATGAACGGCCGCAACGGCCTCGCCTGCACCACCGCGATCGAGGATTATAAGGGCGAGGTCCGGATCACGCCGCTGCCGCACATGGACGTGATCAAGGACCTCGTCCCCGACTTCACCCATTTCTTCGCCCAATATGCATCGATCGAGCCGTGGCTGAAGACGGTGACTCCGGATCCGTCGGGCAAGGAAAGGCTGCAGTCGCCCGAGGACCGGGCCAGGCTCGACGGCCTCTACGAATGCATTTTGTGCGCGTGCTGCTCGTCCTCCTGCCCGAGCTATTGGTGGAATTCGGACCGCTTCCTCGGGCCCGCCATCCTGCTCCAGGCCTATCGCTGGCTGGCCGACAGCCGCGACGAGATGGCCGGCGAGCGACTGGACGAGCTCGAGGACCCGTTCCGCCTCTATCGCTGCCACACGATCATGAACTGCGCCAATGTCTGCCCGAAGGGGCTCAACCCGGCCAAGGCGATCGCCGAGACCAAGAAATTGCTGCTCGAACGGGCGGTCTGACGCGCGGTCGCCCCGGCGGAGGCCGGGGGCCGCAGGGAGTGACGGAACGGTTTTCCGTCATCCGGCGAGACCCGGCGCCGCGCTTTTCACCCGCCGGGGCCCCAGCTTTCGCTGGGGCGACGAGATGACCGGACGCCGCATCCATCCCGCCATCGGTCACGCGCTCGACCCGAACATCTCGGCCGGCGGGCCCGAGGCCGGTGCCAGGGGTTAGGAGGCCGAACTGGACGAACTGGACGCCTGACTTGGCGGTTCGGCTTGCGAAGTGGACGAACTGGACGCCTCCGCGCCCGGTTCGGCTTGCGAAGTGGACGAAATGGACGCCTGGACCGGTTCGGCGGACGGCACGGACGGAGCCGGGATCGGAGTGGAGGGGGCGGCGGGCGCAGGCGCTTCGAGGGCGGGCGCGGCCGGCGGCGCTGCGGGCGGCGCTTCCCCGGGCAGGCGGCGGCCCCATTCGGCTTCGGCGGCGGCGAGCCGGTCGAGCGCGCCCTCGACGTCGGCGGGCGGCTCGATGCCGCGGCGCTTGAGCCAGCCCTCGATCTCGCTGAGCGGCGCATATTTGAGCGGGTTGCGCGCCCGCAGCAGCGACATGAGCAGCCGATTGTCATATTTCCAGCGCACGCCGACCCGCTGCCCCTTATGATAGACGATCTCCTCCTGGCCCTTGACCGCGCGCTCGATCGCGGTCGCCTCGAGCAGCAGATCGGTGCCCTTCGCGGCCTCGGCGAGCGCGGCCCGGAAGGCGCCGCCGTCGGCGCTGTTGATGAGGTTGTAGGCGGTCGAGCGCGAGATGCCGGTGAGCCGCGCCGCGTCGGTGAGGCTGCCGGTGTCGCGATAGGCCTCGACGAAGCGCTGCTGGCGCTCGGGCGAGAAGCCATCGCGGCGGTGGCGGCGCGGCGGCGGGGCGGCGATCCGGGCGGCGGCGAGCTCCTGCTTCGAGCAATAATAATAAGTGGCGAAGCTGCCGTCCTCCTGGCGCGGGATGAGGTGCATCGGGCCGTGATCGGGATGGGTCGGCGGGATCGG
>DASZDE010000030.1:0-17720 GCA_035942355.1 Allosphingosinicella sp. | reverse complement strand
ATCCTCACCTATCCGGGCGTCTGGGCGCTCGGCTTCCACCGCGCCGCCCACTGGCTGTTCAAGGGGGAGCTTTACTTGCTCGCCCGCATCGTCAATCATCTGGCGCGGATGCTGACCGCGATCGACATTCATCCCGGCGCCGAGATCGGCCGCAACTTCTTCATCGACCATGGCTTCACGGTGATCGGCGAGACCGCCGAGATCGGCGACGACGTCACCATCTACCAAAACGTCACCTTGGGCGGGACCAACCCGACCGACGGCGTGCCCGGCAAGCGCCACCCGACGATCGGCGACGGCGTCATCATCGGCTCGGGCGCGCAGGTGCTGGGGCCGATCCAGGTCGGCGCGCGGGCGCGGATCGGCGCCAATGCGGTGGTCACCAAGGATGTGCCGGAAGGGGCGACGATGGTCGGCATTCCGGCGCGGCCGACTCTGGTCGACGCCAGTGAATATGCCGGCGAATTCTTGCCTTACGGCACGCCCTGTAACGAAATGTTTGACCCTGCGGCGCAAAAGCTCGACATTCTGAAGTGCGAGGTCGAGCAGTTGAGGAAGCGGGTGGCGGAGCTGATCGAGGAACGCGACGGCGGCAGGCGCGCCGGCCGCAAGCGCGAGGCCACGGAGCGCGACAGCGCCTGATGGGCAGCGTCCACCCTTTTCCGCTTGCGACATCGCCCGCCTCCCCGGTGGGCTTCGAACGGGGCGAGCTGATCCGCATCCTCGACTTGTACGGACGCATGGTCGCGGCCGGGCTGTGGAAGGATTATGCGATCGAGTTCCGCGGCGACGCCGCCGCCTTCTGGGCGTTCCGCCGCACCGCCGAACGGCCCGAATATAAGATCGAGAAGCGCCCGGCGCTGCACGGGCGAAACGGGATGTGGGCGCTGATCGCGGAAAATGGCGCGGTGCTGAGGCAGGGCCATGAGCTCGGCCCCGTGCTCGCCCCGGTCGAGCGCCGGCTCATGAAGCTGGTTGGGGGCTGACCGCGACCCGGTCAACCACCGGCAGCCGCGCCTGCAGCGTCGCCGGCAGCGGCCGCACCACCGCCCGCCGGGCGCCCTGCCAGAAGGCCGACAGCAGCAGCAGCGCGGATCCTATGACCAGGGCGGTGAGCGCGAAGTTGAGCTCGACCGCGCCGAACCGCTCGAACAGATCGCTCAAGGTCCACAGCACATAGGCGAGCGCCGAGACCAGCAGCGCGCGCCGGTCGATGGCGAGCGCGGTCAGCCCGAGCAGCACGTAGATGAGGATGACGATCAGCCCCTCGACCGCGGTGGCGTCGCCGTCGTTGAGGCCGAGCAGGGTGAAGACCGGGTGGACGATCATCGGCGCCGCCAGCAAGTGGAGCCAGAAGGCGACGTCGGAGCGCCTCGTCTCGCGCCGCGGGTCGGACGAATCCCACCCCATAGCGGACAGGAAGACGACGATGCCGAGCAGCAAGGCGGAGCCGTGCAGGACGGCACTCCGATCGGGCGAATCGCCAAGCGCATAGGCGATCACCCACAGCACCAGCCCGACCAGGGCGGCCGCTCCGGCGGCGATGGTGATCGGCACCCGGAACCGGCGCCAGTGCAGCCACGCCCCGGCGGCCGCGAGCGCGGCGGCGGCGGCGAAGACAAGCGCGATCGCCCGCTCCTGATTGTCGAACGTGCGCTCGCCGACCGCGAGTACGAGCACGGTGCCGGCGGTCGCGAACAGGCCGCCGATGAAGGCGAGCAGCAGCAGGATGCTCGGCAGCGCCATCCGCCGCTTGCGGGTGAAGAATTCGGCCAGGCCCCAGGCCGAGGCGGCGACCAGCAGGCCGCCGAACGGCGACGGTCCGTTGCCGTCGAGATGGGGCGGGAAGGAGTTTCCGATCCAGCCGACCGCAACCAGCAGGATGGCGGCGGCGATCGCCACGAATATGTCGTTGAAGCCGGTGAGGAGGCGGAAATGCTCCTCGTCGACGGCCGGCGTGGCGCGGCCTTGCTCGACGTAATTGCGCAGCGCGTCGGCGGCCTCAGGGCTGATCGCCCCGGCCGCGACCGCGGCGTCGAGATCGCTTTGGCTGTACATGTCGGCTCCTCCTTGAGAGGCGCGGCCATAGCATAGGTGTATTGCATTCGCAATACACTTGCAGGCACATCATGCGGGGAGCGGGAAGCTTGATGGGAGCTGCGAGGCCCCACGCGGACGCGCAATGCGGCTGTTGAGGAGGCGGGGCGCCCGCCGGCGCCCCGCAATCACCGCCTAGCGGCGGCTGCCGCGCTCATAGGTCTGGACGCAATTGTCGGTGACCGTTTTCGAGCAGGGCACGTAGTTTTCGGTGCTCGCCTGGGTCGAGAAGGCCGCGGCCTGGTTGGGGTTCGGCACGACCCTGCCCCCGCCGGCCGGCGGCGGCGCATTGGTGCCCGGAGGCGCTTCGGCGGCGTCGGAGACGACCGGGATGCCGCGCGCGTCGCGCTCCGGACTGGCGTTGCTCGGAGCGACGGTGCCGCCGCCGCCCGTTGTCATCGCGCCGCCGGTCTGCATGCCGGTGTCCGTGGCGGTTCCGGTGTCGGTGGCCGTACCCGTGTCGGTGGCTGTGCCGGCCGTGCCCTGATCGGTGCCCATCGTCTCGGTGCCGGTGGTGGCGGTGGTGTCGGTCGACGTCTGCGCGTCGTCGGTGGTCGTGCCCTGGGCCAGCGCCAGGCTGCTGACCGAAAGGGCGGCGGCTAACAAGATGATCTTCATGCGGACCTCCTTAGGCGCTCGGCACCGTGCCGGAGCGCCTCGCAACAGGTTTTAAAGCGGCGCGTGCTCGGACGCGGCGCATGGTAAACGACGCTCCGCGGGATTTTGTTCAATCGATTCGGCAGCGAAATTTTATCCGCGAGGCTACCGACGGGAGCGGCGGCGGACGCCGCGCTCATAGGTCTGGACGCAGCCGTCGGTCACGGTGCGCGAGCAGGGCGGGTATTCGCCCGCGGCCGGACGCGGGGCGAAGGCGGCCTGCTGGTCGGGGCTCGGCGTCGCATGACCCGCCGGAGGGGGCTGGTTGGTGCCGGCCGGAGCCGTCGCCTGGCCGTCCGGGTCGGTGCCCTGCTGGGTGACCCCGCGCGGTCCGGTGCTCTGCGAGGGATCCTCGACCGTCTGGCCGCTGGGCTGGTTGGGATCGGTCTGGGCGATGGCGGCGCCGCCGATCGAAAGGGCGGCGGCGAACAGGATCATCTTCATCGGCTTCAACTCCTTGAACAGGACGCCCGGCCCGGGCGTCGTGCGGGCGCACGGTCCGCCGGCGCCGCGAACCCAACGCGGCGGCCGTTGCTTTGGTTCAACCGATCCAGCGGCGGAGGTCAGGCGCGGCCATCGTTGTCGAGAGCGTAGCCGGCGGAGCGCACGGTGCGGATGATATCGCTCCTGCCGCCGGCGTTGATCGCCTTGCGCAAGCGGCGGATATGGACGTCGACGGTGCGCGGCTCGATGTAATTGTCGCGGCCCCACACCGAATCGAGCAGCCGCTCGCGCGAAAAGACGCGGCCGGGATGTTCGAGAAAGTGCTTGAGGAGCCGGAACTCGGTCGGCCCGAGCGCGACGGCATCGCCGCCGCGTTTCACCTTGTGGCTGACCATGTCCATTTCGACGTCGGCATAGCTGAGCTGCTCGCCCGCCAGCGCCGGCCGGACGCGCCGCAGCACCGCGCCGACGCGGGCGATCAGCTCGCGTGGGGAAAAGGGCTTGGTGATATAGTCGTCGGCCCCCGTCTCGAGGCCGCGGATGCGGTCCGCTTCTTCGCCGCGCGCGGTCAGCATGATGATCGGCACGTTGGCGGTCTCGGGCCGCCGCCGCAGCCGCCGGCAGACCTCGATCCCCGACACGCCCTCGATCATCCAGTCGAGCAGCACCAAATCGGGCGGCGATTCGCGGGCGAGCAGCATCGCCTCCTCGCCGTCGGCGGTGTGCCGGATCTCGAATTCCTCCTTGCGGAGGTTGTAGACGAGCAGCTCGGCCAGCGCGCCGTCATCCTCGACCAGCAGGATCCGCCCCTTAGTCATCGGACCAGTCGCCCCGGGTCGGGTCCTCGCCCTTGGGCCGCTCCGCCATATGCTCGCCGGTCGCCGCGAAATAAACCATCTCGGCGACGTTGGTGCTATGATCGCCGATCCGCTCCAGATTCTTGGCGATGAACAGCAGGTGGGTCGCCGGCGTGATATTGTGCGGGTTCTCCATCATGAAGGTGAGCAGGGTCCGGAACAGGCTGTTGTAGAAATCGTCGACCGCCCGGTCGCGGTCGCACACCGCCACCGCCTTTTCGGGATCGCGCGCGGCATAGGCGTCAAGGACGTTGTGAACCATCTCGCCGACGATGCGCGCCATTTCCGGCAGCAGCGACAGCGGCTCGATATTGGCGGCTTCCTCGATCACATGGACGCGCTTGGCGATATTCTTGGCATAGTCGCCGATCCGCTCGACCACGCCGGCGATCTTGAGCGCGGCGACGACGTCGCGCAGGTCGTCGGCCATCGGCGCGCGCAGCGCGATGATCTGCACCGCGTTGCGCTCGATCTCGGCTTCCAGCGCATCGATGCTCCGGTCGTTCTCGACCACCCTGATCGCGGCCTCGGTGTCGCGCTGCATCAGCGCGCGCATCGATTCGCGGATCGCGCTTTCGGCAAGGCCGCCCATCTCGGCGATCGACGCGCGGAGCTGGTCGAGGTCTTCGTCGAACGCCTTGACGGTATGGGCACCGGTAGACATGGGATTTTCCTTCTCAGCCGTAGCGGCCGGTGATGTAGTCCTTGGTCCGCGTCGCGCGCGGGTTGGTGAAGATCTCCGACGTGTCGCCATATTCGACGAGGCTGCCGAGGTGGAAGAAGGCGGTGCGCTGCGAGACGCGCGCCGCCTGCTGCATATTGTGGGTGACGATCACGATCGCGTAGCGGCCGCGCAATTCGTGGATCAGCTCCTCGATCTTCGCGGTGGCGATCGGATCGAGGGCCGAGCAAGGTTCGTCCATCAGGATCACTTCGGGATCGACGGCGATCGCGCGGGCGATGCACAGGCGCTGCTGCTGTCCACCCGACAGCGCCGTGCCGCTGTCCTGGAGCCGGTCCTTGACCTCTTCCCACAGGCCAGCGCGGCGAAGCGACCTTTCGACGACCTGGTCCATCGCCGACTTGCCATGCGCGAGGCCGTGGATGCGGGGGCCATAAGCGACGTTCTCGTAAATCGATTTCGGGAACGGGTTGGGCTTCTGGAACACCATACCGACCCGGGCGCGGAGCTGCACCACGTCCATTCCCGATGCGTAAATGTCTTCGCCGTCGAGCTCGATCCGGCCTTGGAAGCGGGCGCTGGGGATGGTGTCGTTCATCCGGTTGAAGGTGCGCAGGAAGGTCGATTTGCCGCAGCCCGACGGGCCGATGAAGGCGGTGACATTCTCCTGGCTGATGTCGATCGAAACTTCGTCGATCGCCTGCTTGTCGCCGTAGAAGACGCTGACGTCGCGCGCGGTCATCTTGGGATTGGCGTCGTTGCGGTGGATCGCCTGCTGGTGGGCGGCAAGATCGTTGATCGTCTCGGCGGTCATCAGTTTCACCAGCGCCTCTCGAATCGGTTGCGAAGGTAGATTGCCAGCCCGTTCATCGCGAGCAGGAAGGCGAGCAGGACGATGATCGCGGCCGAAGTCTTCTCGACGAAGCCGCGGTTGACCTCGTCCGACCACAGGAAGAGCTGGACCGGCAGCACCGTCGCCGGATCGGTGAAGCCGCCCGGCGGCGAGGCGATGAACGCGCGCATGCCGATCATCAGCAGCGGCGCCGTCTCGCCGAGCGCGCGCGCCATGCCGATGATCGTGCCGGTGAGGATGCCGGGGAGCGCCAGCGGCAGGACATGGTGGAACACGACCTGGACGCGGCTCGCGCCGATCCCGAGCGCGGCATCGCGGATCGACGGCGGCACCGACTTGATCGCGTTCCTGCCGGCGATGACGATCACCGGCATGGTCATCAGCGCGAGCGTGACGCCGCCGACCAGCGGCGCCGAGCGCGGCAGGTGCATGAAGTTGAGGAACACGGCGAGCCCGAGTAGGCCAAAAATGATCGACGGAACCGCGGCGAGATTGTTGATCGACACCTCGATCAGGTCGGTCCAGCGGTTGCGCGGCGCATATTCCTCGAGATAGACGGCCGACAGCACACCGACCGGAAAGGCGAGGGCGAGCGTCACCAGCATCGTCAGCAGCGAGCCCTTGAACGCGCCCCAGATGCCGACCACGGTCGGGTCGGTGGCGTCGGCGCCGGTGAGGAAATCGCTGTTGAAGCCGGTGCTGACGGCATTGGCCGCGGCCAGCCGGCGATGCACGGCCTCGGCCTCGGCCGCGCCGTCGCCCTTGGCGGCCACGTCGATGGCATCCGAGGCCGGCAGCCAGAAGGTGCCGGTGCCGGCGAGGATCGACGGGTCCTGCGCGACGGCTTCGCGCACGCGCAGCCAGGCGGCATCGGAGAAGAGGCCGTCCGCAATCTCGCCATATTGCCTCCCGGCGGCCGCCCGCACGGTGCCTTCGAAGTCGGCATTGGCCAGCGCCGCCTCGGCGCCGAAGCCGCGCAGGGTCGCGGGGTCGACGATCAGGCTGCTGTGGGGGAAATCGATCTCGAGCCGCACCTCGGTCTGGGTAAAGCCGCGCAGGCCGTTGGCGAGCATGCTGATCAGCAGCAGCGCGAGGAAGCCGGCCGACAGCAACACCGCGGCGAGCCCGACCAGCCGGAACCGCCGCTCGGCGGCGTAGCGGCGGCGGATGCGCTGCTGCATCGCCGCCGCGTTCCAGTCGGTCGGGATGCGCGTCCGGGGCTCGGGGCGGGGCGCGGCGGGGGCGGCGGCTTCGCTCATGAGCTTTGGCCCCGAAACCCGTTCGGGCTTAGCTTGTCGAAGCCCGGCCGTTCGTCCCTCCGATGGCAACAGGAAGAGGACAGCCCTTCGACAGGCTCAGGGCGAGCGGAGGTGAGGAGGTCCAGACCCTCACTCATAGGCTTCGCGATATTTTTTGACGACGCGCAGCGCGACGATGTTGAGCAACAAGGTGACGATGAACAGCACCAGGCCGAGCGCGAAGGCGGCCAGGGTCTTGGCGCTGTCGAACTCCTGGTCGCCGGTCAGCAGCTGGACGATCTGGGTGGTGACGGTGGTCACGCTCTCGAACGGATTGGCGGTGAGGTTGGCCGCGAGCCCCGCCGCCATCACCACGATCATCGTCTCGCCGATCGCGCGGCTGACCGCGAGCAGCACGCCGCCGACGACGCCCGGCAGCGCCGCCGGCACCAGCACCTTGCGGATCGTCTCGGACGTGGTCGCGCCCATTGCCAGCGAGCCGTCGCGCATCGCCTGCGGAACCGCGGCGATCGAATCGTCGGCCATGGAGGAGACGAACGGAATGATCATGATGCCCATCACCAGCCCCGCCGCCAGCGCCGATTCGGACGAGGCGGGGATGCCGAGCGCGACGCCGAAGCTGCGCACCGCCGGAGCGACGGTGAGCGCGGCGAAATAGCCGTAGACGACGGTCGGCACCCCGGCGAGCACTTCGAGCAGCGGCTTCATCCACGCCCGGACGCGTGGCGACGCATATTGGGTAAGGTAGATGGCGCTCATCAGGCCGAGCGGGATGGCGACCATCATGGCGATGATCGCGCCGATGAAGATCGTGCCCCAGAAGAGCGGGATCGCTCCGAACGCGCCCGACGAACCCGCCTGGTCGGCGCGGATCGCGGTCTGCGGGCTCCAGTTGAGGCCGAACAGGAACTCGACCGGCGAGACCAGCGCGAAGAAGCGCAGCGATTCGAACAGCAGCGACAGCACGATGCCGAGCGTGGTGAGGATCGCGATCAGCGAGGCGGTCAGCAGCACCGCCATGACCAGCCGCTCGACCCGGGTGCGGGCGCGGAAATGGGGCGAGACTCGAGTGAAGGCGAAGGCGCCGCCGGCGAAAGCGAGCAGCAGGGCGACGCCGCCGCCGATCAGCAGATAGCGCTCGGAGGCCTCCGCATAGGCCGGCGCCAAGGTCTCCGACACGGGATTGAAGGCGGTCTGGAGGCTGCCGTCGGCGAGGCTGCGCGCCTCGCTCAGCACCGCGCCGCGCTGCATCGGCTCGGCCGGGAGCGCGGCGGCGGCCGGGCTGTCGAGCACCGCCTGGGTGACCAGGCCGCCCCATACCGAGCCCCACACGGCCAGGAACGCCAACGCCGGCAAGACCGCCCACAAGGCGACGTACCAGCCGTGATAGCCGGGCAGCGAATGCGGGCGCGGCTTGCCGGGGACCGCCAGCGCCATCGCCTTGGCGCGCGCGCTGAGCCACGCGACCAGGCCGAGGCCGATGATCAGCAATGCGATCGCCGCAAGGGACATTTACCCGCCTTGTTTCCCGGCGAAGGCCGGGATCCAGGTTCGCGGTGAAGCTGGACCCCGGCCTTCGCCGGGGAGCAGCCGCATCGCAATTTTCATTTCAGCTGGCTTGCGTCGATCGGCCGCAGCGAGGTCGCCGCCGCCGCCGCGCTCGCCTGGATTTCCGGCGGCGAGGCGATCAGGCCCCGCTGGACCAGATAACCCCGCTCGCCCCAGCCGCGCGCGAACTCCGCCAGATATTCCTTGAGTCCCGGTATCGCGCTGACATGCTCGCCCTTGACGTAGATGAACAGCGGGCGCGCGCCGGGATAGTCGAACGACGAGATGGTCTGATAGGTGGGGGCGACGCCGCCGAGGGCGAGGCCCTGGACGGCGTTGGCATTCTCCTCGAGGAAGCTGTAGCCCATCACCCCGACCGCGCCGGGGTTCGCCGACACCTTCTGGACGAGCAGATTGTCGTTCTCGCCGGTTTCGACATAGGCGCCGTCCTCGCGGACCTTGGTGCAGATCTGCTTGTGCCGGTCCTCGTCGCTCTCCTTGAGCGCCTTCATCTCGGGGTTGGCGTTGCAGCCCTTGTCGAGGATCATCTCGGCCAGGGCGTCGCGCGTGCCCGAGGTCGGCGGCGGGCCGTAGACCTGGATCGCGACCGCGGGCAGCGCCGGATTGACGTCGCGCCAGGTCTTGGCTGTGTTCGGCTTGCCGTAGGGAGTCGCGGCGATCGCCTCGTAGACGTCCTCGACGGTGAGCGCGATCGGCTGCGCGTTCCTGGCGGTGATGAAGGCGAGCCCGTCGATCCCGACCTGAACCTCGATCACCTGGTTGACGCCGTTCTTGCGGCAGTCTTCCAGCTCGGATTTCTTGATCCGCCGCGACGCGTTGGTGATGTCGGGATGCTGCGCGCCGACGCCCGCGCAGAACAATTTCATGCCGGCGCCGGTGCCCGTCGATTCCACGATCGGCGCCTTGAACGACGGATTGGACTGGGCGAAGCGCTCGGCGACGGCGGTCGCGAACGGATAGACGGTCGAGGAGCCGACGATGCGGATCTGCTGGCGCGCGGCGCCTTCGCCGCCGCCGCCGGCCTGATCCTGGCAGCCCGCCAGCGTGAGCCCGGCCAGCGCGAGCGTGAAAATCGCTGTTTTCAAATGTGCCTCCATCGGACGCGCTAATTGGCGTCCGCGACATCCCTATTTTGACTGCGCGTGACTTCTGTGACGCTTCCGTGACTCTTTGATGACAAGGCCGGCAAGTAGACGCTGACCGAGGTCCCTTCGCCGAGCCGGCTGCGGATCTCGATCCGGCCGCGGTGGCGCTGGGCGATATGCTTGACGATGGCGAGGCCGAGGCCGGTGCCGCCCATCGCCCGGCTGCGGCTCGGATCAACCCGGTAGAACCGCTCGGTCAGCCGCGGCAGCTGCTCCTGGGCGATGCCTTCGCCGCGGTCGATGACGCTGACCCTGACCATGTCGGCGTCGGCCGCCTCGAAGCGGATGAGGACATCCTCGCCCGGACGACCGTATTTGAGGGCGTTGTCGACCAGGTTGCGCAGCATCTGGAGCAATTGCAGCCGGTCCCCGGGGACCACGGGATCGATGCTGCCAGGCTCGACGGCAATGGTGCTGCCCTTCTCCGCGCTCAGCTGGGCGCAGCCGCGCCGCACCTCCTCGATCAGCGGCAGCAGCGGCACCGCCTCGCGCGGCGGGCTGAAACGCTCGGCCTCGATCCGCGACAGCGAAATGAGGTCGTCGATCAGCTGCTGCATCCGCCGCGCCTCGTTCGACATGATGGTGAGGAAGCGGTGCCGGGTCTCGCGGTCCTCGGCGGCGGCGTCGTCCTGCAGCGTCTCGGCAAAGCCGATCAGGGTGGCGAGCGGCGTCCTCAGCTCGTGGCTGGCATTGGCGACGAAATCGACCCGCATCTGCTCGGACGCCTGGGCTTCGCTGCGGTCGGCGAGCCGGACCAGACGGCTGCCGTCGTGGAGCCGCACCACCGTCATCGTCCAGCGCCGGTCGCGCTCGCCGAGCCCGACCAGCTCGGTCTCGGTGATCCGCTCGGCCGGCTCGTCCGCGCCGCCGCGGGTGAGCCGTTCGGCCGCCGCCGGGTGGCGGATGGCGAGCCGCACGTCGGCGCCTTCGATATGCTCGCCGAGCACCGCCGTGGCGGCGGCGTTGGCCTGGACCACGCGGCGCTCGCGCACCACCAGCATCGGCTCGTCGATCGCGTCGATCAGCTCGCGGATCGCCGGATCCGCCGGAGCGGCCGGCTCGTCCGCGGCGGCGCCGGCGCTCGGGCCCGCTTCGCGCGGCGCCCACAGCACCGCGCCGGCGACGATCCCGAACATCAAGGCGGCGAAGGCGGCGACCGGCGGGGAGCCGGCCGACAGCGCCGAGGCAAGGCCGATCGCGCCGGCCGCCAGCGCGGTGAGAGGTCGCCAGATGCGGGTTGGGGCCATGCCGGATTGTCCCTTAGCGGGATCGTTCCGGACACGCCACAGCTCGAAATCTGAACGCTTTACGGTTATGAAAGGTCGCGTCTGTATGCAGGTAGCGTCATGAGCGAGAAGGTCGATCAGCAAGAGGGCGCCGCCGGGCCGCTGCCGAGCCGCCGCATCGTGCTCGCGCTCGGCGCCGCCGCGGCCTCGACCGTGGTCACGATCCGCCCGGCGCTGGCGCAGACCGCCGGCTCGGTGCTCACCTGCGAAATCCCGGTCCCCGCGCCCGAGGCCGCCGGCAGCTACATCGCCGCCGACGGCAGCCTGGTCGCGCCCGGCACGCCCGGCGCGTTCGCGCCGGCGCCGCGCAACCTTACCGGCGAAGAGGTGAGGGTGATGCTCGGCGGCGGCCCGTCCCCGGCCGGGATCGATTCGCAATCCGCTCAGGCTTACGCCAATTATATTCGCCGTCTGCAGGCGGGGATGAGCGGTTTCACCTGCTACGCCTCGCTGCAGATGCCGCGCTGATCCAGGCCGGCATGGCCGGGCCGCGCTACATCGCCGATCCCCCGGAGGCTGTCCGCCGGGTCGAGCTCGACGGCCTTACCGCCTGGTTCCACCGGCCGTCCGGAATCACCCATATCCTCGCCCCGCCGGCCCCGCAGATCCTCGAGGTTCTGGCCGGCCGGCCGGGCAGCCTCGCGGAAATCCTCGCCAGGCTCGCCGAAGCCTATGACATCGACGGCGCCGAAGCCGAGCTCCAGCCGCGGCTCGACGAGCTCGAAGCGGCAGGTCTGGTGAGCCGCTGTTCCCCGGCGAAGGCCGGGGCCCAGGAGGAACCGAGAGCTGGACCCCGGCTTTCGCCGGGGAACATCGCCCGCGCGGCATGAGGTACGAGCATAGCCTGCAGGTGGGGCCGGTCGGCTTCCGCGTCGGCTCGGACTGGGCGGAGCCGATCGACCAGCTGCGCCGCCTCTACGCCGCTTATCCCGCGCCCGAAGGCGTCTGCGACTTCACCGTCCGGCTCGAGGCCGAGCGGCCGTGGCGGCGCTGGCTCAGGCCCGCGGTCGCGATCCGCGGCGACTACACGCTTCCCGACGCCGCCCCGCTGCCGCTCGCGCAGGGCCTGCTCGCCGCCGAGATGGGCATGAACCTGCAAATGGCGCTCGGCCACAAACATTATCTGCTGCTGCACGCCTCGACCGTCGAGCGCGGCGGCAAGGCGCTGGTCATGACCGGCCATTCCGGCTCGGGCAAATCGACGCTGGCGGCGATCCTGGGCGAGCGCGGCTGGCGGCTGATGGGCGACGAATTCGCCCTGCTCGACCCGGCCGACGGCAGCCTCCACGCCTTCCCCCGCGCGATCAGCCTCAAGAACGGCGCGATTTCGGTGGTTGCCGGCATTGCCGACCGGGCGCGGCTCGGGCCGCTGCTGCAGGGGACGCCCAAAGGCGCCATCCGCCACCTGAGGCCCAATCAGGAGGCGCTCGCGCGCATGGCCGAGCCCGCGGCCCCGGCCTTGCTCCTGTTCCCCCGCTTCGGCCGCGACCTTAGCCCGGAGCTGCGCCCGGTCGGGGCCGCCGAGGC
Source organism: Allosphingosinicella sp. (assembly GCA_035942355.1). GTDB lineage: Bacteria > Pseudomonadota > Alphaproteobacteria > Sphingomonadales > Sphingomonadaceae > Allosphingosinicella. Next base: position 5,344 of record DASZDE010000030.1, on the reverse strand, counting down.
GTTCGTGCGGCTGACCCAGGCCTCGACCAATTATGTCGCCCTGGGCGAGGCCGGCTTTACGGCCCTGACCGGCCTCATCGGCGCCGTGCCGGCCCACGCCATCGACTATCCCGACACCGAGAGCGCGCTCGCGCTCGTCGACCGGCTGTGGAAGGACCTGGCATGAGCGCCGTCCGATCGCTCGTCGCGCTCCTCGCCGACCCCACGGCCGCCGCCGGACTCGCCGCCGAACAATGGACGCCGCTGATCGCGGCGGCGCGGGCGGAGTCGCTGGTCGGCGCGCTCGCGCATCGGCTGGACGGCGCGGCGGTGCCCGCGCCGGTCGAACGCATCCTCGGCGACGCCCGCCGCGACCACGCTTTCGCCCGCACCCAGGCCTTGTGGGAGGCCGAGATGTGCCGGCGCGCGCTCGCCCCGCTCGGCGTGCCGGTGGTGCTGCTCAAGGGCACGGCCTACGCCGCGGCCGGGCTGCCGGCGGGGATCGGCCGCTCGATCGGCGACCTCGACATCCTGGTCCCGCGCGGCAGCCTCGATGCCGTCCAGGCCGCGTTGCTCGGGGCCGGCTGGGAGTGGGTCAAGCAGGACGGCTATGACGACCTTTACTACCGCCGCTGGATGCACGAGCTGCCGCCGCTGATCCACCGCTCGCGCGACCGGATGATCGACGTCCACCACACGATCCTGCCGCCGACCGCGCGGCCGACGCCCGATCCTGCCGCGATGATCGCCGACGCCGCCGAGCTGGCGAGCGGGCTGCGCATCCTGGCCCCGGCCGACATGGTGATCCACGCCGCCGCCCACCTGTTCGCCGACGGCGACCTTGCCGGCGGCCTGCGCAATTTGTGGGACATCGACCGGCTGCTGCGCGACTTCGGCGAGCGGCCGGGCTTCTGGCAAGCGCTCGCCGCGCGCGCCCGGCTCCACCAGCTCGATCAGCCCGTCGGGCGTGCGCTGCGGCTCGCCGCCACGCTCTACCGAACCCCGGTCGACCGCGCCGTCGCCGGCCGCGCCCGGCTCTCCGACCGCCTGTTCGAAGCCCGCCTGCTCGCCCGCAACGGCTGGGGCCAGCCGACCCGCAAGGCGCTCCGGCTCGCTTGCTACGTCCGCTCGCACTGGCTGCGCATGCCGCCGCTGATGCTGGCCCGGCACCTGTGGGTGAAGGCCAGGCGCTGAGCGTCAGCGCGTCGCCACCACCTCCCCGCCTTTGATCACCACGTCGACATGCTCGAGCTCGCTTATGTCGGCGAGCGGATCGCCGTCCACGGCGATGATGTCGCCGTAGCGGCCGACCGCGATCGCGCCGACGTCCGCGGTCCAGCCGAGCGCCTCGGCGGCGTTGCGGGTGGCGGCCTGGATCGTCTCCATCGGCGTCATCCCATAGTCGGTCATCACCCGGAACTGGCGCCCCGCCATCCCCCACGGCATGGTCAGCACGTCCGAGCCGAACAGCATCTTCACGCCCGCTTTGTGGGCGAGCCGGAAATTGTCGCGCTGCGCCTGCGCGGTCTCGCGGTCCTTGCGCATGAACTCCTCGGGGATGCCGAGCTTCTTGCCTTCGGCCTGGGTATATTCGGTATTGTAGATGTCCATCACCAGCCAGGTGCCGTGCTTCCTGGCGAGCCGGATGCCCTCGGCGTCGATGAAGCTGGCATGTTCGATCGTATCGACGCCGGCGCGGATCGCATCCTTGATCCCGGCCGCGCCGTGGGCATGGGCGGCGACGCGCAGCCCGAGCATGTGCGCCTCGTCGGCCGCGGCCTTGATCTCCTCATAGGTCATTTGCTGCGCGCCCGGCTCGGTGTTGCGCGAGAAGACGCCGCCGGTCGCGCAGATCTTGATCAGCTGGGCGCCGAGCTTCCTGAGCTCGCGCACCTTCTTGCGGACCTCGTACGGGCCGTCGGCGATGGCGGCGGCGGTGCGGTTGAGCGACGGCCGGTTGACGTTCCAGTCGCAATGGCCGCCGGTGGCGCCGAGCAAATGGGTGGCGGCGACGATCCGCGGGCCGGGGATGAAGCCGCCGTCGACCGCCTGCTGGACGGCGACGTCGGCATAATCGTCGTCGCCGACCGAGCGCACCGTGGTGAAGCCCGAATCGAGCGTCGCCTTGACGTTGGAAACGCCGAGCACGGTGAAGAAATTGTCGGTATAATCCTGCAGCCGATAGCCGGTGATGGTCGGCGATCCGCCGACGTGGAAATGCATGTCGATGAGGCCGGGAAGGAGGGTTTTGCCGGCCAGGTCGATCCGCCTGGCGCCGGCGGGAATGGCGGGCGCCGCGCCGCCGCGCGCGCCGACCGCTGCGATCCGGCCGTCGGTGATCACGACCACCGGCTCCTCGACCACCCGCCCGGCCAGCACGTCGATCATCCGCGCGGCGGTGACGATCACGGTTTCCGCCGGCGCGGGCGCGGCGGCGAAAGCCAGCAAGGCAGCAACGAACCAGCGCATTCAGATTCCCCCTCCTGGCGGGCGCCCAGCCCGGCACCCCGCGCTTTCATAGGGCGCTTCGCTTCCCGCGCAAATCGCTCTACGCTTGCGACGGAAGAGGGGAAAAGATGCGACCTGCGTGGATCATCCTGAGCGGCGCCGTCCTGGCCAGCGCTCCGGCGCCGGCCGTCGCCAATGACAGCATCGCCGAGACCGCCGCCGGCGGGCTGGTGCTGAAGCAGAGCGCCGACATCGACATGCTGTCCGAAAATCTGTTCGTGTCGGCCGAGCAGGTGCGGGTCCGCTACGTGTTCCGCAACCGCAGCGGCCGCGACCTGCGGCTCACGGTGGCGTTCCCGATGCCCGAGCGCGACCTGGCGGCGGAGCGCGAAAGCGACGTCGCCTTTCCCTCCGACTTTCGCACTTCGGTCGATGGAGCGCCGGTGAAGACGCAGGTCGAGCGCAAGGCGATGCTCGGCGGCACCGACCACGGCAGGACGCTGGCCGGCCTCGGAATGCCGATCTCGCCAGCCGCTTCGGGCCGCGGCATCGGCGAGGCGCTCGATGCGCTGCCCGAGGCCGAGCGGGCACGGCTCGTCGGGCTCGGCCTTGCCGAGGCCCACGAATATGATGCCGGCCGGGGCATGGAGCGGCATTTGGCGCCGATGTGGACGGTCGCCGAGACCTGGTATTGGCAGCAGCTCTTCCCCGCCGGCCGCGACCTGGTGGTCGAGCACAGCTACCGGCCCGGCACCGGCGCGAGCGTCAGCGCCGCCCTCGCGATGCCCGACTTTCGCGCGTCGCCCGAGGGGCGCGCGATGATCGCCGACTATTGCGTCGATGCGGCCTTCCTGGCGGCGCTCGACCGGCTCGCCCGGCGGGCCGGCGCAGACTATCCGACGCTCCCGGAGCAGCGCATCGGCTACATCCTCACCACCGGCGCCAACTGGCGTTCGCCGATCGGCGACTTCCGGCTGGTGGTGGACAAGGGCGCGCCGGCCAACATCGTCAGCTTCTGCGGCTCGGGCGTGCGCCGGATCGGGCCTACCCGGTTCGAGATGCGCCGGCGCGACTGGCGCCCGGATCGCGATCTCAAGGTGCTGATCGTGCAGCCGCCGCCGCGCTGAGGCCGCAAGGGTTAACGATCACTACCGTAATAGCCGCAAGACGTGTATGGCTCGTCAAGGACTTAGGGGGAGGGCGAGTCGAAATGGCTGATTTTCCAGCGACGATCGATCTGTCGACGGCGGGCGCGGCCGTCATCGTCATGGGCGGCGAAGGTAACGACAAGGCCGGCGCGAGCGTGTCGGAGGCGGGCGACGTCAACGGCGACGGCATCGGCGACTTCATCGTCGGCGCGCCCTATGGCAGCACCGCCGTCCAATATGCCGGCGCGGCCTATGTCATTTTCGGAAAGGCAGGCGGGCTTCCGCCCTCCATCGACCTGGCCACCCCGCTCGCCGCCGCCGACGGCTTCGCCATCCAGAACGACGCCGCGCACGACCATCTGGGCTTCAGCGTCTCCGGCGCCGGCGACTATAACGGCGACGGCTTCGCCGACCTCATCGTCGGCGAGCGCTACGGCGACAATGCCGGCGACAATGCCGGCAAATCCTATGTGGTGTTCGGCAAGGCGAGCGGGTTCGCCACGATCGACCTGGCCGGAGCCGACGCCGGCGACGACTTCATAATCCTGCAGGGCGACGATACGGGCGACCAGCTGGGCACCAGCGTTTCCTTCGCCGGCGATGTCAATGGCGACGGCCTCGACGACCTGGTCATCGGCGCCCCGCGCGGCGAGGACGACATCTATAATAGCGGCCAGGCCTATGTGATCTTCGGCAAGCCGGCGGGGTCCGAGACCGACATCGACCTCGACGACGACGACGTGGGCGGTCCGATCGCCGCCGCCGACGGCTATGTGATCGGGATCGGCTCGTCCTCGAGCTACGACTCGTTCGGTCAGGCCGTGTCGGGGGCGGGCGACGTCAATGGCGACGGTTTCGACGACATCATCGTCGGCGCGCCTCAGGCCGATTTCGGCAACGGCGATCGCGGCGCGGCCTACGTGATCTTCGGCACCGACCAGGGCTTCGCGGGGATCACTCCGGCGATGTTCGACCCGAGCGATGCGGGCTACGATCCCAGCGTCGGCTTCGCCATTCGCGGCGATGCCGGCAGCGACCTGCTCGGCAAGAGCGTTTCCGGGGCGGGCGACGTCAATGGCGACGGCTATGACGATGTCATCGTCGGCGTCTACAGCGGCAGCGATGGCGGCCCATCCGCCGGCGAAGCCTATGTGATCTTCGGCAAGCCGAGCGGCTTCGGCGAGATCGAGCTGGGCACGCCGATCGCCGCGACCGATGGCTTCCATATCCTCGGAGCGTTCGATTTCGACAGGTTCGGGATGAGCGTCTCCGATGCCGGTGACATCAACGGCGACGGCTTCGACGACATCATCATCGGCGCCACGCAGGAAGATAGCGGCGGCCTCGGCGCCGGCGCGGCCTATGTGATCTTTGGCAAGGTGGACGGGTTCGGCACGATCGACCTCGACACCCCCCTCAACGGCACCAACGGGTTCAAGATCCAGGGCGACGTCACTGGGGACTCTGCGGGCCGGAGCGTGTCGTCGGCCGGCGACGTCAACGGCGACGGCTTTGACGACATCATGGTCGGCGCGCATTATGGCGACGACGGCGGCGGCTATGCCGGCGAAGCCTATATCATCTACGGCCGCGCCCCGACCACGGCGGTCACCCGGACCGGCTCGGCTGGGGACCAGACCATCCGCGGCGGCGCGTTCGACGACGATCTGTTCGGGCTCGGCGGCGCCGACCGGCTGATCGGCTCGGGCGGCCATGACCGCTTGGACGGCGGCGCCGGGATCGACCGCATGTTCGGCGGCACCGGGAAC
>DASZDE010000029.1:0-6496 GCA_035942355.1 Allosphingosinicella sp. | reverse complement strand
GACCGGCTTCCACTTCGACGGGACAACCTACACCTATTTCAAGCTTCGCCCCGGCGCGTCGCTGGACGCCGTCAGGAGCAAGCTCCCCGGCCTCGTCGTCAGCCACCTCCAGATCCCCAAGGACAACCCCTTCGGAATCGCCGTGGACCTCACCGCGCGCAATGTCCGCGACATCCATTTCGCACCCGCCGGCGTCAACGCGATGAAGGCGCCCGGCGACAAGGCGACGATGACGGCGGCGGCGATCATCGCGCTGCTTATCCTGGCCGGCGCCTGCGTCAATTTCGTCAACCTCGCCACCGCCCGCGTCTCCGGCCGCTCGGTCGAGGTCGGGGTCCGCAAGGCCGCCGGGGCGAGCCGCGGCGTCCTCGCGCTGCAGTTCGTCGCCGAGGCGGTCCTCCAGGTCGGCGCTGCGATGGTGCTTGCGATCGCCGCCGTCGAACTCCTGCTACCGGCCTACAACGCCTTTCTCGATCGCGAGATCGTCTTCGCCTATTGGCGGCCCGAGCTGCTCGCACTCGTGATCCTCGCCGTCCTCGCAGTCGGCCTCGTCGCCGGCGCCTACCCTGCCCTGGTGCTCTCCGCGCTTCGCCCCGCCGTGGCGCTTCGCGGCGGACCCACGGCGTTCGACGGCGGCCGCCTGCGCCGCGTCCTCGTCCTGGTCCAGTTCGCGATCCTTTCCGGACTCGTCGTCGCCACCGCGATCATCTGGAGCCAGACTCGCTTCGCCGCGCAATCGGCCGCGCGGCTCAGCGGCCAGCAGATGGTGCTGGTCACCGCGCCCTGCACCGACGGCCTCAGGAACGGCCTCGCCGCCCTTCCCCAGGTGGTTGGCGTCGCCTGTTCGCAGCCGGCGATGATCACCACGGAGCAGGTCGTCGAGATGATGGAGACCTCGCCGTCCAACATCCACTCCTTCCACACCCTTTCGGTCGCGCCGGGCTATCTCGAAGCCTACGGCCTCGCGCCGCTCGCCGGACGCCTGTTCAGCGAAGCGCAGGGCGGCGACACCGTGCCGCCGCCCGCCGAAGGCAGGCCGCAGGAGGTGCGGATCGTGATCAACCGCACCGCCGTCGAGGCGCTCGGCCTTCGCGATCCCGCCCGGGCGATCGGCCTGCGCCTCCAGGCGTCGGGGCAGCGCGGCGCGCGCGGCTTCACCGTGATCGGCGTCGTCCCCGATTTCCCGACCGGATCGGTCCGCGTGCCCGTCGCCCCCACCGCCTATTTCGTCGATCCTCCCCTTTTCGGAATGCTCAGCATCCGCATCCAGTCCGGCGGCATGGCCGGCGCACTGGCTGGAATCCGCAACCTCTGGGTCGCGACCGGCCAGCAGGGCCTCCCCAAGATCTTGCCCCTCGAGCAATATGCCGAAGGCCTCTACCGCGACATCCTTCTCGAAGGCATCGTCTTCGCCCTCGCCGCCGCCGTCGCGCTTTTCATCGCCTGCATCGGTCTCTTCGGCATGGCGTCCTTCATGGCCGAGCAGCGGACCAAGGAGATCGGCATCCGCAAGGTGCTCGGCGCCACCACGAGCCAGATCGCCCGCCTGCTCCTCTGGCAGTTCTCCCGGCCGGTCCTCTGGGCAAACCTGATCGCCTGGCCGATCGTCTGGTGGCTGATGAGCCGCTGGCTAGCGGGCTTCTCCGCCCATGTCCCGATCGATCCCTTGCTGTTCCTCGCCGGCGGCGCCTTCACCCTCCTCGTCACCCTCGCCACCGTCGGTGGCCAGGCCTGGCTGGTCGCGCGCCGCTCCCCGGTCGCGGCGCTCAGATATGAGTGAGCGCTCCACGTCTATTTCGATGAGCTCTACCCGGAGGAGGTGACGATCGACCGTCACGATCAAGGGCTGACCGCGAACGTCACCGGCCATCTCAACGGCGAGAACGATCAGGATCGCGCTTTCCATGGCGATTCCATCGCGCTTGAGACCGAAATCAGCTTCGACCTGGTTGCCGGCCGGACGGGTTATTCCAGGCCCAGCTTCTCTACGACCGGAGCCGTGGACGACTCACGCTACTATGAGGAATGACGGCTTTTGGGGCGGTGGATCTTCCAGATCGGCCGCCCCGGGATCTCACCGCGTGGCGGGAACGATTCCGCCGCCTGATCAGCGGCGCTTTTCACACGAGCCGCGCTCGAAGTTCGTCGGTCGGCAGACTGCCAGGAGCCGCCGCGAGGCCGACCCGTATCCCAGCGCGTACCACGAAACCCCGGGGTATCCCGCTCGCTCGTTACCTATGCGTTACCTAGCCCGAAAAAAGGTAACGCAAAAATGGCGGAAAACTGGCGCGCCCGGCAGGATTCGAACCTGCGACCCCAAGCTTAGAAGGCTCGTGCTCTATCCGGCTGAGCTACGGGCGCGCGCAGGTCCCGATGTAGCGCGCTTTGCGGGCGAGCGGAACCGCGCTAGCTTCGGCGGCCGTGGACGGGGACGGGATCAGGCGGGTCGAGGGCGCGGCGCTCCAGGGCGAGCGCTTCCGCTATTTCGACTATGCGATGGCGGCGTTCGTCACCATCCTGCTGCTGTCCAACGTGCTCGGCGCCGGCAAGGTGGCGACCATCACGGTGCCGGGCCTCGGCACGTGGCCGTTCGGCGCCGGCATCCTGTTCTTCCCCATTTCCTACGTGATCGGCGATGTTTTGACCGAGGTCTACGGCTATGCCCGCGCCCGCCGCTGCATCTGGGTCGGGTTCGCCGCCCTCCTGTTCATGGCCTTCATGGCGCAAGTGGTGGTCGCGTTGCCGCCCGCGGCGCACTGGACCGGCCAGGCCGCCTACGAGGCGGTGTTCGGGCAGGTGCCGCGAATCGTCCTGGCCTCGATCATCGCCTTCTGGGCGGGCGAGTTCGCCAACAGCTATGTGCTTGCCAGGATGAAGGTGTGGACCGCGGGCCGCCACCTGTGGGCCCGAACCATCGGCTCGACCATGGTCGGACAGGGAATCGACAGCCTGATCTTCTACCCGCTCGCTTTCTGGGGCGTGTGGGATAACCGGACGCTGCTGGCCGTGCTCGCCACCCAATTTGCGCTGAAGGTCGCCTGGGAAGCTCTGCTGACCCCGCTCACCTACGCAGTGGTGGGCTTCCTCAAGCGCCACGAGGGGATCGACGTCTACGACAGGGAGACCGACTTCACCCCGTTCCGGTCCACATCGTAAGGCCGGCTGCGACCGTCGGAGCGGCCCGTGGCGCTCCCCGCCCTGGGGCTCAGCCGATCGCTTCGACCAGCCCCTCGAACAGCCGCCGTCCGTCGCTGCCGCCATGGGCCGGCTCGATCATCCGCTCGGGGTGGGGCATCATGCCGAGCACGTTGCCGCTCTCGTTGATGATGCCGGCGATGTCGCGGGCCGAGCCGTTGCATTCGCCGGCGTAGCGGAAGGCGACGCGGCCGTCGCCCTCGAGCCGGTCGAGCGTGTCGGGATCCGCCTGGTAGCTGCCGTCATGGTGGGCGACTGGAATGACGATCTCCTCGCCAGCCTCGTAGCGGCTGGTGAAGGAGGACTGGCTGTTCTCGACGGTGAGCGGCACGTCGCGGCAGACGAAGGCGATGCCGGAGTTGCGCATCAGGGCGCCGGGAAGGAGCCCGGCTTCGGCCAGGATCTGGAAGCCGTTGCAGATGCCCAGCACGCAGACGCCGCGGTCGGCCGCCTCCTTGACCGCGCGCATCACCGGCGAGCGCGCCGCCATCGCGCCGGAACGGAGATAGTCGCCATAGGAGAAGCCGCCGGGTATGCCGATCAGGTCGAGCCGTTCCGGAAGCTCGGTTTCGCGGTGCCAGACCATCGCCGGTCTCTCGCCGCTCACTTGCTCCAGCGCCACGGCAAGGTCGCGGTCGCAATTGGAGCCGGGAAACACGATCACGGCGCTCTTCATGCTTCCGCCTCCGCTCGGGCCGGCTCGCGCTCGATCCGGAAATTCTCGATCACCGTATTGGCAAGCAGCTTGCGGCACATCGCTTCGATATCGGCGTCGGCGACGCTGTCCGCCAGGTCGAGCTCGATCAGCTTGCCGGCACGAACGTCGTTGACGCCGGCGAAACCGAGCCCTTCGAGCGCATGGTAGATGGCCTTGCCCTGCGGGTCGAGGACGCCGTCCTTGAGGGTGACGAACACGCGCGCTTTCATGCGCCGCTCTATGGCGGCACGGACGCTTTCGCACAAGCTTTCACGGGGAATTTACCGGCTTTGCCGGACATCTGCGGCTGCCGCTCGCGCCAAGCCGGCGCTTGCCGCCGAGCGCCGCCGCCCCTATCTCCCGATCATGGACCCGGCCGCCGACATCGCCCTCACGCCCGCCGCCGCCGCCCGCGTCGCGGCGATCGCACAGCGCCAGGGCAAGCCGCCGATCCTGCGGCTGGCGGTCGACGGCGGCGGCTGCGCCGGCTTCCAATATCGCTTCGCGCTCGCCGACCGGATCGAGAGCGACGACACCGCGGCGGTGCGGGACGGCGTCACCCTGGTGGTCGACGAGGTCAGCCTCGACCTCGTCCGCGGCAGCGCCGTCGATTTCGTCGAATCGCTGGGCGGCGCCGCTTTCCAGGTCACCAACCCCAACGCGGCCTCGGGCTGCGGCTGCGGCACCAGCTTCAGCATCTAGCGCTCCGGCGAGGACCAGGGCCGGGCTGCGCGGATTTCGGGCTGGACCCTCGCTTCCGCCGAGCTACTGAGGGCCATGAAGATCGTCACCTATAATTTGAACGGCATCCGGGCGCGGCTGCCGCGGCTGGTCGAATATCTGGACGAGCAGAAGCCCGATCTAGTCTGCCTGCAGGAGATCAAATGCGCCGACGAGGCGTTTCCGGCGAAGGATGTCGAGGCGGCCGGCTACGGCCTCGTCCATCACGGCCAGAAAGGCTTCAACGGCGTCGCCATCCTCGCCCGCGGCGGCGCTCCGACGCTCCGGCGGATGGGCCTTCCCGGCGACCCGGACGACACCCACAGCCGCTATATCGAGGCCGAGCATGACGGGCTGGTGGTCGGGTCGCTCTATTTGCCCAACGGCAATCCGGTCGGGACCGAGAAGTTCGCCTACAAGCTCGCCTGGCTCGAGCGGCTGCGGGTCCACGCCGCCGCCCTGCTCGCCGAGGAGCGGCCGATCGTGCTGGCCGGCGACTGGAACGTGATCCCCACCGACGCGCCCGATGACGTTTTTTCGGCCCGCGCGATGGCGCACGACGCGCTGATGCAGCCGGAAAGCCGCGCCGGCTTCCGCCGCATCCTCCACCAGGGCTGGACCGACGCGATCCGCGCCCGTTATCCGGACGGCGCCGTCTACACCTTCTGGGACTATACCGCCGGCTGCTGGCAGCGCGACGCCGGCTTCCGCATCGACCATCTGCTGCTCTCGCCCCAGGCCGCCGACCGCCTCGCCGACGCCGGCGTCGACAAGGAATATCGCGGCCGCGAGAAAGCGTCGGACCATGCGCCCACCTGGGTGGAGCTCGACGACTGAGCGGGCAGGCTCGGAGGCCTTCTCCGAGCCATGGCTGCCCGACCGCGCGATCCGCCTCCGGCTGCGCCGCTCTACAGCGCCTTTTCGTAGATCCGGTAGATGCGGTTGATGCGGCTTTCGATCGCCTCGGCCATCGCCCGCATGCCCTTATTGTCGTCGAGGATCCAGCCGATCTCGCCGCGGGTCGCGCCATATTCGGCGACCGCGCTGCGGCGGATATATTCGATCATCATGAAAGCGAGCTGGCCGGCCAGCAGGCTCGAGCGGAGCCGCTTCACCACCCCCATCAGCGGTACCCGCATCGTTCTCACCCTGGGGTTGCGGAGCCGCCACAGCAACTTCGCCCAGCCGAACGGGAACAGCCGGCCGTTGAGGTCGCGGGTGAGCTCGTTGAGATCGGGCAGGGTGATCATGAACGCGACCGGCTCGCCGTCGAGCTCGGCGATGCGGATCAGATCCTCGCGAACGATCGGCTTCAGCTTCTTGCCGGCATAGGCGATCTCGGCGTCGGTCAGCGGCACGAAGCCCCAATTGTCGGACCAGGCGTCGTTGAGGATGCCGAGGATCAGCGCGGCCTCGGCCTCGAAGCTCTTCTTGTCGACGGCGCGGACGCGGATGCGCGGGTTGCGCTCGCCCGACGCGACGATGCGCCGGACCATGGCCGGCATCGCCTGGGCGACGTCGAGCTCGTAGGTGTAGAGCTCCTTGACCGCGCGATAGCCGGCCGCTTCGACCCAGCCTTGATAGGCGGGGCTGTTATGCCCCATCATCACCGTCGGCGGCTGGTCGAAGCCCTCGACGAGCAGGCCGGGCTCGTCCCAGATCGACAGGCTGAACGGCCCCAAAGCGCGGCGCATGCGGCGGCCGCGCAGCCAGTCCTCGGCGCGGGCGATGAGCGCGGCGGCGGCGGCGGCGTCGGCGGCCTCGAACATCCCCCACTGGCCGGTGCCTTCGCCGCCGCCCTGCGCCGCCGGCGCCGCCTGGACGAGCGCGTCGACCTGGGCCGAGATGCGGCCGACCTGGACGCCGCCGCGCTCGGCCACGAAC
>DASZDE010000028.1:0-7838 GCA_035942355.1 Allosphingosinicella sp. | reverse complement strand
GCCTCGCCCTCGGCGCCGCACCCCCTGCCCCAGACCAAAGTCCCGTCGGCCAGCGCCAACACGCCCGACGCTCCGTTCGGCGCGGCAGCGGGCTTGGCGTGGGCCATGGCGGCGGGCACTCCTCGAGGGGTCTGGCGATGTCGCTAAGGCTCGTGAGCTAGAGGCCGCACCGGGCAGCGTCAATCTATTAAACGCCCGCCATGGGAGCTATCGTGGGCGGCTTCCGGCAAGCCCGAAAAGAGAGACCATGATTCGCGACGAGATCAAAGCCGCGCAGGTGGCGGCCATGAAGGCCGGCGACCGCCAGCGGACCGCCGCCATCCGCCTGATCCTGTCCGCGCTCAAGAACCGCGACATCGAGCTGCGCACCGCCGACAGGGCGCCCGACGACAACGTCCTGGTGACCGAAGTGCTCCAAAAGATGATCAAGCAGCGCCGCGAATCGATTGCGCTGTACGAACAGGGCGGCCGCGCCGATCTCGTCGCGGCCGAGCAGGCCGAGGTGGAGATCATCGAGGGCTTCCTGCCGCGGCAGATGGACGAGGGGGAGACGGAGGCGGCGATCGAAGCGATCGTCGCGGAGACCGGCGCGTCGTCGGTGAAGGACATGGGCCGGGTGATGGCCGCGCTGAAGGAGCGGCATGCGGGCGAGGTCGACATGAGTAAGGCGAGCGCCCTGGTGAAGGCGCGGCTCTCTTGAGTTCTCGTTGGCCCTAAGGGGCGGATGGCGGCCCTGTGGCTGGGCAGCATCTGGTTATGAACCGGCGGCTTCGATGCTCCCAGTGGATGTCAAGCGCTTAGTTCATAAATGGCTAGATTCAGTCGGAATTGCGCATGCACCTCCACTCGCGCGCGGGCATCGGATGAACCCTTTTTGACGTTGCCCGTGCCCTACTTGTGCTTATAGAACGATGGGGCACAGCTCACACATTCTGCCGACTCGCGATGCGGCCCCTCGTCTGCAACCAGGGCCAAGACGTAGCTTTGCGCTCCTGAGCCCACACTTCCTGGACGAGCTGCGAAGCCGGATCTCATTGTCCCAGCTTATCGGCCGAACAGTGCCTCTCAAAAAAGCAGGGAACGAGTTCAAAGCCTGCTGCCCCTTCCATCAGGAGAAAACCCCCAGCTTCTGGGTAAATGACCAGAAGGGCTTCTACCACTGTTTCGGCTGCTCGGCCCACGGGGATGCGATCCGTTGGCTAACCGATGCACGAGGCTTAGCCTTCATGGACGCGGTAAGGCAGCTTGCCGACCAAACTGGACTCGAACTCCCCAAGCCTGCGCCCGAAGAAGTCGCACGCCAAGAACGTGCGATGGGTCAGCATGAGCTACTCGAAGCGGCGACGCAGCACTTTCAGAAGGCGCTGAATCAAACCGAGGGCTCGGAAGCTCGTCACTATCTGGAGCTGCGAGAGGTGGGTGCGTCCTCGATTGACGGGTTCCGCATCGGATATGCAGTTGATGGTCGCGGGAACATCGCGCGTGCGCTCAATCATTTTTCCGTCCAGCAGCTTGTCGAGGCAGGTCTCCTCGTTTCGGTCGACGATAAGGAGCCCTACGACCGCTTCCGAAACCGGATTATGATTCCGATCAAGGATTCCCGTGGAAGGGTTATTGCTTTCGGTGGTCGCATCTTGGGCTCGGGTGAGCCGAAATATCTGAACTCGCCGGATACGTTCCTCTTTGACAAGGGTCGGGTTCTGTTCAACTTGGATCGGGCTGCACCGGCAAGCCAGCGTGCGGGCCGCATTCTTGTCGTGGAGGGCTATTTCGACGTCATCGCCCTTGACCAAGCGGGAATCCGCGAGGTCGTGGCTCCAATGGGCACAGCACTCACGGAAGCCCAGCTTGAACAACTTTGGCGACTTATCGACGATCCCGTCTTGTGCTTCGACGGCGATCCTGCCGGTCGGAAAGCGGCCGAGCGAGCATCAGTCCGCGCCATGTCAAGCCTCCGTCCAGGCAAGCAGCTCCGCATCGCCCTTCTGCCGGGCGGACAGGACCCGGATGACCTCATTCGGGCACGGGGCAGGGAAGCCTTCGAGGACGCAGTCCGCAAAGCTATCCCTTTGGCAGCATTTCTTTATGCCTCCGAGCGAGAGAAGATCGACGTCAATCGACCCGAGCAGAGGGCCAATCTGCGCAAGACCCTCGACGACGTAGCCCGCACGTGTGCTGACAGATTTGTTGCTGAGGAATTTTCCCGGTCATTCAAGGACCTGTTCTTCGGTGAGTTCGGCTGGAAGGGTAAGCAAACTCAAACCGTTTTCAAAGCCACCGTGCGAACTTCGCCGCGTGTCGCGCCGGATTTGGCCCGGCTGTTTGTGCGCTCTGCACTGTATGGACTCACGCGCTTTCCCACTGTCGCTGCGACCTACCTAGAGGAGGTTGGCGCAATCCCGATCGCCCACCCCGATCTGCAACGCTGGCGGGACGCCATCGGGGAAGCCGTGATCGTCAACCCAGATCTCTCTGAGGACGGGATCAGGCAGATTCTTGAGGTAAGGTTGCTGCCGGAAACCCTGCGACAAGACATTCAGTGCGATCTCCGCTTTGGCTTCACCCTTCAGAGAACCTCGAGGAAGCGCGCCATAACGCAGTTGGAAACACTTGTCAGCTTTCTGGGGCGGGAGAAGGCGCTGGAGGATCAAATGCGGGAAGGTGATAAATTGGCAGCCGCCGCGACCGAAGGTGACAAGTACGCGGCGATCGAGGCAGCGCGACAGCAGTTGCGGGAGGCTCGCGCCGCACTGTTCCGAGCCGGCGCGAACTGGGATAGCGAGCTTGAGTAGACGGTGGGAACGCTGGAATCACGGCGAACTTGATCAGGAGCGGCTGAATACCATATTGGCCGAGGCTGGCGTGACCCCTCTGATCGAGGAGCTGCGCCTTAACCAAGGACTGGCTTTTTCCTTTACCCGTCGCGATGCCGACCCGGAACGCGCGCGCCGCGACCTCGTTCTGGTCATCGAGACCCTGGCGGCGCGGCGCGGGCTGGACGCGGCCCTCGAGGCGGCGACGGCGCGGTTGAAGGATGAAGGCGACGAAGCCGCATTCCAGGAGCAGCAGCGGCTCCGGGCGGCCCGGGACGAGGCCGACAGGCAGCTGGCGACGCTGATCGAGGGCGACGCCGACCCGGCCTGAGGCGAGACAGACAAGGCGTGCGAATGGCGAAGACGAATACGGCCGAATCCGGCGAGAAGCAGGAGAATGGCGATGCGCCGCTCATCGATCTCAACGAGGCCTCGCTCAAGAAGCTGATCGCCCGCGCGCGCAAGCGCGGCTACATCACCTATGACGAGCTCAACAACGCCCTGCCCCAGGACCAGATGGCGTCCGAGCAGATCGAAGACGTGATGTCGGCGCTGAGCGAGATGGGCGTCAACATCGTCGAGAATGAGGAGGCCGACGAAGAGGAGGCCGAGCCCGAGGCCGATGGCGGCGACGGCGAGGGCGAGGGCGGCGACGGCGAGCGCTTCATCGTCGAGAAGAAGAAGGAGACGGTCGACCGCACCGACGACCCGGTCCGCATGTATTTGCGCGAGATGGGCCAGGTCGAATTGCTCTCCCGCGAGGGCGAGATCGCGATCGCCAAGCGCATCGAGGCCGGCCGCGACACCATGATCTGGGGGCTGTGCGAATCGCCCATCACCTTCAACGCGATCATCCTGTGGTCGAACGCGCTCAACCAGGGCGACATGCAATTGCGCGAGATACTCGACCTCGACGCGATGCTGTCCAAGGGCCCGACCCCCGAGCAGGTCGAAGGCGCCGAGGCGGGCGGCGACGACGATATCAGCGAGAAGACCGCCGGCCCCTCCTACAAGGAGGAGGAGGATATCGAGGAGGTGGTCGAGGAGGAGGAAGAGGAGGAGGACAGCCTGGTCGAGCGCCGCGCGCCGCGCCCGGCCGAGGAGGATGACGAGGACAACACCTTGTCGCTCGCCCAGATGGAAGAGCAGCTAAAGCCGCAAGCGCTCGAGAAGTTCGCGACCATCACCGGCCTGTTCAAGAAATTCTCCAAGCTCCAGACCGCGCGCATGGAGGCGATGAGCGCCGGCCACGATTTCGCCCGCGCCGAGGAGAACAAATATCAGAAACTGCGCGAGCAGCTCACCGCCGAGGTCGAGAGCGTCCAGTTCCACAACGCCAAGATCGAATATCTGGTCGACCAGCTCTATTCGTACAACCGCCGGCTGACCGCCTTGGGCGGTCAAATGCTGCGCCTCGCCGAGCGCCACAAGGTGCCGCGCAAGGTCTTCCTCGACGCCTATATGGGCCACGAGCTGGACGAGGGCTGGTCCGACCGCGTGTGCGGCCTCGACAAGAAATGGAACGCCTTCTGCACCCAGGAGGCGGCCGCGATCGAGCGCATCCGCACCGAGATCGCCGAGATCGCCCAGGCCACCGGCATGAGCCTCGCCGAGTTCCGCCGCATCGTCAACCAGGTCCAGAAAGGCGAGCGCGAGGCCCGCATCGCCAAGAAGGAGATGGTGGAAGCCAACCTGCGCCTGGTCATCTCGATCGCCAAGAAATACACCAACCGCGGCCTGCAATTCCTTGATTTAATTCAGGAAGGCAATATCGGCCTGATGAAGGCGGTCGATAAGTTCGAGTATCGCCGCGGCTATAAATTCTCGACCTACGCGACCTGGTGGATAAGGCAGGCGATCACCCGGAGCATCGCCGACCAGGCCCGGACCATCCGCATCCCGGTCCACATGATTGAGACAATTAATAAGCTCGTGCGCACGTCGCGGCAAATCCTCCACGAGATCGGCCGCGAGCCGACCCCGGAGGAATTGGCCGAGCGCCTGTCCATGCCGCTGGAGAAGGTGCGCAAGGTGATGAAGATCGCCAAGGAGCCGATCTCCTTGGAGACGCCGATCGGCGACGAGGAGGATTCGCACCTCGGCGACTTCATCGAGGACAAGAATGCGGTGATCCCGGTCGACGCGGCGATCCAGGCCAATCTGAAGGAGACGGTGACCCGCGTGCTGGCCTCGCTCACTCCGCGCGAGGAACGGGTGCTTCGGATGCGCTTCGGGATCGGGATGAACACCGATCATACGCTCGAGGAGGTTGGGCAGCAATTCTCGGTGACGCGCGAGCGGATCAGGCAAATTGAAGCTAAGGCACTGCGGAAGCTGAAGCATCCGAGCCGGTCGCGGAAGATGCGGAGCTTCCTCGACCAATAGCGGCGCCCCGGCGAAGGCTGGCGGTCCATGGGGCCATGGAGCACGGTACGAAATCTCCATGGATGCCAGCCTGCGCCGGCATGACGGAATCCACGCGAAGACGCGAAGGAAGCCAAGAGGGGGTGCCTTGGCATTTCGGACGGTTGCGCATATCCTCGCTGCATGAACGACCTATCGCCTTTGGTGTCCGAATTCGCGACCGTGGAGCAGGCCGAGGCCTATCTGCGGTGGCTGGAAGACAAGGTGGCGGCCTCCAAAGCCGACGGCCGGCCAACCGTCGCCCATGACGAGGCGATGAAGCGCGTCCGGGCGATCATCGAGGCGAAGGCCGGCAAGGCCTGATGAAGCTAGTCTGGCGGGCGAAGGCGCTCGACGACCTTGAAACGATCATCACTTACATCGCGGAGCGCAACCCGGCGGCCGCCGAGCGGCTGCACTCGGCGATCGAGGCTTGTGCCGAGGGACTGCGTGAGCGCCCGCTACTATATCGCCCCGGGCGCGTCGAGGGGACGCGCGAGGCCGTCGTGCACCCCAACTATATTCTCATTTACGAGGTTGGCGCCGATCGGGTCGAGGTGGTCGCCGTTGTGCATTCGCGGCAGCAATATCCCTAGGATCGACGTGGGACGCGCATGCGCTTCGGCATCGGGATGAACACCGACCACACGCTCGAGGAGGTGGGGCAGCAATTCTCGGTGACGAGGGAGCGGATCCGGCAGGCATCCGCAGGCGAAGGCGTTGAGGCAGCTGAAGCATCCGTCGCGGTCGCGGAAGATGCGGAGCTTCCTCGACCAATGAGCAAGGCTTTTCCGCTTTTCGAGGAGGAGGCGTTGACGGATGTGTCACGCGCAGCCAGTCTGGGGCATTGGCGAGCATGACACAGGAGCATCCGAGCCGGCCGCGGAAGATGCGGAGCTTTTTGGATCAGTGAGATCTACCCCAGGAATCAATTCCCTCACCCCTAGGAATCGCGCTGTCCTCCTCCTGTGCAAGCCGCTTTATGTCGCGGTTGAGCTGCCAAGAGTCTGCAGAATCAGAGGGGCGGGATTTATTGTGTAACTCGAAAACTCTGTTTAGGCCTTCCGTATGGGGCTGGAACAGCAGATAGCTCAGAAACTTCGCGAACTGAGCGACACTCAGCTGGACAGGATTGGCTGTGCCTACGCCACCGTACGTTTCCCGCAACGGTTTCGGTTTGTCGATGGTCGTGGGTTCAATGCCTTCGACAAGCCGATAACCGGTCGACCAGATGCCTTCGTCGTCGCGGTAGACGGTTCACTCGACCGCATTGAAGTCACTGGCCATTCGGACAAAAGCAAGATTAAGAACGCGAAATTGAGCGGCGGCCATTTCGTGAGTATTCTACAATCGGTTCAACGGAAATATCCCACGGGTAGTGCGGGTGGGCTGGTATACATCGCCGCGCATCCGGATATCCAGTTCGACCCGGACGAGATAAAGAGGATGCGACACGCTGCTGAGGCGGCGGGTCTGGGCAATGATCTGGTGCAGATCGTTGGCGGCGATGCGCTGAGGGACGCGCTTGCCACCGCTGAATTTGCGGCTGTGCGGATCAGATTGCTTGGAATTGAAGATCCAAAACGGTTCAAACTTGTGCGGCCCGAATTGGGGCCGGACAGACGTAGGCTTGGAGGTAGCAACCCGTTCATTCCTTCCCAGGAAGACCTCGACGAAGGCAGGGTCCATTTTCCGGCAGTTGGACAAGACGTCGAGGCATGCCTCAAAGCTAACAAGCTTTGCCTTGTGAAAGGTGTAGGGGCATCGGGCAAATCGGTTCTGGCCTGGCTTGTCGGATTGCGGTGGAGTGCCGCTGCTGCCCCTGCCTTTGTGGTTAACCTGCAGGACTCAACCGTCGATGCCGAAGCGACCATCCGCGATTGTGTCGAGGACCTGAAGGTTCATGCCTCGGGGAACGCGCTGTTCATAGTGGACAATATCCACCTCGATGAGGAAGGCGCGCGCGAAATTCATCTTGAGTGGAGCACGCTCGCTCCTTTGCAGCAGCCAGCGCTCTTGCTGCTCGGACGTGAAACGCGCGATCGCGGGGGCACTGGCCTGGCTTGGCTGCCAACCACGCCGACCATGCTGCTCGCGCGCCAAGCCGAACTTAAGGGCGTTTTTCGACGGTTGGTCGAACGAAGTCTAACGAAAGCTGGTGTGGCGGATTCCGCCCCGCAGGTCCCCGAAGCGGAATTGTCCACGTGGCTGAATACCTTTGGCGGCGATCCGGATGACCCAGCTGCCACGGCGGACCTGATCTTGTTCAGCGCAGCCGTCCAGCAGCGCATGGCCGAGCTACTGGCCGGAGATTGGCGACTGACCGAAGAACACGCGGCGGATGAGGTCCGCAAACACTACCTCCGGCCATTGACTGACGAAGAAAGAGAAAACCTTCTAGAACTTTGCGTGTTCCAGAGATTGGAGATGTCGCTCGATGCGCGATACCTATTACATCCAATTTCCGGACTTGAGCGTAGTATAAGAAATTTTGGTATCGTCTTCGAGGTATTTATATTTAAGGCGCTATATAGGCACTTTGTTGTGGCCCATAGTTCACTCGCACGACTTATTTTAACGGCTGCAAATAGAAATGAATATTATGAAATAGATGTGTTTGAG
>DASZDE010000027.1:0-1628 GCA_035942355.1 Allosphingosinicella sp. | reverse complement strand
GCGCTACACTGGCAGTGTAGAGGTCAGGGGTTCGATCCCCCTCGGCTCCACCATCTTCCGCCATTCAAGCGTCGTCCGGGTCCGCTCCGCTGGTGTCGCTCGCATGATCCAAATCCGCGCTAATCGCCGCCTGCGCGATCGGGCGTGGCGCTGACATGATCAGGCTCGGCGTCCTCTGGCGAGGCTTCAGGCCGAGACCGCAATCGGCGCGCCCCTCAGGCCGCCGTCTCGCCTGGCGACGACGGCAGGCTCCGCCGGTCGGAAAAGGCGTCGGGCTCGCCGGCGCCGCCTCGCCAGCGGTAGAAAAGGTGGCTGCCGACGGCCGTGACCGGCTGCAGGGTGGGGGCCCATGCGGGGCTGACCGCGCCGGTATGATAATGGGTGGCATGGCCGACCGGCGCGTGGACGTAGCCGGCCAGCGCCTGGGCGGCGATCCGCTTCGCCCGCTCCCACTCCCGCCGGTCGGCCGGGGCGTCGCGGGCCAAGCCCATCGATCCGTCGCAGGTGAAGCTGAACTGGCAGCCGCTGCGCCGCGAAGAGCCCTGGAAGACGACGCCGCAGATGGTCGACGGGAAGGCGTAGTGGCGCACCCGGTTCAGCACCACCTGCGCGACCGCGCGCTGTCCGGCCTCGCCCTCCGAACGCGCTTCATAATAAACCGCCGCGGCGAGGCAGCCGGCGGCGCGGCCGCCGTCGCCGGAGGAAGCGCCGCCGAAGTAGGGCCGCGCTGGAATGACAGGCACAATTCCGGGAACCAGCTTCCCGCTCAGCGACAGAAACTCGTCATGACCCGCCAGCGCGGCAACCAGCAGGGGCTGCGGCCGCCAAAACGACATCAACGGCCGGATCAGGCGGGTTTGAAGCGCGGCGAGGCTGACCCCCCGGCCGCTCGGCGGCACGCACGAGGACGCCATCAGCGTCGCGACAATGGCCAATGCCCGCCTTTTCGAAAGCGACTTACACACTGGAACGCCCCCCCGGGCCGTTCAACTCACTGGCTTGGTAACCGAATAGGGTTAATCCGCCAACGGCTTGCGCGCTTTCCCTGCGCGGAAGCGTGAGCCTGTGGCTTCCGAGTCACGCTTCTGCAGGTCCGCGGGCGGTGAAACGCAGTCGGTGAAGCTGGAGGATGCGCGAAGCCTCCCGGTCAGCCGACCGGGCCGAACGGGCGCCGCTTCGGAGCGGCGGGGCCGCGCCTCGCCTGCATCCTGGTGAGGAGCTCGATCGACTTCGGATGAAGCGGGGGGTCGAGCTCGCAACCGCATTCGCAGTCTTCCGCCCACACCACGCGGGCGTGCACGGCCTCCAGCCCCGGCAGCTTGAGCCAGATCGCCGCGCCGACCGGGAATGGCTGATCGGCGGCCATGCGCAAGCCATGCTCCGAAAGATCGATCACCCTGACCTCGCTCGGCCGCTCGCCCTCATCCTCGATCAAGGCGCCGAGATCGATGAGCCGGCGCCGGGACCGCCGCTCGTCCGACCTGAACTCGCCCGCTCGTGCGGCAATTTCCATGTCCGTCTCCTCCGCTGCGGAGGGCGGAATAGCAGGCGCCGGCTAAACAAGTCTGAACGGCGCGGTCGGCCGCTCTCGCGGGTGGCGCAAGCGCGGGCGCCGGTGAGGCCGGCCC
>DASZDE010000026.1:0-13304 GCA_035942355.1 Allosphingosinicella sp. | reverse complement strand
CACCAGGCCGCTGTCGGCGCGGGTGCCGAGCGCGAGCCCGAGCGCGTCGAGCAGGATCGACTTTCCCGCCCCGGTCTCCCCGGTGAGCACGCCGAGGCCCGGGCCGAATTCGAGGTCGAGGCTCTCGATCAGGACGACGTCGCGGATGGAGAGCCCGGTCAGCATGAACCGGACTGTGCCACCGTCCAAGTCAAGGGATCAAGCGGCCGGCGCCGCCGGCGCGTGCTTCTGGACCAGCGAATAAGCGCGCTCGTCCATTTGGTGTTCGGATAATTGGCGCCGAGCACCGCCGCGGACTTTCGAGCCTCGACCGGAATGCCGAGCGCGAGATAGGATTCGGTGAGCCGCATCAGCGCCTCGGGCGTGTGGGTCGTGGTCTGATATTCGTCGATCACGGCGCGGAAGCGGGTGACCGAGGCGAGCCATTGCTTGCGGCGCTGGTAGAAGCGGCCGATCTCCATCTCCTTGCCGGCGAGATGGTCGCGCACCAGGTCGATCTTCAGCCGCGCGTCGGCGGCGAAGCGGGTGGACGGGTGGCGGCGGACCAGTTCGCCGAGCGCGTCGAGCGCCTGCTTGGAGATGCTCTGGTCGCGGTTCACATCCTCGATCTGCTCGTAATGATTGAGCGCGACCAGATAGAGCGCGTAGGGCGCATCCTTGTTGCCGGGGTGGATCGACAGGAAGCGGCGCGCCGATTCGATCGACTTGGTATGCTCGCGGGCGAGATAATAGCTGAACGCGCTCATCAGCTGCGCCCGCCTCGCCCACACCGAATAGGGCTGCTGGCGCTCGACCTCGTCGAACAGGGCGGCGGCGACCTTGTAATTGCCGCGGTCGAGCCGGTCCTTGGCGGCGGTGTAGAGCGTGTTGACGTCGCGCGCGACATAGGAGGTGTCGGCGCCCTCCTTGAGACCGCGATTGGCGCAGGCGGCGAGCGGCAGCGTCGCGGCGGCGAGCATCAGGAGGGCGAGCGGGCGAGGGGAAATGCGCAGCATGGACGGCTTCTTAGCCGAGGGTGGGGCAGAGGCCAAGCGCGACGTGACGCGGTGCCGGCGGGGCCGGCGATCCGCGGCTTAGTGCGATGACAAGCCTGCTTTGCTATGGGCGACGCCATGCTTCGCGTGCTAACCCTGGCGACCTTGTTCCCGCATGCGGCGCGGCCCACCTTCGGCATCTTCGTGGAGCGCCAGACGCTGGGGCTGGCGGCGCTGGCCGATGTCGAGCTGCAGGTCGTGGCGCCGATCGGCCTGCCGCCCTGGCCGCTGTCGCTCCACCCGCATTATGCGCCGCGCGCGCGGCTGCCGCTGCGCGAGACCTGGAAGGGCCTGATCGTCCACCGGCCGCGCTTCCCCGTGCTGCCGCGGCGCGGCGAGGCCGCGACCGCCAGGGCGATGGCGCGGGCTTTGCTGCCGCTGCTGCGCGAGCTGCGGAGCGAGTTCCGCTTCGACGTCATCGACGCGGAATTCTTCTGGCCGGACGGTCCCGCCGCCATGCGGCTGGCTCGGGCGCTCGGCATCCCCTTCTCGGTCAAGGCCCGCGGCGCCGACATAAATTATTGGGGCGGCCGCAAGCGGGTCGCGGCGCAGCTGCTCGAGGCCGGCGCCGCGGCGGGCGGGCTGCTGGCGGTGAGCGCCGCGCTGCGCGACGTCATGATCGCCGCCGGCCTGCCCGAGGACAGGGTCCGGGTCCATTATACCGGCATCGACCTCGACCGCTTCAAGCCGACCGACCGCGCTGCCGCCAAGGCTCGCCTCGGCGTTGCCGGGCCGCTGATCGTCGCGGCGGGCGCCCTGATCCCGCGCAAGGGCCAGCGGCTCGCGATCGACGCGATGCGCCAAATTCCCGACGCCAGCCTGATCCTTGTCGGCGACGGCCCCGAGCGGCGCCGGCTCCAAGCGCATGTCCGGGCGAGCGGCCTTGGCGCCCGCGTCCGGCTGCTCGGCAACCGGCCGCATGAGGAGCTGCCGGAACTGCTCGCCGCGGCCGACATACTGGTCCACGCATCGGCCTCGGAAGGCCTTGCCAACGTCTGGGTCGAAGCGCTCGCCTGCGGCACGCCGGTGGTTGCGGCCGACGTCGGCGGCGCCCGCGAGGTGCTCGACCGGCCCGAGGCGGGCCGGCTGGTGCCGCTCGATGCCGCCGCCATCGCCACCGCGCTGCGCGAGCTGCTCGCCGCGCCGCCGGCTCCCGAAGCGGTCCGCAAGGCGGCGGAACGGTTCAGCTGGGACGCCAATGCCAGGCAGTTGCACGACCATCTTCAGCGGGTGGCGAGCGAAGCCAGGGCGGCATGAGTTCCGGGGGCGCCGTCATTGCGAGGAGCGTAGCGACGAAGCAATCCAGGCCCAGGTGCAGCTGGATTGCTTCGCTGCGCTCGCAATGACGGCGGGGGCCATCCCGAACACGTCATGCGCTAGAGCGGCATGATCGCCGCGACGATCCAGCGCTCCTCGGCGCGGAGCATGCCCCAGGTGCGGGCGGCGGCGCGGCTGTCCATCGCCTCGATGCCAATGCCGCGCGCCTCGAGCGCCCGCACCAGCGTCCGCGGCGGGAACGCCATCGCCGGGCCGGTGCCGAGGAGCAGGAATTCGGGCGGCGGGTCGAGCCCGAGCAGCGGCTCGAGATGCGCGACGTCGAGCTCGGCGAGCGGCGGCGGCCGCCACGCATGCGCGCTCGAGGGGGTCAGGAACAGCGCCTCGTAGATGCCGCCGTCGATCGTGAAGCCGCGTGCGCTCAGACCCTGGACGACCGGCCCGGAAGCGGCGGCGTCGCGGTCCCAGCGCGGCATCAATAGCCTTCGTTATGCGAAGTCACCCGCTCCGCGCTGCCGGGAGCCGGCGCCTTGGGAACGAAGCTGTCCGAGGTCACCTTCAGCCAGATCAGGAACGGCGCGGCGATATAGACGGTCGAATAGGTCCCGACGATCACGCTGAACAGCAGGGCGGTGGTGAAGCTCTGGATCACGTCCGGCCCGAGCAGCATCAGCGAGCCCAAGGCCAGCAGCATCGCGAAATTGGTGGCGACGGTGCGCGACAGCGTCTCGTTCATCGACAGGTTGAGCAAGGCGGTGATGTCCATCTTGCGGTACTTGCGCAGATTCTCGCGGATGCGGTCGTAAATGACGATAGTGTCGTTCAAGGAGTAGCCGATCAGGGTGAGCAAGGCGGCGATGACGTTGAGATCGAACTCCATCTGGGTGAGCGCGAACAGGCCCAAAGTGAGCGTGACGTCGTGAAGCAGCGAGAAGAGCGCGCCGACGCCGAACTGCCATTCGAACCGGATCCAGATGTAGGCCGAGATGCCGATCGCGGCGAGCAGCAGCGCCAGCCCTCCCGATTCGAACAGCTCGCAGGACACCTTGCCCGAGACCGTTTCCACCGCATCGATGCGCGCGCCGGGATGCGCCGATACGATGCTAGACCGAACCCGGGACGCGACGCGGTTGGCGCTGTCGGCATCGTCGTCCGCATTCGCCTGGCGCGACGGAAGCAGGCACTGCCGAACGGGATTTCCGCCTCCCGGCAGCGGCAGGCGGATCGATACCTCGCGCGGAGATCCGAACTCCTGGATGGTCGGCTCGCCAAGGCCGAGGCTGCTCACCTGCTCGCGCAGCTGATCAAGTTGCACGGGCTGCTGAAAGGATACGCGGATGAGCTGGCCCCCGGCAAAGTCGACGCCGAAATTGAGGCCCTTCACCGCCATCAGCGCGACCGAAGCCGCCATCATCAGCAGCGAAAAGGTGATGGCGATGCGCCGCCACCGCAGGAAATCGACGTTGGTATCGTCCGGGACGAACTTCAGCAGGCGCATGGGGACTCCCTCTCCATCGCTGGAGCTGCTTCCCCCGTCATTCCCGCGAAGGCGGGAATCCAGGCAGGGGCCGAGCCAGGAACGAGCGCCCGATGCAGTCCCGCTTTCGCCGGGATGACGCTGGCGGTCATATCCTCAGCTCCGTCGGCCGCTTGCGGAGCCACAGCGACACGAACATGCGAGTGACGGTGACCGCGGTGAAGACCGAGGTGACGATGCCGATCATCATGACGACGGCGAAGCCGCGCACGGGACCGGTGCCGAAATAGAAGAGCAGCGAGCCGGCGATGACGTTGGTGATGTTGGCATCGAAAATGGCGGTTTGCGCCTCCTTATAGCCGTGCTCGATCGCCTGGAGCACGTTGCGGCCGCGCTTCTGCTCCTCGCGGATGCGCTCGTTGATGATCACGTTGGCGTCGACCGCCGCGCCGACCGTCAGGACGAAGCCGGCGATGCCGGGCAGGGTCAGGGTCGCGTTGAAAACCGCCATGATGCCGAGGATGAGCACGGCGTTGAGGATGAGGGCGATATTGGCATAGATGCCGAAGCGGCCGTAGGTCAGGACCATGAAGCCCAGGATCAGCACGGTGCCGACGATGCCCGCCTTGACGCCGCGGTCGATCGATTCCTTGCCGAGGTCCGGACCAACGGTCCGCTCCTCGATCACCCGGAGGTCGACCGGCAGCTTGCCCGAGCGCAGCTGGACGGCGAGCTCGTTGGCGCTCTCGACGGTGAAATTGCCCGTAATCTGCGCTTGACCGCCCAGGATCGGCTCGTTGATGTTGGGCGCCGAAATGACCACGTCGTCGAGGATGATCGCGAACGGCTTGTTGACATTCTCCTGCGTGACCTTGGCGAAGCGGCGGCCGCCGGCGCCGTCGAAGGTGATGCTCACCACCGGCTCGTTGGTCTGCGGGTCGAACTGCTGCTGCGCGTTGTTCAGCTGGTCCCCGGTCACCATCGCGCGCCGCTGGACCGCGATCACCGGCAGGCCGGACGGGTTGTCGGGATAGGGCAGCACCTGGCTTCCGACCGGCGCCCGGCCCTGCGCGAGCAGCGACGGATCGGCGTTGAGATCGACCAGCTTGAAGTCGAGCCGCGCGGTCTTGCCGAGCAGCGCCTTCAGCCCCTCCGGATCCTCCAGGCCCGGCACCTGGACCAGGATCCGGTCCTTGCCCTGGCGGACCACGGTTACTTCCCTTGTGCCCTCCGGGTCGACGCGGTTGTAGACGACCTCCCGGGCGGTAGCCATCGCGCTGTCGAGAGCGCCGGCGATGCCGGCCTGGGTCGGCGTCACCGTAATCCTGCTCGTATCGACGATGGTGACGTTCCAGTCGCGATCCCCGGTCAGTCCCGCCGGCTGGGTGAGGTTGTAGACGATCTCGCGCGCGGCATCGGCCTGGGCCGGGTTGCGCACCAGGAAGCTCAGCCGGCCGCCCGCGGTCGATATGTCGCCTATGTCGATGCGCGGGGAGGCCCGCCGCATCTCGGTGCGGATGCTCTCCTCCATCTGTTCGAGCCGCTGGCGCGCGACGTCGCTGGTGTCGGCCTGGAGGAGAAGGTGGCTGCCGCCGGCAAGGTCGAGGCCGAGGTTGATCTGGGCCGTCGGCACCATGGCCGGCCACCTGGCGACCCGGCTCTCGGGAAAGAAGCTGGGGACGGCAAAGGCGATGCCGACCAGCAGCAGCAGGCTGACCGCCCAGACCTTCCAGCGCGGGAAATCGAGCATCAATCGTTCGCGGGCTTGGTGCCGTGCGGGCGCACTTCGCTGAGCATCCCCTTCACCGCCTTCACGCGGACGTTGGGCGCAAGCTCGACCTCGACCTCATTTTCATCGACCTTGGTGACCTTGCCGACCAGGCCGCCGCCGGTGACGACCACGTCGTTCCTTTTGACCGCTCCGATCATCGCCTGGTGCTGCTTCATCCGCCGCTGCTGCGGCCGGATCAGCAGGAAGTAGAAGATCACGAAGATCAGGAGCAGCGGGAAGACCGACACGAAGAAGCCGGCGGCTCCCCCGGATGCGGCGGCGCCGGCTGATGCGTGAGCGGGTGATGCGAACATGGATATTACCTGATGAGAAACGGCCGCGGGCGGGACGCCCGGCAAGCGCGCGCGACTAACATGGCGCCCTTTCCCGCGCAAGCTAAGGGGGCCGCGCATCGCTGCGCGAGGCAAGAGGCGAGGCGCGGACCAAGCCGCGATCCGTGCCCGTTTTACGACCTCGCCTCAGCATCAGGGCCTGTGAGGCCAGCCATAGGCGCACTCTGCTAGCCGCGCGGGTGGAGGACGATCAGCGTCGAGGTGCCGTGGGCGAGGATCCTGCCGTCGTCCGACAGCAGCCGCGCCTCGGCGGTGGCGATCTGGCGGCCGTGGGTGAGCAGCCGCCCTTCCGCCCGAACCGTGCCGCCATCGGCGGGCACCGGCCGGGTCATGTTCACCTTCGTCTCGACGGTGGCGTAGCCGACGCCGGGGCCGAGCGCGCTGTGCAATGCGCAGCCGGCGGCGCTGTCGATCAGGGTCAGCGCGTAGCCGCCATGGACGCTGCCGAGCGGGTTGAGCAGGTGCGGCCCCGGCTCGCCCTCGAACACCGCGCGGCCTTCCGCGACCTCGACCAGCCGGAAGCGCATCAGCTCGGCGATCGGCGGCGCCGGCAGCGTGCCGGCGATGGTCGCGCGCAGCACCTCGATCCCGCTCAGCCCCTCGATCTCCTGCGGCGCCGCCACGCCATAGCGTGTGTGACCGGTCATTACCCACCTTCCGGTTACCTTTGAGAACTAGGCTGTCGCGGCTCCGGCGGCAACGGGCAACGCTTGCCTTCCCCCGGCGCGCGTCTTAAGGGCCGCCTCCTGGTCGGGGCGTAGCGCAGCCTGGTAGCGCATCACACTGGGGGTGTGGGGGTCGCTGGTTCGAATCCAGTCGCCCCGACCATCTTCGACCGCTGCTCCTCCCACGGCAATTGCCGGTCCGTTGCGCGCGGATGCAGCCGACTCTGCCGCGCCGCCGCAAGCGATTCGCCCTCGGGCCGGAACAGGCGTAGAAGGATCGACGGGAGGGCGAGCTCATGAGCGACTGGAACCCCGTCGTCAACGTCTCCGAGCTCGATGGCCATATCGGCTTTCGCATCGGCAAGGTCCTTTCCGGGGAGGTGGTCGGCTTCCGGGCCTTGCGCGCGGGCGACGTCAACGGCGACGGTTTCGACGATTTGCTCGTCTCCAGCCACAACGCCTATGGCGAAGCCGGATTCACCTATTTCGTCCTCGGCTCGGCGGCTGGCTTTCCGGCGCAAGTCGAGCTCGACATTTACGACCCTGACGATTCCGGCGACGGTGCCCCGTTGACGGCGGCGGCGGCCGAGGGCGGCGAACCCGGCGGGTTCCGCCTCGACGGCGTCGATGAACGCGACATCACCGGATTTTCGGTCGCGGCGGCGGGCGACGTCAATGGCGACGGCTTCGCGGACGTCATCATCGGCTCCCCGGGCGCCGACCCCGATGGGGACACGGACAATCCCGCCAGCCCTTATGCGGGCGTCACTTATCTGGTCTTCGGCTCGGCGGCGCCGCTTCCGACCGGCTTCAGCCTTGCCGGCCTCGATGGAAGCAATGGCTTCCGGATCGACGGAGCCGCCGGCGACACCAGCGGTTATTCGGTCGACGGGGCGGGCGATTTCAACGGCGACGGCTTCGACGACATGCTGATCGGCGCCTGGCGCGCCGCCCCGGGCGGCGACTTCTTCGCCGGCGCGAGCTATGTCGTGTTCGGCTCCGGCGATCCCTTCGCCGCAACCATGGATCTGGCCGATCTCGACGGTGCGGACGGCTTTCGCATCGATGGGCTCGACCAAAATGACGCGATGGGCTTTTCGGTCGCCGGCGCCGGCGACGTCAACGGCGACGGCCTCGCCGACCTGATCATCGGCGCCCGCGGCGGCGATCCCGGCGGCGGCGACAATGCCGGGGAAAGCTATGTCGTGTTCGGATCGGAGACGCCGGTGGGGGCGAGCTTCGATGTCGCCGGCCTCGACGGCGCCAACGGCTTTCGCATCGACGGCGCCGCTACAGGCGACCGCAGCGGCCAGTCGGTCGCGTCGGCCGGCGACGTCAACGGCGATGGGTTCGGCGACCTCATCGTCGGCGCCTACAATGTCGACGTCGACGGCGATCGATCCCAGGGCTATTCCTACCAGGGCGCCGCCTATCTGGTGTTCGGATCGGACGCAGACTTCGATCCCGCCCTCGATCTTGGCGCCCTCGACGGGTCCGATGGCTTCCGCATTCGCGGCGCCGCCGAGGACAGCACCGCGCAGACCGGCTATTCGGTCGCCGGCGCGGGCGACGTCAACGGCGACGGCTTCGACGACCTCCTGATCGGCGCGATCCGCGCCCGGCCCGGCCCGGCCAGCCCGCCTGCCGGCGCCGCCTACGTCCTGTTCGGCTCGGCGACGCCGTTCGGGGCCGATTTCGACCTCACCACCCTCGACGGCGACAACGGCTTCCGCGTCGACGCCGCCAGCTCGCTCGACTATTTCGGCAGCACCGTCTCCTCCGCCGGCGACATCGACGGCGACGGCTTCGCCGACATCGCGATCAGCGCGCGCGGCACCAACGAGGCCTATGTGATCTACGGCCGCGCCCCGACCGCCGCCGTTACCCGCGCCGGCTCGGCGGCGGACCAGACCATCCGCGGCGGCGACTTCAACGACACCCTTTCCGGCCTCGGCGGCAACGATCTGCTCGACGGCGATGCCGGCAACGACAGGCTCGAGGGCGGCGCCGGCGCGGACACGGCGAGCTATGGATCGGCGGCGGCGGCGGTATCGCTGAACCTTGGCCGGACCGGCGCCCAGAATACGGGCGGGGGCGGCATCGATACCTTGCTCAGCATCGAAAATGCGGTCGGCTCCGACTTTGCCGACCGGCTGCGCGGCAAGGCCGGCGCCAACCGGCTCGACGGCGGCGGCGGTAGCGATGCGCTGTTCGGCCTTGCCGGCCGCGACACGCTGGCGGGCGGCGCCGGCAACGACCTGCTCAACGGCGGCGCCGACAATGACGCGATGGCCGGCGGGCTCGGCGACGACATCTTCATCGTCCAGCAGGCCGGCGACAGCGCGGCCGAGGCGGCCGGCGGCGGCCACGATCTGGTCAAGGCCTATGTCGACCATGTGCTCGGCGCCGGTATCGAGGAGCTGCGGCTGTTCGGCGCCGCCCACAGCGGCACCGGCAACGCGCTCGCCAATCTGATCGTCGGCACCAACGCCGACAATCTGCTGTCGGGCCTCGGCGGCGACGACAGCCTGCGCGGCCAGAGCGGCGTCGACACCCTGCGCGGCGGCGACGGCGGCGACATGGCGTTCGGCAGCCTCGGCAACGACTTGCTGTTCGGCGAGGAGGGCGATGACCGGCTGGCGGGCGAGGGCGGCGCCGATGCCTTGGCCGGCGGCGCCGGCAATGACCGGCTGTCGGGCGGCGACGGCGGCGACAGCCTTGCCGGCGGCGCGGGCGCCGACGCGCTCACCGGCGGCGGCCAGCGTGACACCTTGACCGGCGGCACCGGCGCCGACCAGTTCGTGTTCGACGACGGCGATGCGAGCGCGCTCGCCGGCCAGGCCGACCTCGTCGCCGACTTCAGCCGTGCCGCCGGCGACACCATCAATCTGAGGCAGATCGACGCCGACGCCGCCGCCGCGGGCGACCAGAATTTCAGCTTCATCGGCACCGCCGCTTTCTCCGGCGCGGCCGGCGAGCTGCGCTACGCCGTGAGCCAGGGCGACGCGTTCGTCCAGGGCGACGTCGACGGCGATGCGCTCGCCGACTTCTTCATCCGGCTCGACAATGTCGCGCTGGTCGACGCCGCCGACTTCGTGGTCTAGCCGCTTCCCGCCGCAGCCGCTATCTTTTGCCGGCCATCACAGGGGAGCTTCAAGGATGCGCGCACGGCTGATCTGCACGGCCCTACTGATCGGCCTCGGCGGCTGCGCCGCGCCCAGCGCCACGGCGGCGCCCGAGGCATCGCCGCGCTACACTTTCTGGCGGCCGGCGCCGGTCGAGGCCGCGCCGGAGCCGTCCGAGACGGTCGCCCGCGCCCCGGCCGAGGCGTGGCGCCCGGTCGCGCCCGACAATCTGCTGATCATGGACCTCGGCGACGGCTCGCGCGTCGCGATCGAGCTCGCTGTCGATTTCGCGCCGATCCACGTCGCCAACATCCGCGCGCTCGCCCGCGCCGGCTGGTGGAACGGCGCCGCCATCTATCGGGTCCAGGACAATTATGTCGCCCAATGGGGCCTCAACGAAAGCGCCAGGCCGCTGCCGCCGGCGGTGGTCAAGGCGCCGCCGCCCGAATATGAGCGCGCCCTTGCTGGCCTCGCCATCCGTCCCCTGGGCTTCCCGGACAGCTATGCGGCGATGGCCGGGCATCTCGACTCCTGGCCGGTCGGCTACGACCCTGAGCGCGGCTTCGCCTGGCTCGCCCATTGCTATGGCGCGGTCGGGGTCGGCCGCGATCTCGCCCCCGACACCGGCACCGGCGGCGAGCTCTACGCGGTGATCGGCCACGCCCCGCGTCACCTCGACCGCAACATCGCGGTCGTCGGGCGGGTGATCGACAACATGCCGGCGCTCGCCGCCCGCCCGCGCGGCACCGAGGCGCTCGGCTTCATCAAGGACCCCAGGCAGCATATCCCGATCGCGCGGATCCGGCTCGCCGCCGACCTGCCGGCGGCCGAGCGGCCGGCCTACGAAGTGCTCCGCTCCGACAGCGACTTCTTTTCGGCCTATGTCACCGGCCGCGCCAACCGCGGCGGCGATTTCTTCGACGTCCCCGCCGGGGGCGTCGACCTGTGCAACGTCAACGTGCCAGTGCGGCGGCGCCCCTAGAGTTGGGAGCCTGATTCACGCCCCCAAGTCGAAGCGCGACGGCGCTTCGACTTGAGAACGATCAGGCTCTGGACGCGGCAACGCCGGCCCTCGCGTACGGGACCGGCGTTCCCCGGGCGGCGCAAGCTGGTCCGGCGCGCCCGCCCCTGTCTCAGTCATGGCCGCCGGAGCAAGGCGCCGGCGGGAAGGCGGTCATGCCGCGTAGGCATGCTCCGGCTCGACCGGCGACGAGCGGCGCACGGTGCGGACGATCTGCCCGCCGGCGACCAAAGGCGCGGTCTCCAGCGGCAGCGCGGTCGTGCAGAACGCGCATTCCGCCATCATCCGCCCGATATACCAATGGGTATGGCCGCAGCCGGGGCAGTGGTTCACTTCATCCTCGCGGTACACGATATGATAGCCCCGCGCCTTGGGGATGAGGCTGCCGCCGCGCGCTTCCAAAATACTCGTCGCCATACACTTGGCTCCTTCTACTCATACTTGCCCCCATAACGAGCGATGAGTCGGAGAAGTTTCATGGGCTTGCGGCGAACTGCTCGCGCCGCGGCGGCGGCGGCGACCCTCGGCCCCTTGGTAAACCATGCAAAGCCGCAGCGGCGGGCCGTTTTCAGGCGGCGGTGAGCCGAACCTGCAACAGTCGGAAAATTTAATTGGGTGCCTGGACGGGTTCGCGCCGGCCGGGCCGGCCGCTTGCGAACCCGGCGCCGGCGGCGCAGACTGCCGCCTTGGACGAGCACCGGCGGGGGCCGCATGGACGCCTTTTCCTATCTGTCGGTGCTGATCTCGATCATCCTGGGGCTGGCCGTGCAGCAGGTGCTGCTCGGCTACCGGGCGCTGATCCTGTCGCGCAAGCGCGTTCGCTTCTACGCCCCGCCTTTGATCTGGTCGGGTCTGATGCTGCTGATGGTGGCCCAAAATTGGTGGGCGAGCTTCGGCCTCGCCGACCGCGCCGACTGGTCGTTCGCGGTGTTCGCATCGATCCTGCTGCAGACGGTGCTGATCTACATGATGGCCGCGATCGTGCTGCCCGACATGCCCGCCGACCAGCAGCTCGACCTCAGGGACCATTATTATCGCGAGTCGCGCGCCTTTTTCGGCATCGCCATTGCGGTGATCGCGTCCAGCCTGCTCCGCGACTTCATGCTCCACGGTGGCCTGCCGGAGCCGGCCAATCTTGCCTTTCACGGCCTGTTCGCGGCGATGGCGCTGACCGTGACCATCACCCGCCGGCCCCGCATCCACGAGGCCTATGCGATGCTGATGGCGGTGCTGTTCGTGGTCTATATCGCCCTGTTGTTCGCCGAGTTGCGCTAGGGGCCGGCTGCTCAGGGCGACGCCGACGCCTCGGAAAGCCGCGCCACCTGGGCCGCGTCGAGCTCCAGCTCCATCGCCCCGAGCAGCTCCTCGATCTGCTCGACATTGGTCGCGCTGGCGATCGGCGCGGCCACGCCCGGCTGGGCGGCGATCCAGGCGAGCGCGACCTGGGCCGGCGTGGCGCCGGTCTCCGCCGCCACTTGATCGAGCGCGGCGAGCACGGCGAAGCCATGCGGGTTTAGATATTTGCCGAGGCCGCCGCCGCGGACGCTTTTGCCCAGATCGGAGGCCGAGCGGTACTTGGCGGTCAGGAAACCGCTGGCCAGGCTGTAGAATGCGACCGTCGCGACGCCGCGCTCGCGCGCTACCTCCGCGAGCGGCCCCTCGAACCGCGGCCGCTCGACCAGATTGTACCAGGTCTGCAGCACGGTGTAGCGGGCGAGCCCGCCCGCCGCGCTGACGTCGAGCGCCTCGCCGAGCCGCTCCGGGCCGATTTGCGAGGCGCCGATCGCGCGCACCTTGCCGGCCTGAACCAGCCGGTCGAGCGCGCCCAACGTCTGCTCGAGCGGGGTCTCGGGATCGTCGCGATGAGTGTAATAGAGGTCGATCGTGTCGACGCCGAGCCTGGCCAGCGAGCGGTCGGCGGCGGCGGCGATGCGATCGGCGGCGATCCCCTCCTCATAGCCGCCCTTGGTGGCGATCAGCACGCCGTCGCGCCGCCCGCGCCGCCGCAGCCACTCGCCGATGATGGTCTCCGATTCGCCGCCTTGGTTGCCCGGAGCCCAGGACGAATAGACGTCGGCGGTGTCGATCATCGTCCCGCCGCCGGCGACGAAGCGGTCGAGGATCGCGAAGCTGCGCTCCCGGTCCGCCGTCCAGCCGAACACGTTGCCGCCCAGGATCAGCCGCGGCGTCGCCAGCCCGCTGTCGCCGAGTTTCCGCATTTCCGCCATGCCTTCGCTTCCTCGCGCCGTTGTTGTGCGCCCTAATGGCGGCGCGCCGGTCGCGCCAGCGGGCTTCGTTCATTCATCGGGTGAGGCAGGCGGACTGGGCCGCCGCTATCGCGCTCCGTCGGGCGGGCGCCGCTCGACCCGCTCCAGGCCGAGCCACGCCGCCACCAGGCCGAGCTCGCGCTCCAGTCTTTCCCCGGTCTCGGCGGGTGCGTCGGGCTCGAACGTCACCGCCTGGACCAGCAGCCGCGAACGCTGGCGATCGGCTTTGAGGTCGACTCGGGCGACGAGCCGGCCGTCCATCAGGAACGGAAGCACGTAATAGCCGTGCACGCGCCGATCGGCGGGCGTGTAGATC
>DASZDE010000025.1:0-17131 GCA_035942355.1 Allosphingosinicella sp. | reverse complement strand
GCGGCGGCGGCGGCGCGGCCACGTCGAACGTCTTGAGCGGGTCGCCGGCCGCGGGCAGCGGGTCGAAGCCGAGGCCGGTGACCAGCGCCCAACCGAACAAGGCGTGGCAGGCGGCGACGGCGGCGGCGGCCTTGATCCGCTCGCCTCTCCGCTCGTCGCTCGTCGCCACCATCGCACCGGCCCCGGCGGCGGGAACGCCGCGCGGGACCCGCGCCTATGCCGCCACCGCCGAAGGCTTAGCCCAGCTTGCCGGGCGCCGCCAAGGCCCGTCGCGCTAGGACGTGGGCCGGGCTGCGGGCGGGAGCGCCGCCGGAGCGGGCGCCGGAGCGGGCGCCGGCTGGCCGTGGAACAATTTGCCCCGCTTGAAGCCGACCAGGCTCTGGCCGCGCTGCACCACGGTCATGCAGCGGGCGGCGTTGCAGGCCAGGATCGTGCCGGTCGCGGTATTGACCCGGAACACCTCGCCGCCGGCGGCGAATGCCTGGAACTGGTTGGGCGCCGGCCGCTTGTAAATGGCCAGCCCGACGATCGCAGACGCTATGACCAGCGCCGTGGCGATCCGCTTCGACACCTTGTCCGCAACCTCTGCCAGCGAGGCGCTCCCCTCGGCCGTGGTCTCGGCGCCGCCAGCGGCAGCGGCTTCTCCCTGAACCGGCTCCATCTCGATCTCCTCCCTGCCCGGCCGCGCAGCCCACCGGCCGCCACCCGCCGACCTTGGCGCTCATCGGGCAGCAATTACAATCCGGATCGGTCGGCGCCGCCCAGCTCCCGCACCGGCGGAAGAAACGGCCGCGACGCGGGCACGCGTCTCGGCCCTGGCGGACGCAATAGGCGATCACGAGGATGAGCTTCGCGCACCTGCACCGGCTGAGGCGAGTGCGTCTTCCAGTTCATCGGTTTAGCCGATAGTCGGGATTGCCGATCCGCCCCCGGTTGGCGCGACTTTCGTGGCAATTGCGTATCCGTCACCGCCGCCGGCTGGACTGACTTCGTACAACCCGGACCCGAGGCGAATGAGCGCAGCACGGCCTTTGGCGCGCGGCAACTCAAGATCAAACCAATCGTGGCTTACGCCGCTCTGTCCCGCATGAACGCGCAGCTTAAGACCCCGCGAATTCCACTCCCTGAACTCGTACCTGAGCTGAGCCGTGAGGGGCGGCGCAAGCGGCTCCTCGATCACCGTCACAGGTTGGGAGCGCAACCAGTGCCCCACGACCCTTTGCACCATGAACGTGGGGAACGCCGAATGGTTGACCGCAGGAGCAACCCCCTCGGAATTCACGCACGTCGCTCGCCACTTGCCATTCCCCTTGTTCACCGGCGCACACCAGTAGAATTGAGGGCCGCTCTTGACGCGTCCGTACCGATTTGTAGTAGCCATGGGTACGCCATAAACGAACTGACCTTTACCGATGTCCTTCGAGCCCGCGCTGAACGGGCGATTGGAAACGGCGTCGTTGGAGATGCGCCCGGTGTAACGGTACCCAAGCGTGCCGGAAAACATCACAGCACCCTTACGCCCTTCCGGTGACACTATGACGGGGCCGCTCGCCAACACGTAAGGCGGCTCGGTCCGCTCGGACGCTGGCTTGGTGCCCGTGAGCGGCCGCATGTTGTCATTCTGCGCTATCGCAGAGCTGGCCAGCACACACGAACCGGCGATGGCAAAGGCAAAGCAGCTCGCCTGAAATCCCTGCTTTATCATAAACATCCTCGGTAGTCGGTCGGGGACGATCGTAACCCAATTCGTCTCCTCTGCCTAGGTCAGCTGCGGGCAGGACTCTCTTATATGGCCGCGCAGCTCGTCCCCCAGCTGGATCGGACCAGAGCGCCTCCCGCCGCCGCAAGCCCCCCTTTGGCTCACCGCACCATCGCTCCCGAAGTGCACCGAGCGGCCTCGATGGGCCCGCCCCCGCTCAGTCGCGGCCGCATCCCGCCAAGGTGGCCGGGTCCACCAGGATCCCGGTTTCCAGGATGCCGAGAGAGCCCTCGCGCGTGTGGACAATCACCCCCCGTTCCGCCGAGGCGGCAAACGAGGTCGGACTCGCCGGCAAGCGCACCCGACGCAGCACGGCCGGCAGCCCGGTATCGATCGAATGGACATGGCCGTAGTCGACAAGGGCATGCGCAATCCCCGTCGCAACGTAGAGGCGGCCGCCCATGCGCCAGATCGCCTCGACCGGCTCCTTGAGGAGCGGCCGCACCGACCCTCGACGAGGCACATGGTAAACGCCACCGCCGGACTCGCCGCCCTTGAAGCCGACGAGCAGCCCGTCGCGCAGCGGCACCACGCCGATTATCCTACTCCGCGCCTGATCGACGGGGAGACGCTTCCGGACCGCGCGAGCACGCACATCGGAAAGCGAGTAGAAGCGCAGCGCCTCGCCGCCGCTTTCGGGCCAGGCGAGGCTCCGTGGCGGGTCCCGCGGAACCAGTCGAGCCCGTCGCGGGCGTAGGCAGACTGGGGCGTCGTCCCCGGCGAAGCGCAGACCGCCTGTGTGAATGAGCTCTCCGCCTTCCTCGTTGGTTTCCGCGCGCCGCGGCGGGTCGTCCGCGCGCGCATGTTGGTCGCGCGAGAAGGGGCGGCCGGCAATCGCATTCAGCGCGCGCCTCGCGTTGTTGCGTGCAGCCGGGTGCCAGTGGCTGTCCGCCAGCATGCGGAGCAAGGGTCGAGCCTCCCCGGCGCGCAGCCGGCCGAGGCTTTCCGCCGCATTGTAGGCCAGCATCCAATCGTCGAGGAGCGCGGCGCCCAGCCCCACGAGCGACGGAACGACAGAGGGGTCTCCGAGCCTGCCGATCGCCAGCGCGGCGGCGGCGCGCAAATCCTCGTCATAAGTGGGAGCGAGGAAGCGGGCGACCGTCGGAGCTGAGGCGCGCGCCGCGGTTCCGTAGGAAGCAATGCCCTCGATCAGCGTCGTCGCGTGCCATGCCATGTCAGGATCGGACCCGGGGGCCTTTCGGGCCGCGGCTTGGAGGCGGCGATGGTAGCCTGCCAGCCCGGCGGGGTGGACGAGGCGGACGAGGGCCCGCTCGGCCTCGCTCCGCGCATCGTCGGAAGCGGCGCCGGTGGCCAAAGTGACGAGCGCCGCGACGCTCCAGTCAGGGACAGGCGGGTCCAGTTCCTGCAATAACGAAATCAGCCCGTTGCAGGCCTGGCCGGACTGGTCGCGGCGGCAATGGTCGAAGCGGTCCAGGACGAGCGGGCGGATCCGCTCGGCGCCGAACTTGGCGAGCGCGAAGAAAGTCTGTGAGTTCGTGCCTGGATCCGGGTCGCGCAGGAAGTCCGCCCACAGGAGGCGCAGCGCCTCTTCGGTGCCGGTGGCGGCGATTGCCCGCGGCAGCCAGCCGTTGCCGCGGCCCTGCCGGTTTACGATGTCGCTATGCCGCCAGGCATGAACGAGCGCGGGGAGGTGCCGCGGATCGACGCGGCGGAACCCCGCGAGAAGAAAACCCGCGCGCTTGCGCAGCTCCGGGTCGGGATCGGTCAGCATCGGCACGAGCGCGTCCACCGCGGCAGGGCCGAAGGCGAGGATGCGCTCGTCCATAGTCTCGTCAATGTGCATGATCCGGCGCTGCGGGTCGCGGATTTGGGCGAGGCAAGCTTCGAGCGAGGCGCAGGTCTCTCGGTTCGACGTCTCGCGCGCCTGCGCCGCGACGGCGGTTGCTGCCAGCACCAGGGCCATGATAGCCCAACGCGCCTTCATGGGTGTGCACGAACCGAACGATAAATCCGCCGCAGCGGCGGTCGATTGGGATGGAACCACCTCATAGGGGAGAGTGTAGCTGGGAAGTGAATGTCCGGGAATGGGTGGCAAGCGGACGTTGCCGGGCCCACGCTCAGGGAGTAGCCCGAATTTATGATGTGCGCTTTGCCAGCCCTAATTCTGGCCGCCTCCGCTTGCGTCGCGGGCGCTGGCGAACGCGCCTTGGGCGTCAAGGACGTCGTGGCAAACGCGCGGGCGCTCGACGGCCAGGAGATTGAAGTTCAGGGCTGGATCGAGGAGTGCCATCGTCTCTCCTGTCCCCTCTACGCATCCGCCGAAGAAGTGGGCAAGGATTGGCCATATCTTCTGTCGGTCGGCTCAAGCCGCTGGTTCGACGCATTCGCCGCGGACAATGCTCCCACTCAGGTGACCCTGCGCGCGAGGCTGCGCGATAGGTGCATCAACGACCCCGCGAAGGGCATCATTTCCGTCTGCGCCGATAGAGCCAATACCCTCGAGCCGATCCGCCTGCTGCAGTAGATCGCGCCGCGTAGATGTCCGCAATGGGTCGGAAGCGGACATCCCAGTGCTCAGCGGAACAAGAGGTAGAGAATTGCGGCCACCCCAGCCATGATGCTCATCCAGCCCCACCACGGCATTCGTGAGCGGAACCGATTGCCGTAGTGATCGTGCTCGATCCGCCACGCTTGATTGGAGAGCTCCGCAAGCGACTCCATGTCGCTAGGCGCTCTGGCCACAGCTTGGAGATACCGCAGAAGCAGTGCTTTGAGTTCGTCAGGCCTGTCGGGCTCCCCACTCCTTTCGATAACCACTTGCTGCCCACTGGTGCGGATGCGGTAATGCTCGCCATTCGGTCCATAAGCAGCAGGGTAGACGCCGTCTGCAACGTCGATAGCTTCCAAGTGCGCCTCCGCCGCACGAGCGCAGGGGAAGATCAACAGCGGTTCGTCTGCCGCGACGAACAATGCCCCTTCAGGCACGGTGGGCGAGCCGTAATCGAAATCGCGTGTCACCGCGCGCATGTGCGGCTCGTCTTATCAGGGTCGAGTGCCCGTAGCGTCCGAAAAGCCAATGTTGAGATCATGCCTCGCCTTCCCCCTTATAGCAGTGGATGGTGCCCCAGACAGTCCGCTTCCCCGGCTCGATGGCGCGGAAGTTTGCGGCCAGGTGATCGTCCATCTCGTCGATCTCGTCCTCGCCGAAAACCTCCTGCTCCTCGGCTATCTCCACGACGCGAAGTCCGTGATACTCCAAGTCCCTCACAAGCAGAGCCCGGGCGGTATCTTCATCGGGAGCGAGCGCCACCATCCAGCCGCATGCGCCCTGCGCCCACACCGGAAGAATGTCCTGTTGTTCGTCGCGGCGCTCGAACGTTACGAGAGCAACCCACCAGCGTCCGTCGGTCATGCGCCAGCTTCCGACGATCGCTGCCGCGCGTCAACGTCCGGGAAAGGGTGGAAAGCGGGCGTTGCTGCGGACCGCGGTCAGCAGTCGCTCCACCGCAGCAGCGGCGCCTCGACAGCCTCCGCACCCATATGTTCGACGAACGCTTCGCGGATCCGGCTCCTGATCGGCTCCCATCTCTCGCGGTCGACCTGCGGGTCCATCCCGTCCCCCAGGAAAACCAGGTCGACGAACTCGTCTGCCGTCACCATTCCTTCCATGGGTATGAAGTCCGTGACATGCACCGGCTCGTCGCCGGCCCTGCCGCCGCAAAAGCCCAGGCCGGCGCATAGGCGATGCATCAAGGCGTCGAAGCCGCTCGGTTCAGCCATCTTCAGGACCATGTACCGGCAATCGAATGCCCGCAATGGGCCGAACCCGTAGGCGGCGATTGTGCGGCTTACAAACCCCCTTAGCCGGCGGCCGGTTTGCTACCGAGAGAAGTCAACGCTGATCAATGCCATCGTCACGACAATGGCCAGCGCGATGAGTGAAATGCACCCGGCCGCTTTCCAGTTCATTCCGGCTTCTCCACCGGCTTGTGCCTCACCAGCTTCCGCACCCGCTCCTCGAACCGCCTGTCGTCGTCGCCGCATTCGAGCGCGCGGGCGACTTCGCGGAATCTGTCAGCCTGGGTCGGCTTCGTCGTCATCACGGACGGCCTTTGCTTCGAGCCGCTCGATGAGCCGCCCGATTTCCTTGGCTCCCATCGGAACGGGTTTGTAAACTACAAATTGCCGCGCAGGGGCCAAGCGGCACTTCGCGAATGTCGGCAACGGGTGGAAACCGGAGCTTCGCGGCGCTAACTGCAACGCATGATATCTCACCCCAAATTCGAACTGTCGCGCCTTCGGGAAATGGGCTGGGATCGCTGGGACCCGATCGGGCTCCGCCCCGTTCTCGAGGAGGGCAACGATAGCGTTGCGGATGAATATGACAGCTATCTTCTCCAAGCGGCAGGCAGGCTGTGGAACGGGGCATCGCGCGAGAGCGTGGCCGACTACCTCGTCGGTATCGAAGCGGAACATATGGGCCTCGGGGAAACCGCCACGACGCGGGCACGTGCCGCAGCCGTGGTGGACGCCATAGGTGATTACATGGATGAGCTTCGCGCCCGCCATTGATGCCCGCAATCGGCCGTCGCAGACGCTCGGGCAAGTGCCGGGCGCCGAACGTTCGGAATGGGGGACGCGGCCATGACCAGGCTAAGCGGCCGACGGCAGGAGGCGGAATCGGGAGCGAGTATGGAGGGTGTTGCCTGGATCGCGGCGATAACTTTAGCCACGGCTTCGGCTGCCGCTCCACTGCCGCCGGTGGAGGAGACGGCTTGTGCGGCCCTGGTCGACGGGGCCGATGGCACGATAGCGGCAGTGGACGACCCGGATTTGAGGGTGCTGGAGCAGACGCGAGCGACCGGCAAGTTCGCATATAGTCGCGAAAATACCCGGGCGATCAGATGCTTACGCAGCGATCTCGTCCCCGTGGTGAACGACTTCAAAGTGCTTCGAGCAGGTTACCCGCTCTACATCGTCAGCGGCGGCACCGGCGCGAATCGGATGGGGGTTCTGGAATTGAGCACCGGCCAGTTTCGCTTCCGGATATTGCAGGGCGAACTCACGCCGAACGAGCGGCATCGGCTGTTGCTTCGGCTCAACGAGATCCAGGAGGCAGCGCGCGCGGCTCGCTGAAGCAGGCTGTTCGCGGTCCCAGCTAATCGTTCCCGGCGATGGCCCGCACCATCGCGTTCACGGCGGCGGTCGAATCGAGCCCCTCTTGCAGCGCGAGCGTCCGCCAGCTGTGGAAGCTCAGCGCCAGCCCGAGCAGCGCGCGCTGCCCGGCGGTGAGGCCGGCGCCGAGCAGCTCGCGATAGGCGGCCATCGCCGGCCGGAACCTGAGCTCGCTGATCTGCCGGGTCGGCGGATGATATTCGGCGTCGCGCAGCACGCAGGCGAGCAGCTCGGCATTGCGCTCGTACCAGCCGTAAATCGCAAGCAGCCCCGCCCGCAGCCGCTCCGCGCCTTCGAGCGCCCGCCACGGCTCGGGGTCGGGCAGCGGATCGCGCTCGAGCGACAGCCCCGAGCAGGCCATGAAGAGGCTCTGCTCGTCCGGAAAATGAGCATAAAAAGTGTGCCGCTGAACGCCCGCCCGCTCGGCGATCATGCTAACGGTGGTCAGCGCCGGGCCGACGCTGCCGTGCAGGTCCACCGCCGCCTCGACGATGCGCTGGCGCGTCTCCGCCTTCTGCTCGGCGCGCCTTTTCTGGGTATAGGCTCGGCTCACCGCATTTTCACTGCACGATGTTGTGCAACCATATTGACGCTCGCTCAACGTTTCGATACACAGCTATGTACAATGAAATTCCGCCGCTGTCCACCGGCGCGGCCGCTGGAGCAAGGAGACGAACATGGAGACCAGGATCAATGAAATCGCCGACGGCATCTACCGCTTGTCGACCTTCGTTCCGGACATCGAGCCGCCAGCCGGCTTCACCTTCAACCAGTTCCTGATCCTCGGCGACGAGCCGCTGCTGTTCCACACCGGGCACCGCAAGATGTTCCCGCTGGTGCACGAGGCGGTGAGCCGGCTGCTTCCGCCCGAACGCCTGCGCTGGATCAGCTTCGGCCATTTCGAGGCTGACGAATGCGGCGCCATGAACGAATGGCTCGCCGTCGCTCCGCACGCGCAAATCGCGCACGGCCATATCGGCTGCTCGGTGTCGCTGAACGACATGGCCGACCGCCCGCCGCGCGAGCTCCGCAACGGCGAGGTGATCGCGCTGGGCGGCGGCAAGAGCGTCCGCTACATCGACACGCCCCACACGCCGCACGGCTGGGACGCCGGCCTGATCTACGAGGAATCCACGGGGACCCTGATGTGCGGCGACCTGTTCACGCAGCTCGGCGACGGCCCCGCCTTGACCGGCGGCGACATCGTCGGGCCCGCGATCGCCGCCGAGGACCTGTTCGCCTATTCCTCGCTCAATCCGGACATGGGCGCGACCATCCGCGCGCTCGCCGGGCTGGCGCCGCGCACGCTCGCCCTCATGCACGGCCCCGCCTTCGCCGGCGACGCGCGCGCCGCCCTGGCCACGCTCGCGGACGATTACGACCGCCGCAGCCCGGCCTGGATCAGGCAGGCGGCGGCGTAGGGAATGCCGGCCCGCGCATGCTCAGCGCGCGGGCAGCAGCTTGGGGTTGCGCAGCAGCAAGGCCGAAACCAAGGCGACGAGCAGGCCGACCGGGAAGATTTCGAGGAAGGTCATCGGCATCCGGAACAGCGGGTTGCGATAGTTAGAGCGCAGCGTCTCGAGCTCGGCCAGCTCGCGGGCGAGCGCGGCGCCGGTCACGCCCTCGGCGCGGCGGGCGCGCGCGATGTCGGCGACATAATCGTCCATGAACCGGTAGTCGGTGACCGCCAGATAAGCCTCCCACACCGCCACATAAGCGAGCCCCGCCACCGCCGCGATCGCCAGCCCCATCGCGAAGGCCGGGCCGAACCGGACGATGCCGCCGCGCTCGACGTCGCGCCAGCGCTTGACGCCGACGAAGATGAAGGTCAGCGCGACCAGCATGACCAGATAGCCGAACCAGGCCGAGCTGAAGAAGCTGCCCCGCTCGGCCAGGATCAGGCCGGTCAGCATGGTGGCGATGATCACCAGCCCGGACAGCAGTCCGTAGGTCAGCGCATATTTCATCCCGTTTCCCCCCTCGCGTCAGCCTTTCGCGCGCGGCGGCACCACCGGCCGTGGCCTCCCATCGAGCTTCGGCCATAGCGGCCGGCGGCGGCGCCGGCTATCGCCCGAACGGGTGATTTCCGGCCGGTCGCCCGTCCGGGCTGGGGCCGGATCAGGGGATCAGCGCCAGCCAGCGCGCCTTGGCGACCGCCTGCATGCGCTTTTGCACGTCGAGCTTGCCGTAGAGGCGGGCGACATGGGTCTTGACCGTGTTGGGCGAGATGCCGAGCGCGCGCGCCATCTCCTTGTTCGACCGGCCCGACGCGAGCAGCTCCAATATCTCGCACTCGCGGGGCGTGAGCCCGAGCGAGCGGATCGCCGCCCGGTTGCGCTCGAACGCGGCCGGCGCCGGCCGCGGCGTCAGCCGCCGCCCCGCCCACGGGCCGAGCCCGGCAAAGCCGGCGGCG
Source organism: Allosphingosinicella sp. (assembly GCA_035942355.1). Classification (GTDB taxonomy): domain Bacteria; phylum Pseudomonadota; class Alphaproteobacteria; order Sphingomonadales; family Sphingomonadaceae; genus Allosphingosinicella. Next base: position 7,823 of record DASZDE010000025.1, on the reverse strand, counting down.
AGCAGGGCGACATAGATTTCGGTCGAGAAGGCGCGGGTGACATGGCGGTATTCGAGCCATTCGAGCGCCGCTACCGCGGCCGCCAGCGCCAGCGCGTAGAGCAGGATCGTCCTCGCCATCCCGCCAGGCTGCCAGAAAAAGCCGAGCCCGGCCAGCCTCGCCGCGCGGGTCAGAAATAGCAGAAAATAGGGATAGTATACATTTTCCCTGCGCCAACCCCCAGATCCGGCCCGGTGTGGATGGAAAATGTATACTGTCCCCCTTTTGCGAGGCCGGCCCGGCGTCAACGGAAAATGTATACTGTCCCCGTTATCCTGTCCCCGTTATCGCCCCGTTTAGGGCTTCGGCCGGCCGCGCGGCCGCGGCCGCACGTCGCGGCCGAGCGCCTCCCCCAGCCGGCCGAGGAAAGCCTCGCTGCCGAGCGCGTGCCCGGTCCCTTCCCGCGCGCGGATCGCCGCCCGCCTGCTCTCCTCGAGCCCGCCCTCCAGCAGCGTCCGCCAGTCCGCCACCCGGTCGAGCAGCGGCGCGGTCGCGGTCAGCCCGTCCCCGCCCAGCCCGAGATGCGCCCGCGCGCTCGACCAGCGCCACCCCTCCGGCCGCCGCGCCAGCCCGGCCCGCACCGGGTTGAGCTCGACATAGCGGGCGCAGGCGATCAGCCACTCCTCGTCCATCGGGAACGAGGCGAACCGGCTCTGCCACAGGTGCCCGCGTCAGCCCTCGCGCTCGTTGACGTGCCTCGTATAGCGCCGATGCGCCTCGCCGAGCGCCGCCCGCAGCCCGTCCTCGTGCGCCGGCACCAGGATCAAATGGACGTGGTTGGGCATCAGGGCACCAGGCCCAGACCGCCGTCCCCGCTTTGGCGCACGACTGGCTCAGCAGCCTGAGGTAGAGCCGGTAATCGCCGTCCGAGAAGAAGGTCGGCTGCCGCCGGTTGCCCCGCTGCGTCACATGGTGCGGCACGCCGGGGACGACGAGGCGGGCGAGCCGGGGCATGGGCGGGAGCCTAGCAGAGGTCGCAGAACAGGGAAGACGAAATAGGAAATAGGGACAGTATACATTTTCCGGATACCGCCGCCAGATTCCGCCCCGGCAGCGGCGGAAAATGTATACTGTCCCTATTTAACTTGCGGACGGGTGGCTTGCCCCTCCTCAGCCCTTCCCCTATACGCCGCCCGTCCAGCGGGCGGTGACGCTCGCGGAAAGCCGGGATCAGGCCAAGCGCGCGAGGGGCGGGAAGACCGCCTTTCGACGCGCCTTTTTGCTTGGACCGGCTGTCCGCGCCATCGGCCGCGGGACGCCGCACCCGGCATGGGGCCGGCGCGGCGTTCAACTCTGGCCCGGCCCGCGCGCCTCCAACCCGCGGTGCGGTCCGGCAAATGAAAGACCATTCATGGCCACATCGGCACATCCGACGCGCGACGATTTCGCGGCCCTCCTCAACGAATCGCTCGGCGGCGAGAACGAGTCCTTCGAAGGCCGCGTCGTCAAAGGCATCGTCACCGCGATCGAGAACGACCTCGCCGTGATCGACGTCGGCCTCAAGTCCGAGGGCCGGGTGCCGCTGCGCGAGTTCGCCTCGCCCGGCCAGAAGGCCGAGATCCAGGTCGGCGACGAGGTCGAGGTCTATGTCGACCGGGTCGAAAACCACCAGGGCGAGGCGATGCTGAGCCGCGACCGCGCCCGCCGCGAGGCCGCGTGGGACAAGCTCGAAAAGGAGTTCAACGACACCGCCCGGGTCGAGGGCGTGATCTTCGGCCGCGTCAAGGGCGGCTTCACCGTCGATCTGGGCGGCGCCGTCGCCTTTTTGCCCGGCAGCCAGGTCGACATCCGCCCGGTCCGCGACGTCCAGCCGCTGATGGACATTCCGCAGCCGTTCCAGATCCTGAAGATGGACCGCCGCCGCGGCAACATCGTCGTGTCGCGCCGCGCCATCCTCGAGGAGACCCGGGCCGAGCAGCGCACCGGCCTCATCCAGTCGCTCGCCGAGGGCCAGGTGGTCGAGGGCGTGGTCAAGAACATCACCGATTACGGCGCGTTCGTCGACCTCGGCGGGATCGACGGCCTGCTCCACGTCACCGACATTTCCTACAAGCGCGTCAACCATCCGTCCGAGCTGATCAACATCGGCGACACGGTGAAGGTCCAGATCATCCGCATCAACCGCGACACCCAGCGCATCTCCTTGGGCATGAAGCAGCTCGAATCGGATCCGTGGGAGGGGGCGGCCGCCAAATATCCGCTCAATGGCGTGTTCCGCGGCCGGGTCACCAACATCACCGAATATGGCGCGTTCGTCGAATTGGAGCCGGGCATCGAGGGACTGGTCCACGTGTCCGAGATGAGCTGGACCAAGAAGAACGTCCATCCCGGCAAGATCGTCTCGACCTCGCAGGAGGTCGACGTGTCGATCCTCGAGGTCGACGAGGACAAGCGCCGCATCTCGCTCGGCTTGAAGCAGGCCCAGGCCAATCCGTGGGCGGCGTTCGCCGCGTCGCATCCGGTCGGCACCGAAGTCGAGGGCGAGGTCAAGAACGCGACCGAGTTCGGGCTGTTCGTCGGGCTCGACGGCGATGTCGACGGCATGGTCCACATGTCCGACATTGCGTGGGGCGTGTCGGGCGAGGAGGCCTTGAACCTCCACCACAAGGGCGAGACGGTCAAGGCGGTGGTGCTCGACGTCGACGTCGAGAAGGAGCGGATCAGCCTCGGCATCAAGCAATTGGAGCGCGGCGGGGTCGCGCGGGGCGCCGGCGGCGGCGCGGCCTCAGGGGTCGCCAAGAACGACGTCGTCACGGTGACCGTGCTCGAGGTGCGCGACGGCGGGCTCGAGGTCCAGGTCGGCGACGACGGCGTCACCGGCTTCATCAAGCGCACCGATCTCGGCCGCGACCGCGACGAGCAACGGCCGGAGCGGTTCCAGGTCGGCCAGAAGTTCGACGCGATGGTGATCGGGTTCGACCGTTCCAAGAAGCCGAACTTCTCGGTCAAGGCGATGCAGATCGCCGAGGAGAAGCAGGCGGTCGCGCAATACGGCTCCAGCGACTCGGGCGCGAGCCTCGGCGACATCCTCGGCGAAGCGCTCAAGCAAAAGAACCCCTGACCCGGGAAGGCGGGCGCCTCGCCGTAGCGGCACCCGCCCTTCGCCGCGGTCAGCGGGACCGCCTCCTGCGGGCCGGGTTGAAACGAGGCTTTTTCGTGCCTACGATCCCATTGGCAATATTGCCTTTCCATGTTTTTGGTGCGATTGATCTGGATCAACGCCGAAGCAGGGGGTGACGGCGGGTCCGGTTTCAGCCTGAGCTGGAACAAAGAGTGGGGAGGCTCTGGCCTTGATACGATCCGAACTAGTGCAGAAGCTCTGCGACGACCATCCCGACCTCACCATGAAGGAGATCGAGCGGGTCGTGTCCGCCTTTTTCGACTCGATCATCGAGCAGCTGCAGCGCGGCGGCCGCGTCGAGCTCAGGGGCTTCGGCGCCTTCTCGACCCGCGACCGCGACGCCCGCAAGGGCCGCAACCCGCGCACCGGCGATGCCGTCGACGTGGCGGCGAAGCGCGTGCCCTATTTCAAGCCGGGCAAGGAAATGCGCGAGCGCCTCAACGTCTGAGCCGATTAGCGGCTTGACCGGCGCCGCGCGGCCCGTTCACCACGGGCGCATGCGGACGTGGCGAAACCGGTAGACGCTGGAGACTTAAAATCTTCTTCCCGTAAGGGAGTGCGGGTTCGAATCCCGCCGTCCGCACCAGCCGCCGCCAGCTCGGCGGCGGCAGGCGGCCGCGGCTGAGCCCCCAATGGAGCGGGGCAGCCGATCTAGCGCGCCAGGAGAGGTGTCGATCTTGGGGGCGGAACGGGTTCGCCAGGCCGGGAACCCGGGGGGCGCGCGGCGTCAGCCGGCCTGGAGCGGCTGATCGACCTGCACGGCGCTCCAGTCGCAACGGTTGAGGCTGATCGGATCGAGGAACTTGCCGCCCATCCGGCCGCCGATCTGCCAGCGGACCTGGGCGCGGACCGGGCCGATGCCGGGAACGTCCAGCGCGACATAGCTGCCGATCTGCACCGGATCGTGGCACTCGGCCATGAAGCCGCATTGCGAGATGTCGCGGAGCTTGACTTCGACGCTGTACCAATTCTGGTGGCGGAGCTGGGTCTTGGACAGCACTTTGGTGCGCTGCGCCCTGCGTTCGCGGTAATGACCCGGCTGATCCTGGTCCGACCTCATCCTCACGTCTCCATATCCCCAAGCCGCTACACCCGGAGAGGTGAAAGAGGGGTAAATGACGCGGCGAGCGGAGCAGCCCTTCAGGACGGCGGCGGGCGCTCGACATTTAGCGCTAAGAATCGGGCGGCGGCTGCGTTATCGGTCCCGCCGATGGCGATTCGAACCTCCGGCCGGCTGGCACTGCTCGGCGGCGCCTGGCTGGCGGTCGCGGGCTGCGGCGAAAGCGAGAGCGGCCCGATCGCGGTGAGCGCGATCGGCGCGCCGCCGCAATTGGTGAACCCCAATCTGAAGCCGCTCGACGCCGCCTCCTCGTTCCTGCTCGAAGCGGCCGCGCAAGGGCTGGTCCGATTCGACCGCTCGGGTCAGGTGGAGCCGGCGCTCGCGCAGAGCTGGATCGTTTCGGACGACGGGCTGCGCTACACGTTCCGGCTGGCGCGGACCCGCTGGTCGACCGGCGGGCCGGTCACCGCCGAACAGGTGGTCGAGCGGCTGAAGGCCGCTTCCAGCCGCGCCAGCCGCAACCCGCTGAAGCCGCTGCTCGGCGCCATCGCCGAGATCGAGGCGATGACCGACGACGTGCTCGAGATCAGCCTCAAATCGCCGCGGCCGAACTTCCTGCAATTGCTCGCCCAACCTGAGATGGCGCTGCTGCGGCGCGGCGCCGGCACGGGCCCATTCCGCATCGAGCCGCGGAGCGACGGCAGCCTGTTCCTGACCGAGCACGACCCCGAGCAGGAAGAAGAGGAAGAAGATCCGCACGGTCCGCCGATCGTGCTGCGCGGCGAACCGGCGGCACGGGCGGTGGCGAGGTTCGACGCGGGCCGCGCCGACCTCGTCGCCGGAGGGACGATCGGCGACCTTGCGATCGCCCGCGCCGCCGAGCCCCCGGCCGCGGCGCTGCGCTTCGACCCGGTGGCGGGAATGCTCGGCCTTGCCTTTACCGGATCGGACGCCTTGTGGGCCGACCCGGCCGCCCGCAACGCGCTCAGCATGGCGGTGGACCGGGCGGCTTTGGTGGCGGCGCTCGGCGTCCCGGGGCTTCAGGCGCGCGAGTCGCTGGTGCCGCCGGGCGTCGAGGAGCTGCCGAACCCGGCACTGCCCGAATGGGCGGCAAGCCCGCAGCCGATGCGCCGCGAAGCGGCGGCGCGCACGATCCGCGCGCTTGCCGGCGGCCAGCGGCCGACGCTCGAAGTCGCTGTGCCGGAAGGCCCCGGCTACCGGCTGCTGTTCGCGCATCTGCGGCGCGACTGGCGCGCCATCGGCGTCGACGCCGCCAGCGTCGCGGCCGACGAGCCCGCCGATCTGCGCCTCGTCGATGCGGTGGCGCCGGTGGGCCTCGCCAGCTGGTATCTCCGCCACTTCACCTGCGATGTCAGCCGGGTCTGCAGCGGGCCGGCGGACGGGCTTCTCGCACTGGCCCGCACCGCCGCCAATGCCCACCAACGGCAGCTCCATCTCGCCGCCGCCGACCAGCTGATCCGCGACGCCGCCCCTTTCATCGCCCTTGCCGCGCCGGTGCGCTGGTCGCTGGTCTCGCCGCGGCTCAGGGGTTTCCAGCCCAATCCGTTCGGCCGGCGGTTTCCCGGGACGCTCGCCCCGCCGGCGGAGTGAGACTTAGGGGCGGCCGGCCCCTGCAACGCTCCTGGGGCGGATCAGTCCCTGCCCGCGCCGGGCCGCGCTTTCTTTGCGGCCGAATTCGGGTTGCCTTCGACCTCGTCTTCGCCGAGCTGGCCCGTGCCGTGATAGGGCATCTCGGTCTGGCCGCCATGCCCCATGAAGCCGTCATTCTTCGGCCTCTTGCCGGTGTGCGGGTTGGGATAGGCCCCGCCGCCCGAATCGCCGCCGCCCGAACGGCCGCCGAGCGCTTCGCCGGCTTCGGTTGAATTGGGTCGCTTTGCGTCAGCCATCAAATTGTCCCGGTTGTGCCTGCCGGATCAAACCGCCTTCAGCGCGAAACGTTGCAGCTTGCCGGTGGCGGTCTTGGGGAGGGTGTCGACGAACTCCACCTCGCGCGGATATTTGTAGGGCGCGATGCTGGCCTTGACGTGGTGCTGGAGCTGTTCCGCCAGCGCGGCGCCGGCAATGTGGCCGGGCGCCGGAACCACGAAGGCCTTCACCCGCTGCCCCCGCTCCTCGCACGGGATGCCGACGACCGCGCATTCCTGCACCGCGGGGTGGGAGTAGAGGGCATTCTCGACCTCCGGGGCGGCGATATTGTAGCCCGAGGAGATGATCATGTCGTCGGAGCGGGCGAGGTACCAGAAATAGCCGTCTTCGTCCTCGCGATAGGTGTCGCCGGTGACGTTCCAGCCGCCGACGACGTAAGCCTTCTGGCGGTCATCGTCGAAATAGCGGCAACCGGTCGGCCCCTTGACGGCGAGGCGGCCGGTGGCGGGCGCGGCGAGCGGGCTGCCATCGTCGCCGAGCACGCAGGCGCGGTAGCCGGGAACCGCCTTGCCGGTGGCGCCGGGGCGGATGTCCGCGCCGGCCGCGGAGATGAAGATGTGCATCATCTCGGTCGCGCCGATGCCGTCGACGATGCCGATGCCGGTCGCCGCCTTCCACGCATGCCAGGTGGCCGCGGGGAGGTGCTCGCCCGCCGATACGCACGTGCGGAGGGAGGAGATGTCCACGCCTTCCAGCTGGCCGAGCATCGCCTTGTAGGCGGTCGGCGCGGTGGCGAGGATGGAGACCTTGTGGCGCTCGACCGCGGCGAGGAGGGCGGCCGGGCTGGGCTGCTCGATCGTCACCGCCGCGCCGCCGGTCCGCAACGGGAAGATCAGCAGCTGGCCGAGCCCGAAGGTGAAGGCGATCGGCGCCGAGCAGGCCCAGCGGTCGCCCGGCCGAGGCCCGAGGATGCCGCGGGCGAAGGCGTCGGCGCAGGCGAGCACGTCGCGATGATAATGGACGCAGCCCTTGGGCTTGCCGGTGGTGCCCGAGGTGAAGGCGATCAGGGCGACGTCGTCACGTCGGGTGTCGGCGGGCGCGAAGCCGGAGGTGACGGAGCGGAGCCGGGTTTCGAGCTCCCCCTCACCATGGTCGCCGTCGTAGCGGAGCAGCGAGCGGACCGTGCCGGCCGCCTCGGCGCCCTGGCGGAAGTCGCCGATGAAGCGGCTGTCGACGATGGCGTGGCTGACCTGCGCGCGCTCGAGGATGGTGGCGATCTCGGCGGGGCGGAGGATCGGCATGGTGGCGACGACGATGCCGCCGGCCTTGAGGATGCCGAGCCAGGCGGCGAACAGCATCGCGCCATTGGGGCCGCGCAGGAACACGCGATTGCCGGGCACCAGCCCCTCCTCCTCGACCAGCAGCCGCGCGATGCGGTCGGAGAGGTCGTCCAGTTCGGAATAGGTCCAGGCGCCGGCATCGTTGATCACCGCGGGCGCGTCGGGCTCCCCGCCCCGCAACAGTTCGACGGCGGCGTTGAGACGGTCCGGGTAACCAAGCTCGGGCAGATCGAACAGGAATTCGGGCTGGTCCTCCGGCGGGGGAAGGCGGTCGCGGACGAAGGTGTCGAGGTGGGCCGTCACTGCCCTCACCCTGGCATCCCGCTGCGCGGGCTGCCTGTCCCTCTCCCCTGCAGGGAGAGGGACGAAACACCCC
>DASZDE010000024.1:0-13954 GCA_035942355.1 Allosphingosinicella sp. | reverse complement strand
CCACCTGTTCGGCCTCGGCGGCCGCGACGAGCTGCGCGGCGGCGACGGCGACGACCGGCTGACCGGCGGCGCCGGCAAGGATCTGCTGACCGGCGGCGGCGGCGCCGACCAGTTCCTGTTCGACGATGGCGACACCGCCGCCACAAGCGGCGGCGCCGACACGATCGGCGATTTCGCTCAGGGCGACCGCATCAATGTGAGCCGGATCGATGCGGACGACAATGACGGCGGCGACCAGGATTTCACCTTCGTCGGCGCAGCGGCCTTCTCCGGCTCCGCCGGCGAGCTGCGCAGCCAGGTGATCCGGGGCAACAGATACGTGTCCGGCGACACCGACGGCGACGCGGTCGCCGACTTCTACGTCCGCATCGACGGCACGGCGCCGCTCGAGGCGGGCGACTTCATACTGTAGGCCCCGCTGAGGCCGAAGGTCAGCTTGCGCGGATTTTCCCTTGGGCCGTCAACTTAGCGCCGCCCCCGCACCGTCCGGACGAGCCCCATAGCCACCAGGGCGGCTGCGGCGGTGAGCGAGGCGGCGAGCCACGCCGCCCGCGCCCCCTCGCTCCAGCCCGGCCACGGCAAGGCTGCGGTCGCTGCCGCCCAGACCAGCGCGACCGCCGGCAGCCAGCGGCCATAGTCGGTGACCCTGAACGGATGGACGAAATGGACGGGGGCAAAGGTGAGGGCGGCGAACAGGACGACGGCGGCCGCGCCCGCTTCGGGCCCGGGGCGGGCGACGAGCAGGTAGAAGGCGACCAGGTTCCACAAAGCGGGAAAGCCGCGGAAATATTGGTCGTCGGTCTTCAGATCGGTGCGCGCGAAGCAGTAGAGCGACGACACCAGGATCAGGGCCGCGAGCGGCAGGGCGAGCGGCGCCGGCACCAGCCCGGCACGTACGATCAGCAGCGCCGGCACGAACACATAGGTGAGGTAGTCGACGACGAGATCGAGCGTGTCGCCGTCGATCCGCGGCGCCCGCTCCCTGACCCGCGCCAGCCGCGCCAGCGAGCCGTCCACTCCGTCGACCGCCAGCGCCGCCAGCAGCCACAGCAAGGCGAGCCGGAAATCCCCGCGCTCGATCGCGGTCAGCGCCAGCAGGGCCAGCACCGCGCCGCCCGCCGTGAAAGCGTGGACCAGCCAGGCCAGCGCCCTCGGCGCGGCGCCCAAAGCGGATGGGGCCGGCTCCGTCACAGCCTCGCCATCAGCGCCAGCGCGTCGCCGGTCGCCGCCGATGCGGCGGTGTTGTCGAACATGCACCAGGCCTCGCGGCCGTCCGCCAGCTCGGTGGCGATCAGCCGGGCATAGTCGTCGAGGCGGGCGCCGTCATAGGATGAGCGGTATAGGGCCGGCGAGCCGTGCAGGCGCCAGTAAGCGAGGCCGCGCCAGCCGCCGGGGCGGACGGCCGCCGGCGCGACCACGGGGTCGGCGGCGGCGCGGGCGATGCCGAGCCGCCCGAGCAGGGCGTCGGCCCCGGCCTCGAACCAGCTCGGATGGCGCGGCTCGCACACGATGCGAGTCCAGCCGGGGGCGGCGAGAGGTTCGAAGAAGCCGGCGACGAGCGCTGCGTCGAAGGCGAGGCTGGGCGGCAGCTGCACGAGCAGCAGCGCGAGCTTGTCGCCAAGCGCGGCGACCTCCTCGAGGAAGCGGGCGGCCGGATCGGCGCAGTCGGCCAGCTTGCGCTGGTGGGTGATCGCCTTGGGCATCTTGACGGCGAAGCGGAACGAGGGCGGCACGCTCCCGGCCCAGCGCGCCCAGGTCGACGGGCGGTGCGGCCGGTGGAAGGACGAGTTGATCTCGACGCCGGCGAAGCGCGCCGCATAGCGTTCGAGCGCCGAGCCCTCGCTCGGGAATTGCGCCGCGTCGCGGGCCGGAATGCTCCACCCCGCCGTGCCGATCACTGCGCCCATTCACCCCGAACGCCGCCGCGGCCAAGAGGATGCAGGCGGTGGCGCGGGCACGGCAAAGGGCGGCTCCGCCCGGGAACCGCCCGCCAACGTCATTCCGGCGAAGGCCGGAATCCCAGCGCGCAAGGGCTCAGCCATCCCGCCGGGGTCCGGATCGGGTCCGGGATGACTCCGCACGCGCCTCGCGGCGCGCGCGGGTCACTTCAGCTCGACGGTCGCGCCGGCTTCCTCGAGCCGCTTGCGGAGCTCCTCGGCCTCGGCCTTGGAGACGGCTTCCTTGACCGCCTTGGGCGCGCCCTCGACCAGCGCCTTGGCCTCGCCGAGGCCGAGCTGGGTGATCGCGCGCACTTCCTTGATCACGTTGATCTTCTTGCCGCCGTCATTGACCAGGATGACGTCGAACTCGGTCTGCTCCTCGGCAGCCGGAGCGGCCGGGCCGCCGGCGGCGGGAGCGGCGGCGACGGCGGCCGCGGCCGAGACGCCCCATTTCTCCTCGAGCGCCTTGGCGAGGTCGGCGGCTTCGAGCACGGTCAGCTCGCTGAGCTGGTCGACGAGGGTATTGATGTCTGCCATTTTAGTCTCCGTTTCGGTTGATCAGGGGGGACAGTTACCTGTCCCGCCATCGTTCGATATTCTGCCTGCGCCTGCGCGACAGGTAACTGTCCCCAACTAGGCGTCTTCCTTGGCCGCATAGGCGGCGAAAATGCGGGCGAGCTGGGCGCCCGGCTCGTTCAGCACCCGCGCGATCTTGGTCGCGGGCGCCTGGACCAGGCCGATGATCCTGGCGCGCAGCTCGTCGAGCGACGGCAGCTCGGCGAGCGCCCGCACTCCGGCGACGTCGAGCAAGGTGTCGCCCATCGCCCCGCCGACCACCTCGAACCGGTCGGTGGTCTTGGCGAAATCGACCGCGACCTTGGCGGCGGCGACCGGATCGGCCGAGGTGGCGAGGGCGGTCGGCCCGGTCAGCATGTCGCTGATCGGGGCGTAGGCGGTGCCCTCGACCGCGATCAACGCGAGCGTGTTCTTGGCGACCTTGTAGCGGGCGCCGGCTTCGCGCATCCGGTTCCTGAGGTCGGTGGACTGGGCCACGGAGAGGCCGAGGTTGCGGGTGATCACCACCGCGCTCGCCTCGGTGAACGTCTGCTTGAGCGCCGCGACGGCTTCGGCTTTCTGGGCCCGATCCATGGCTCTTCCTTCACTGCGCACGGCGGAACATCCGCCGTGCAGGTTCACGCGCGGCAAGAGCCCGCGCGATTCACGTCCGAAGGGGGAAAGCGCTACGCCCGATGGGCGTCGGCGGACCCGACCCCGGATCGCACCCGAACGGCCGGCAAAACTTTTCCCCGTCTAGGCTGGAGATTGAGGGGGCCCAAGCCCCCGCCAGCTGTCTCGGACGGCGACCGGCGGCCGAGGCCGGCCGATCAGCCGGCGCGCATAGCAGATTGCCGGGGGCGGTCAAGGGCATCGCCGCTCCCCCGGCTCCGGCGTCGCGAGGTCAGGCGGGCGGCTCGATCGAGAAGAACTCGATGACGTTGCCGTCTGGGTCGGCGAACCGGAAGAATTTGAACGCGCCTTCGTCGACCACCCTGCCGCTCTGGAGGCTGGCCGGGGCGAGGCGCTTGACCCGCTCGAACTCCGCGAAAATGTCGCGCACCTTGATATAGGGCACGACGTTGCCGCCCCGAATCGCGGCCGGGGCATAAGCCTGCCGCGACACGATCGCATAGAGGCCGCCGGCGACGTCGAACCCGACCAGCGCGGCGGTCCTGACCTGCGGCTTGCTGGCGAACAGCCGCTCGTAGAACAGACTGGCCCGGTCGAGGTCCTCGGCAACCACATACAGCCCGAACCGCTCGATACCGGCCGGCTGGGCGCGGGCGGGGAGGGCGGTCCCTGCGGCCAGCGCCAGGGCGGCGAGGGTGGCGGAAACCAAGCGATATCGCATGTCCTTGCTCCTCTTCGGCTGCTATGTGCGGGAACGCTGCTGACAGCATCATGTCAGCATGTTTCGGGAGCCTCCATGCGCCGCGCCGACCGCCTGTTCGAGATCGTCCAGATCCTGCGCCGCTCGCGCCGCCCGATGCCCGCTCGGGCGATCGCGGAGGAGCTCGAGACCTCCACCCGGACCATCTATCGCGACATGGCCGCGTTGATCGGCCGGCGCGTGCCGATCACCGGCGAGGCCGGCATCGGCTATGTGCTCGAGCGCGGCTTCGACATGCCGCCGCTGATGCTGACGCCCGACGAGATCGACGCGGCCGTGCTCGGCGCCTGGTGGGTGGCGAGCCGCGGCGAGCCGGAGCTGGCCCGGGCGGCCCGCGACCTGATCGCCAAGCTCGAGACCATCCTGCCCGAACGGCTCCGCCCGCACATCCTCGAGCCCGCCGCGAGCGTCGCTCCGCTGCCGGACGCGCCGCCCGAGCGGGCCAGCTCCGCCGCCCTGCGCGGCGCCATCCGCTCCGGCCATAAGGTCGCGCTGGGCTATCGCGATGCTCAAGGCCGGCGCAGCGAGCGGGTGGTGTGGCCGGTGCTGCTCGGCTATCGCGATTCCGGCCGCATCCTCGCCGCCTGGTGCGAGCTGCGCGGCGGCTTCCGCTATTTCCGCACCGAACGGATGGACTCGGCCGAGCCGCTCGGCGAGTGCTTCCCGGAGCGGCCGGCGATGCTCCGCGCCCGCTGGCGCGCCGCCATGGACGCCGAGCGCCTGGCCTATGCCACCCGCGGATGACGCCGCTGCCCATGTTTGCTAGCTGGGACGTGGGAGGATGCTGGCATGGCCCGCCGCTGATGCGGCCGCGCGCCGGCGCCTAGGAGGCGCAGGCGATCGCGGGTTGCGCCGCCGCGCCGTCGCGGCCGAGCACGAAGGTGAAGCGATAGGCGGCAATCCGGGAAACGTGAGGGTCGGATCGCCGGTCTCGACCCGGAGTAGAAAGTGGAGCACGCCGGTCAAGCCCACCATCAGATCGGCGCCGACGCAAGTAGCGTCCTCGACGATCCAGTAAACGTCAGTTTGGCCACGACAATGGCGCGCCCTGATAATCCGCGCGATGTCATCGGCCTTGGCTTCAAGCACCTTGCAGCCGGGCTTATCAGCTAGATCAAGCATTAGCTGCCCGAGCCCCGCAATGCCATGGCAGAGCGACAGGTTGGCCACATTGAAATGCCGTGGTACCCCGCCAAAACATCGCGGGACGGCACTGCGATAACGCAACTCACCGGTCGCTTGCGCCAGTTCCGCAAACAGCCGCGCAATTCCTGGCGCGCCATGACACCACCAGATCCAAGGGTCCGGATGGTGGTCTCCATATCGCCACTGCAGACTTCCGCCAGCACCCTCCACCGCCGACGAAAGCAACCAGTCGCCGGCTCGCGCTGCCGCGTCGATCCACCTGCTGTTTTGCTGGCGGCGACCGAAATGGCCGAGAACGTAGGCAACGCCGGCTACGCCGTGGGCAAAGCCGGTAAGCACCTCGCCCGACATGCCCGGCACGCCTTCCGGCGTGATCCAGCGGCCGTCGCTCTCCTGTGCCGCGCAAAGGCGTTCGGCAAGCGCCGCGATCCGTGCGTCCGGATCGAATCTTTCACCCTCACTGAAGGCGCCCACCGAGCAAAGGGCGTTCACCGCGAGCATCATACCCGCCGCTCCGTGAGTGATGTCGAGCCATTCCGGTTCCGGGTCGAGCAGCGCCCAGAGATGGGCGACTTCGCCGTCCTCGAAGTCGACGAGCCCTTCGGCGCGCGCCGCATAAAGCGAGACCAGCACTCCGGCTTCGCCAAAATGCAATCCGGGCATGGCAAAATCAGGGGCGGAGCGGTCGGTGGCCAGCCACGCTCCCGCATGGCGGCACACGAGCCGGACGTCCTTGTCGAGCGGAAAATGACGCGCGTAGCGGGCACAGAAATAAAGCGGGCCGGCGACCCCGCGGTTGAGGCTTCGACGCAGCTCTACATGGCCGCCGCCGGGGACTTGGTCGAGCGCCGCCGACAGCCAGAGTTTGGTCCCGGGCACCAGCAAAGCGGGGCTGGCCAGCGTCGCCACGCCTTTGGCGAGCAGGTCCCGGCCATCGGCGGGAGGAGCGGCCGGCACCGGAACCGGGGACGGTCCAGTGCGAGCGGCGGCGTCGAGCGCGGCTTTGAGAATCCGCAACTTCGGCCGCTTGGCGGGATCCGCGTCGAGGGAGGTTCGCAACAATCCCCAAAGCGCGTCGCCAACTGTGGCGCAGAGGGAATGCAGCGATCGCCATTCGTCGGAACGTTCCGGGCGAGGCAAGCGGCGGGGATCGAGACCAGTCAGAACGTAGAGGCACAGCGCGGCGAAGCCATGGACATCCATCGCTGCGTCAGGCCTCGCACCGGCTTCCTGTTCGGGAGCCATGAAACCCGGCGTGCCCTTGCCGTAAACGGGTCCGTCCTCGGTCGCCGACCAGGCGAGTTCGAGATCGGACAGCAGCGGCTTGCCGGCGGCGTCGAGAAGGATATTAGACGGAGACACGTCGCGGTGGACGATGCCAAGACGATGGAGGCCGGCCAGCAGGTCCGAGATCCGCGCCAGCAGACGCAGCATGGCGGAGCGGCGACGGGGCGGAAGCGCGTCTATCGTCCGGCCTTTCAGCCATTGCTGCACCGCCGCCTCTAGATTGTCATTCAACTGGAATTCTACGGGCAGGAAGATATCTTCGTCGTGAGTGAAACAGGGGTGGCAGTGCGGCGCTAGGCCCAAGGGTTCGACCAGCGCGTGCATTTTGCGCTGGTGGAGAAGGCGCTCGCGCATGTCGTGGCCCGAGCGGTCGGCCAGCAAGCCCGCCCGGCCCTGCTTGAGGATGAGTGCCCGGGGCGTCATCGGCTCAGTAATGTCGAACGCCTGCAGCAAATCGCCCTTGGGCGATTCGCGCAGCGTGCCGACGACAAGGTACCGGCCGCCGATAACGCCGGCCGCAGGCGGCGGTTCAGCCCGGGCCAGACGGGCGACTGGAGTGCCCCCGAACTCGCGGACGAACCTCGCGATCGTGGTCTTTCGGTCGTAGTGGTCGTCTACCAGCGTCCCGTCGGGGCCGTCGATGAAGCGCCGCATCTGTCCGAGCACGTCTCGGCGGACGATCGGGTTGAACCCGCCATAACGGGCATAGGCTGCCGCGCCGATGCGAACATCGGAGGGCACGACCGGGCCGCCGAGATCGCCCAGCCGGGCGAACCGATCCGCCAAGCGCACGAACTGGGCATCGTCCTTTGGATAAAGCGTCGCGCATTTGCCGACCTGGGTGGCGCCGAGAGCGCCTTCATTAAGGAGCATCGCCGTATCGACGGATTCGACAGTCTTGAACGCGAACGGCTCGTCGCGATGGGCCTCGGCGAGATGCTGCGCGAGTTCGCGCAGTCTCAACGGGCTGCACGAGAGGTGGAGCTTCCACCCTTGCCGCCGATCGGAGAAACCGACGCTAGCCCAGGGCCGGCGCCACTCGGCCGCCAGACCCAGTCTAGCAAGCATCGACCCGGTGTTTTCGGCCTCCGAGAATTGCGGGGCGGCGTTCAGCGCCAGCGCCATGCCTGCGGCACGAATTCGGCGGTGTCGGCAGTAGCCCGCATCGCCTCTTGAAGTTTGTCCAACTCAGTGCTTCGACAGGAGCGCACGCAAGTATTGTAACAAGACAAGTCCGGCTTGCAGTTAAAGTCGTTGATGACGTGGCGTGCATTAAGGACTCGCATGCCCTGGTCGGCGGACTCCAGCTGCCGCTCCAAGGCTGCGTCGAACTCCAGATTGCTGGTCATCCCGCAGCTGTCGCCGCAAGTGGAGCCGCAACTTTCACCAGAGCAGGTGACGTCGCAGGTGGAGCCGCCGCACGTGGGGCCGCCGCAGGTGCCCGAGGTGCAGCAGCAGGTGACATCGCCGCCGCACGCGGAGAGCAGGAGGGCGCCGATGTCGACCGCAGCCTGGCCGGGCCGCACCGGTCCTTCGGCTAGGCGGCTCGCCTCGCAGGAATCGACGCAGGGCCCGAGGGGCGCTCCCTCGCCGCGTCCGACATCGACTTGCATCGTTTGGGCGAGCGCCAGCGCGATGCGCCTGCGCCGGTCGCCGGGCGGCGAGCGCGCGGCGAGAATCTCCGGAACCAGCTTGGCGACCCGTTCGGCGCCCCGGGTGCCAGCCGACATCAACTCGTGGAACAAGGCCGGATCCTCGGCGAGCATCCTTACGAGCCTGGCGAAGGCTTCATTCCGCATGGCTGTATCTCGCTCTTGTTATCGGCCTGCTGGGACAGGCTACGCTGACAGCTGCGATTGAACGGGATCAGCGGAAATATTGCAGATGCTGGCCGAACCGCTCGGTGAAGTTGGTCGTGAAGCCGCAGCTTTGGCCGCACGTATTGTCGCAACTCGACGTGCAGGTATTGCCGCACCATTCCAGCCTGCCCTGAAGCCGGCCGAAGAACGGATTGACGGCCTCGACGCCCCTGTCGGCGAAATTGGTGGTGAAGCCGCAGCTTTGGCCGCACGTATTGTCGCAGCTCGAGGTGCAGGTATTGCCGCACCACGAATCAACCCCAAGGGTGATCGCGACGACCTCGGCTGGCTGCTTTGAGACCAAGGCACCCAGCGCGCGACGGCCAATGGTCTGCCTTAACTCGTCTGCCAAGGTTTCCGGCTTGAATAGCAAATTATGCAGGAACTGCGGGTCCTTTTCGGCTCTTTTCACGAGCTCTGCAAACTGCTTGTTGTCCATAGATACCTCCGTTCGAGGAACTAGCGGGAAGCAACAATACTACATGTACCAGATGACGCGTGACGCGATCTACATCTGGCAGCTGCTTCTGCCTCCAACGGAGCGGCTCATGGGACCGCTGAGTCGCCACCAGCGCAACAGCGTTGTAATTTCGTTCAATCTGCAATTCGATTCAAGTAAAGGTGCATCCAAAACGGAGTGACCGACCAACGCGGATGTGCTGGCATTTCAAAAAAGGCCGGAGCTTTCGCCCCGGTCCTCTTTCGTTCAATTTGCCGCGAGGTTGAGTCGACTTAAGCCGAAGCCACTTCGGCGACGTCGACCTTGACGCCGGGGCCCATCGACGAGCTCAACGCCACCTTGCGGACATATTTGCCCTTGGCGCCGGTCGGCCTGGCGCCGACGATCGCGCCCACGAACGCGTCGAAATTGCGCCGCAGGTCCTCGTTCGAGAAGCTCGCCTTGCCGATCCCCGAATGGATGATGCCGGCCTTCTCGACCCGGAACTCGACCTGGCCGCCCTTGGCCGCCTTGACCGCCTCGGTGACGTTCGGAGTGACCGTGCCGAGCTTGGGGTTCGGCATCAGCCCCTTGGGGCCGAGCAATTTGCCGAGCCGGCCGACGATCCCCATCATGTCGGGCGTCGCGATCACCCGGTCGAAGTCGATCGTGCCGCCCTGGATCGTCTCCATCAGATCCTCGGCGCCGACCACGTCCGCGCCCGCCTCGCGCGCCTCGTCGGCCTTGCCGCCGCGCGCGAACACCGCGACCCGGACCTCCTTGCCGGTGCCGGCCGGCAGGGTGACGACGCCGCGCACCATCTGGTCGGCGTGGCGCGGGTCGACGCCGAGGTTGAGCGCGACCTCGATCGTCTCGTCGAACTTGGCGGTCGCGTTGGACTTGACCAGCGCCAGCGCCTCGTCGACGCCGTAATGCCGCTCGCGGTCGACGCTGCCGAGCTGCGCCTTCTGCTTCTTCGAAAGCCTGGCCATGGTCAGCCCTCCACCACTTCGAGGCCCATCGAGACCGCGCTGCCCTCGATGATCCGGGTCGCCGCGTCGAGGTCGTTGGCGTTCAGATCCTTCATCTTGGTCTCGGCGATGGCGCGCAGGTCCGAGCGCTTGATCCGCCCGGCCGAGGCCTTGCCGGGCTCCTTCGAGCCCGCCTTGATCCGGGCCGCCTTCTTGATCAGGAAGCTGGCCGGCGGGGTCTTGGTCTCGAACGCGAAGCTGCGGTCCGCGAACACCGTGATCACGGTCGGGATCGGCATGCCCTTCTCGACATCGCCGGTGGCCGCGTTGAACGCCTTGCAGAATTCCATGATGTTGACGCCGCGCTGGCCGAGGGCCGGGCCGATCGGCGGCGACGGGTTGGCGGCGCCGGCCGGCACCTGCAGCTTGATATAGCCGGTAATCTTCTTTGCCATGTCTCGCTCACTCTGTTGCTGGGCGGATCGCCTGGGCGAACCTCCCGGTTCAAGCTTAGCGGTCCAAGCGGCGGCCCGAAGGCGCGCCTCCCGCGGATTTCCAATGCTGTAGCGCTGGAAGCAGGGCCCTTAGCGCACCGCGGAGCCAAGCGCAAATCCGGAGTCTCGGCCGGGGCGGCGGCCTAGGCGCGGCGGCGATCGACGGCGGCGATGGCGGCCTCGGTCGCGGCTTCGATGGTCATGGCGCTGGTGTCGATCAGGACGGCATCCGCGGCCGCGCGCAGCGGCGCCGCCGCGCGCGCCGCGTCGCGCGCGTCGCGGGCGCGCAGGTCGATCAGCACGTCGTCATAATGGGCGGCGATGCCGAGCCTTTGCAGCTCCTCGCAGCGGCGGCGCGCCCGAACTTCGGGCGAGGCGGTGACGAACAATTTGGCGTCCGCGTGCGGCGCGATCACGGTGCCGATATCGCGGCCGTCGAGCACCGCCCCGCCCGGCTGGTCGGCGAAGCTGCGCTGCCGCTCGGCCAAGGCGGCGCGCACCAGAGGATAGGCCGAGATGCGCGAGGCGACGCCGCCCGCCGCCTCGCTCTTCAATTCGGGGTCGGCGAAGTCGGTCTGCGAGAAGTCGCACGCGCGTACCGCCGCGAACTCGCTGTCCGGATCGCCGCCCCAGCGCAGCAGGTTGAGCCCGACCGCGCGGTAAAGGAGGCCGGTGTCCATGTGCGGCAGCCGGTAGTGGCGGGCGAGCGCGCGCGCGATCGTCCCCTTGCCGCTCGCGGCGGGCCCGTCGACGGCGACGATCATGGGCCGTCGTGCCTCTTGAGCCAGCGGTCGAGCACCGCCAGGAAAAGCCGCGGCCGGTCGATGGCGATGGCGTGACCGGCGCCCGCGATCACCACGAACTCGGCGCCGGGCACGCGGCGCGCGAAAGCGGCGACGGTGGCGGGGCGCGCCTCGTCATGCTCGCCGGTCATGAACAAGGTGCGCCGGCCGTCGAGCCGCGCGAGCAAAGGCTCGCCGTCATAATCCTTGAGCGTGCCGGTGCTGACGAACTCGGTCTTGCCCCACATTGCCTCGTAGATCCTGCTGTTGAACGGGATTGGGAGGGCGGCCCGGTAGGCGGCGATCGCCGGCGGGCGCGGCTCGCGCATCAGGAAGCGGCGGTTGAACTCCTCGGTGGCGGCAGCGCAGACCGGCTCGGGCGGCGGCGCCGGCCGCTCGCAGCGGTCGAGCGTCGCCTGCACCTCGGGCGGCAGGCTGCGCCGCAGGATCGCCGCGTCGGCAAGCCAGCGCCGGGTCGAGATGAGCGGGCTCTGCAGGATCGTGCTGGCGAGCCCCGCCGGCCGCCGCGCCGCATATTCGAGCGCGATCGTGCCGCCCCAGCTGCCGCCATGGACGTGGAGCCGCTCGAGCGCCAGCGCGCGGCGGATATGGTCGATCTCGTCGACGAACCTCGCCACCCGCCAGTGGCGCGGATCGCCCGGAGCGTCGGATCGGCCGGCGTCGAGCTGGTCGTAGAGAATGACGGCGCGGGTGTCGGCAAGGGCAAGCGCGGGCAGATAGTTGCTGTGGCCGCTGCCGGGCCCGCCATGGACGAACAGGATGGGCGGGCGCGGCCCGGCGAGGTCACCATTGACCCGCAGGTAGACGCGGCCGCCCTCGACCGGCACCATAAGCTCGCGGTCGGGCGGCCGCAGCCCAGCGGCGGGGCGGGGAGCGCGGCGGGGGCTGGCGCAGCCGGGCAGCAGCGCCGCTCCGGCCACCATCCCGAGCACCGACCGCCGGTCGAGCGGCCCGCTCACCGCCCCCGCCCGTGGCCGAGCAGCCCGGCGAGCGTCGCCTCGAAGGCGGGAAAGCTGGTCTCGACCGGGGCCATGTCGTCGATAAGTAGCGGCTGGCGGCAGTGGAGGCCAGCGACGGCGAAGCTCATCGCGATGCGGTGATCGAGCTCGGAAGCGATCGCCGCGCCGCCGGCCAGAGCCGCGCCGCCGCTGCCGCCGATCACGAGGCCGTCGTCGCTTTCGCCGACCTCGGCGCCGATCGCCCGCAGTCCCTCGGCCATGGCCGCGATCCGGTCCGATTCCTTGATCCTGAGTTCGGCCAGGCCGCTCGTGCGGCTCTCCCCCTCCGCGAAGGCGGCGGCGACGAAGAAGATCGGGAACTCGTCGATCATCGCCGGGATCGCCGCCGGCGGCACCTCGATCCCGCGCAGCGCCGAGCTGCGCGCGACGACGTCCGCGACCGGCTCCCCGCTCTGCTCGCGCCGGTTCGAGACGACGAGCTCGGCGCCCATGTCCCGCAGCGTGTCGAACAATCCGGTCCGCATCGGGTTCACGCCGACGCCTTCGATCCGCACCTCCGATCCGGGCACGATCAGCGCCGCAACGATCAGGAAGGCGGCGGCCGAAGGATCGCCCGGCACCGACACTTGCTGCGGCCGGAGCTCGGCTTCGCCGCGCAGCGCGATGCGGCGCTCGCCTGCCTGTTCGTCAAGCTCGATCTCGGCTCGGAACAGGGCGAGCAGGCGCTCGGTGTGGTCGCGCGTGGCCACCGGCTCGACGATCTCGGTGAGGCCGGGAATGTTGAGCCCGGCCAGCAGCAAAGCCGATTTGACCTGCGCCGAGGCGATGGTGAGGCGGGTGCTGCGCGGCACCGCCGGGCACAGGCCGCGCACCATCAGCGGCAGCCTGCCGCCGGGGCTGGCGGTCACCTCGGCGCCGATCCGCCGCAGCGGCGCGATCACCCGGTCCATCGGCCGGCGGCACAGCGAGGCGTCGCCGGTGAAGGCGGCGGTGATCCGGTGGCTCGCAACTAGGCCCATCAGCAGCCGCGCCGAGGTTCCCGAATTGCCCATGTCGAGCGCACGGGCGGGCTGGAGCAGGCAGCCGGTGCCGACCCCTTCCACCGTCCAGGCGTGGCCGTCGCGCGCGATCCCCACCCCCATTGCCTCGAGCGCTACCGCGGTCGAATGGAGGTCGCTGCCGTCGGCAGCCCCTTCGATCCGGCTGCGGCCGCGGGCCATGGCGGCGAGCATCAACGCGCGGTGCGTGATCGACTTGTCGCCGGGGATTGCGGCGGTGCCGCGGAGCGGCCCGGCCGGCCCGAACGGCGTCGGCTGAGCCAGGGCGCCCGGGTCGCGTCGCGTCATGGGCTTGGCTTTTGACAGCGGCCCACCCATGTGGCAAGGCGCGCCGCGACATGCCGCCCGGCACGGGCGCTTTCCTCGATTTGTTGACCGGAGACACTTCACCGATGGTGAAAGCTGAATGGGGTACCAAGCGCACCTGTCCCAAGTGCGGCACCCGCTTTTACGACCTGGGCAAGGAGGATCCGGTGACCTGCATCGAATGCGGCGTCGCGTGGGATCCGGAGCCGGTGCTGAAGTCGAAGCAGCCGCTGCCCTTCGACGAGCCCAAGAAGCAGGTCGAAGTGCCCGAGAAGGAGGATGCGGACCTGGCGGCCGATGACCTCGAGCTCGACGTCGACGAGGATGCCGAGGAGAATCCGGACGACGAGGTCGATCTCGGCGGCGACGAGGATATCGGCGTCCCCGGCGCCGGCGACGAGGACGAAGAAATCTAGGCCGCCGCCGCAGCGGCAGTTGATGGGCAAGGGCCTGCTTGTTCCCCGGCGCAAGCCGGGGTCCAGCCTGGCGCAAGAATCGGCCCCGACTTTCGGACACCTATGAGAACACTGGTTGATGAACCCGGGGATCAGGAACAACCGGTCTAGGCTCGCATGTTCTAAACTCGCTTGCGGGCGGCTTACGGCTGCCTTAATGGCGGCGTTCCCGGGATAATGGGGCCGTAGCTCAGCTGGGAGAGCGCTACACTGGCAGTGTAGAGGTCAGGGGTTCGATCCCCCTCGGCTCCACCATTCTCACTTCGAAGAAATCGACGGCCCGGCCGCC
>DASZDE010000023.1:0-29175 GCA_035942355.1 Allosphingosinicella sp. | reverse complement strand
GGAATGACGGGTGCGGTCCATCTGCGTCAGCACGAAGGCGTAGGCTTCCGCTATCTCGCGCAGATGCTCCCAGCGGCCCGATTTGCCGCCATGGCCGGCGCCCATGTTGATCTTGAGCAGCAGCAAATTGTCGTCGGTCTTCACGTCGCGCAGCTTGGCCGCCCATTTCGCCGGCTCCCAATAAGTGACGCGAGGATCGTTGAGGCCGCCGGTGATCAGCATCGGGGGATAGGCTTGCGGCTTCACCTGGTCGTAGGGGCTGTAGCTGCGAATATATTCGAAAGCCGCCTTGTCGGTGATCGGGTTTCCCCATTCGGGCCATTCGCCAGGCGTGAGCGGCAGGCTCTCGTCCTGCATGGTGTTGAGCACGTCGACGAACGGCACGTCGGCGACGACCGCCCCCCACAGCTCCGGATCGGAGTTGACGACCGCGCCCATCAGCTCGCCGCCCGCCGAGCCGCCCTGGATGGCGATGTTGCCGGCGCTGGTGAAGCCTGCGGCGATCAGCCCTTTCGCGGCGTCGACGAAATCGTTGAAGGTGTTGGTGCGCCTGGCGAGCTTGCCGTCAAGGAACCATTGGTAACCGAGGTCGTCGCCGCCGCGGATATGGGCGATCGCATAGGCGAAGCCGCGGTCGAGCAGGCTTATCCGGACCGTCGAGAAGCCCGGCGCAACGGCATAGCCGTAGGCGCCATAAGCGTAGAGGAACAGCTTGCCTCGGCCGTTCTTCGCGAAGCCCTTTTTGTAGACCACCGAAACCGGCACGCGCTTGCCGTCGCGGGTCGGCAGCATCAGCCGCTCGGTCGCGTAGAGCGACGGATCGTAGCCCGACGGTATCTCCTGGACCTTGAGCGTCTCGAGCCGGTTCTCGGCCGGGTGGTAATCGTAGACCGTGGCTGGGGTCACCATCGAGCTGTAGCCGAGCCGATAGGCGGCGGGCGCATATTCCGGATTGCTGCCGAACGAGGCCGTGTAGCTCGCCTCGTTGAACGGGATGCGCTCCTCGCTGCCGTCATAGCCGCGCAGGCGCAGCTGATCGAGCCCGTCGACCCGCTCCTGGATCGCGAGATGGTCGCGGAAGGCGGTGACGCCGCGCAGATAGACGCGCTCGGAGCCCGGGATGACGGTGCGCCACTCGCCCGGCTGCGCCGGGGACGCTTCGGCGAGGCGGAAATTGACATGATCGTCGTTGGTAAGGATCCAGAGCTTGCCGTGGCTGGCATCGACCGAATATTGGCGGTCCTTCTTGCGCGGCGAGATCAGGGTAGGCGGCGCCGCGGGATCGGCGGCGGGCACGAAGCGGACCTCGCTGGTGGCATTGTCGCCGGTGCCGATGAAGATGAGGCCGCGGTCCTGCGACCTGGACACGCCGACCGAGAAGCCGATATCGTCCTTTTCCTCATAGAGGGTCGCGTCCTCCGCCAGCGGCGCGCCGATGCGGTGGAGGCGGGCGCGGTAGCTGCGCCAATTCTCGTTCACCTCGGTAAAGACGACGCCCTTGCTGTCGCTCGTCCACACCGGCGTGCCGATGCCTACGTCGGTGACCGTCTCGAGGTCCTTGCCGGTGACGAGGTCGCGGATGCGGAGCTTGAACCGTTCCGAGCCGCTGTCGTCGACGAGGGTCGCGGCGAGGCGGCCGTCGGGGCTCACCGCAAGGGCGCCGAGCTTGAAATATTCCTTGCCGGCCGCCTCGGCGGGCTCGTCGAACATCGCCTGTTCGGCGCCGCCCGCGACGGGCCTGCGGTACCAGATGCGGTATTGCGCGCCGGGCGTGAACGCCCACCAGTAGAGCCAATCGCCGTCCTTCACCGGGACGCTCGATTCATCCTCCTTGATCCGGCCCTTCATCTCCTGGAACAAGGCCTCAACGAGCGCCTGGTGCGGCTTCATCGCGGATTCGAAATAGGCGTTCTCCGCCTTCAGATAGTCGAGCACCGCGGCATCCTCGACCTTGGGATAACCCTGATCCTTGAGCCAGTAATAGGGGTCCTCGACCCGATAGCCGTGGCGTTCGTAGCTGTGGGGGCGTTTCTCGGCCCTGGGCGGAGGGGGACGCTGGGTGCCGTGGTTCATCGGCTCTTTCCGGGGCTGCGCCGCCAGGGCGCGCTGGCCAGCAAAAGGCGCGGGACAAGCATAGGCATCGAGGCTCTTTCGGGTCGGCGCGCGCTCTGGCGCGCCCTGTGGAACGCGTTTACTTAGCGGCCGACCATCCAGTTCGGAAGATTCAATGTCCACCTACGAAGACCGCCTCGCCGCCCTCCGCGAACAGCTCAAGGCCGATCGTCTCGATGGCTTCGTGGTGCCGCTCACCGATGAGCATATGAGCGAATATGTCGGCAGCTACGCGCAGCGGCTCGCCTGGCTGACCGGCTTTCAGGGTTCCGCGGGATCCGCGGTCGTGCTGCCGGAGCAGGCGGCGATCTTCACCGACGGCCGCTACACCCTGCAGGTGCGGGACCAGGTCGACGGCGCCCATTGGAGCTTCGTCACGGTTCCCGAAACGAGCGTCGCCGATTGGCTGAAGGAGCATGCCAGCGAGGGCGCCCGCATCGGCTACGACCCTTGGCTTCACACCAAGGAGTGGGTCGGCAAGGCTCGGGACGCGCTGGCGGAGACGGGCGCGGAGCTGGTCGCCGTCGACCGCAATCCGATCGACCTCGTCTGGGCGGGGCGGCCGGAGCCTTCCAAGGCGCAGCTGATCGTCCATCCCGACCAATATGCGGGCAAGTCCTCGGCGGCGAAGCGGCAGGAGATGGCGGACTGGCTGAAGGAGCAGAAAGCCGATGCGGCGGTGCTGTCGGCACTCGATTCAATCGCCTGGACGTTCAACGTGCGCGGCCGCGACGTTGACCATACGCCGGTCGCGCTCTCGTTCGCACTGCTCCATGACGACGGCACCGCCGACCTGTTCGTCGATCCCGACAAGCTTAGCGATCCGGTGCGCCAGCATCTCGGCAACGGCGTCCGCGTCCACGATCGCGAAGGCTTCGAACCTTATCTGGCCGCGCTCGGCGGCAAGACGGTGGTCGCCGATCCGGAGCGGGCGGTGGCGGCCATCTTCGAAGCGCTCGCGGCGGCCGGCGCCACGATCCTGCCGAAGCGCGACCCGGCCGTACTTCCCAAAGCCACCAAGAACGAGGCCGAGATTGCCGGCCACAGGGCGGCGCAGGCACGGGACGGTGCCGCCCTCGTCCGTTTCCTGCATTGGCTTGGCCTCGAGGCGCCGAAAGGGGGGATGGACGAGCTCGGAGCGGCGGCCAAGCTGCTCGAGTTTCGGCGCCTGGGAGGCGATCTGCGCGATCTCAGCTTCGACACTATCTCGGGGGCGGGGCCGAACGGCGCCATCGTCCACTACCGCGTCACCGAGGAGACCAACCGTCCGCTCGAGCCCAACTCGCTCTATCTGGTGGATTCGGGAGGCCAATATCCTGACGGCACCACCGACGTCACCCGCACCGTCGCGATCGGCGTGCCGACGGCGGAGATGCGCGACCGCTTCACGCGAGTGCTGAAGGGGCATATCGCCCTGGCGGGCGCCCGCTTCCCCGAAGGGACGCGCGGCACCCAGCTCGACGCGCTCGCACGGCAATTCCTGTGGCGGGCGGGGCTCGACTACGCCCATGGCACCGGCCACGGCGTGGGATCTTACCTTTCGGTGCACGAAGGGCCGCAGCGCATCGCCACTTTCGGGGGCGGGGACGAGCCGCTGCGCAGCGGCATGATCTGCTCGAACGAGCCGGGCTATTACAAGACCGGGGAATATGGCATCCGCATCGAGAATCTCGTGCTCGTCACGCAACTGGAGCTCGACGGCGCCGAAAAGCCGATGCTGGGCTTCGAGACCCTCACCTTCGCTCCGATCGACCGCAAACTCGTCGATGGGGATATGCTGACGGCGGCCGAGCGGCAATGGCTCGACGACTATCATGCCAAGGTGGTGGAGGTGGTCGGTCCGCAGCTCGATGATGAGGTGCGGCGCTGGCTCGGCGAGGTTTGCCGGCCGCTCTAGCGGCGGGCGGGGTCCGGCGGCTCTCGATCCGGGTCGGCCGGCTCGGCGCCCCGCGCCTGGGCTTTGCGGCGACGGAGATTCTCCCGAAGCGCATCCGCCAGCCGCTTCGCCCGTTCGTCGGCGGCATTGGTCATGAGGGAGAGATAAGGGCTGGGCGCGCAGCCGCAAGCTGCCTTGACATTGCAATGGGGGAGCGGCCATAGCGCCGCCTCCCGCCCCGGCCGAGAGCGGCGACGCGGGCGATGCTGCCGTAGCTCAGTGGTAGAGCGCATCCTTGGTAAGGCTGAGGTCGTGAGTTCAATCCTCACCGGCAGCACCACCGCATCCAACCCCTTCGAAAAGGAAACCTAATTGCCTTGGAATCGTCTAGCCCCTGTAGGCCGGCAGCGTGTTAACGAGTGCAAACCCATGAATCTCAAGTGCCTTCTCGGCCGCCACACGCCGATCAAGGATTATTCCAACTGGAAGCGCGGCTACCATCTGAGCGCGTGCGCCGATTGCGGCATCGAGATGCGCAGCTACGGCGGCCATTGGGAAGTCACCCCGAAACGGGTGAAGAGCAGCTAGGCTCCGCCCCCCGCTTTGGCGCCTTACGTCCGACAATCGGCACCGCTCGCCGCCGCGCGCGCTTGGTGCGCATTCTTGTAGTCTGAGGTTAATGAAAAACCCCGTGACATTCGGAATCGAGGGCTTATTAGGAGCCGAGTCGGCCACCGACAAGAAGGGGATCGAAATGATCAAGAACAAACTAACCGCGATCGTCGCCGCGTCGGTCATGATGGCGTCCACTCCGGCCATCGGGCAGACCGCTCCAACCGCAGTTCAGCCGCAGACCGAGCAGGTCGCCGGCAGTGCCCAGTTCGACGAGTGGGGTACCGAGGCCTATATTATCGCCGGCATCATCGTGATCCTGCTCATCTGGGGCGCGATCGAGATATTCGGCGACGGCGATGAGGAAGTGATCAGCCCCGAATAACCGGGTCTGCCACGCTTTACAGGCGCCCCGGCCGGCAACGGCGCGGGGCGCTTTTCTTTGGCAAAGGGATATCCGCGGCCGCCGCGGGGTGGCGCCGAAGCCGCCGGTCAGGCGGGGCGGCGCACCACCATCTGCAGCACCGCCGGATGGAGCGGCCGGATGAACTCGCAGCCGACGAGATGGCCGTTCATCCACGCGACGCGCGCGTGCAGCCCTTCGAGCCCCGGCAGCTTCAGCCAGACGTCCGCTCCGATCGGGAGGTCGAGATGGGTCGAGGCCCTGAAGCCGTGGGTCGACAGATCGAGGATCTGGACGGTGACGCCGCTGGCGCCGCGCTGGCGCAGGCCGGCGCCGAATTCGACATGGGTACGCTCGGCCTTGCGCGCCCGCGCGGACGGCCTCGTCGCCAGCTCCCCCATCAGCCCCTGGATGTTCATTTCCAGCATCTCGTCCGCACTTCCTTCGGCCAAGCCCCGTCAGTCGCCTACGCTGATCCCCACTGACAAACCCCATACCTGCGCCAGCTTGCGCTCCTGCTCGCTCAGGTCCTCGCTCAGCACGCGCGGCCGGCGGAAGCGCTGCTGCGACTGGACCACCGGCGGGCGCGCAACGTGGATCAGCACCTCGCTCTCGTCGATCATGCGCAGGAATTCGAGCCCGGTGCGGCCGCCGCCGCTCCACGCCACCCGCGCCGGCACGACCGTCGAGCCGCGCGAGAACACCACCCGGTCGCCGACGCCGAGGCCCTCGCGGCACTCGATCAGCGCACCCTTGCGGGATAGGTCGCGCAGCCGCACGTCGATCTCGCCGCCGCCGGCCACCCGCAGCTTGGCTGCGAGCAGCACGCGGGCGCGCTTGATGCTGCGCTTGCCCTTCTGGGTGGCGTCGCCGAAATTCTCTGCGCCCATGCTGCCTCTTCCATCCGGAGGATCAGCATCGAGGCTTATCCGAAGGAGCCTAAATAGAAGTAAACGGGCGGCAAATTCGGCACCCCCGGGAGTGGCCGCGGAGATCGCCGTTGACCCCACGCCGAGCGCGTCTATGGCGCCGCCATGCGCTTCTTCTCCGACAATGCCGCTTCTGCCTGTCCGGAGGCGATGGCGGCGGTGGCCGAGGCCAACCGCATCGACACCGCCTATGACGGCGACGGGTTCAGCCGCCGTCTCGATGCGGCCTTCTCGGCCCTGTTCGAGCGCGACGTACGGGCCCTGTGGGTGGCGACCGGGACCGCGGCCAATTCGCTGGCGCTGGCGGCATTGTGCCCCCCGCACGGCAGCATCGTCTGCCACCGCGACGCCCACATCCAGAATGACGAATGCGGTGCCCCCGAATTCTACACGCACGGCGCCAAGCTGCTGCTCGGCGACGGCGAGGGCGCTAAGCTCACCGCCGCCACGATCGAGGCCCTGCTGGCTACGGTCCGGGCCGACGTGCACCAGATGCAGCCGGCGGCGCTGTCGATCACCAACGCGACCGAATACGGTCTCGTCTACACGCCCGACGAAGTGGCCGCGCTCGGCCGGCTGTGCCGCGAGCGCGGACTCGGCTTCCACATGGACGGCGCCCGCTTCGCCAATGCCGTGGCGAGGCTCGGCTGCGCGCCGGCGGACCTGACCTGGCGCGCCGGCCTCGACGCGCTCAGCTTCGGCTTCGTCAAGAATGGCGGGATGTCGGCCGAGGCTCTGATTTTCTTCCGCCCCGAGCTTGCCGATGCGACGCTCTACCGTCGCAAGCGCGCCGGCCACCTGCTTTCGAAAGGCCGCTATCTGGCCGCGCAGATATTGGCGATGGTGGAGGGGGACGTGTGGCTGCGCAACGCGCGGGCGGCGAATGAAGCGGCGACGCGGCTGGCGGCGGCGGCGGGCGCCGCACGGCTCGTCCTTCCGGTCGAGGCGAACGAGGTCTTCATACGCGTGTCGGCGCACGAGGCGCGGGCGCTGCGCGAGCAGGGTTTCGATTTCTACGATTGGGGCCCGGGCGAGGCGCGGCTGGTGACGAGCTGGGACAGCGACGCAGCGCATGTCGAGGCCCTCGCCAAGGCGATCGAGGCCTTGTGACGCGTCACGCGCCGCCCGGGCGAAGGCCGGGCACCCAGCGCGAGGAGGCGCCGACACCTTCACCCGCCGCAGCGCCGGCTTCGGCCGGGGCGACGATGCTCACCCCGCGCGTGCTCGTGCCGTTCATAATCATCACTTTGATCTGGGGCTCGACCTGGATCGTGATCCGCGACCAATTGGGGCCGGTGCCGCCGACCTGGTCGATCACCTACCGCTACGTGATCGCGTGCGCGGCGATGTTCGCTTATGCCGCCGCCACCCGGGTGCCGCTGCGGATCGGGCGCGACGGACACCTGCTTGCCGCCGCGTTCGGCGTGCCGCAATTCTTCCTCAACTTCAACTTCGTCTACCTGGCAGAGCAGTATATCACCTCGGGCGTGGTGGCGGTGGTGTTCGCGTTGCTGCTGGTGCCGAACAGCCTGCTCGCCCGGCTGTGCTTCGGTCACCCGATCGGCGGACGCTTCGTCGCCGGCTCGGCGGTGGCGATGGCCGGTGTCGCCCTGCTGTTCGTCAACGAGCTGCGCGCGGCGGCGGCGGCGCCCGCAGCGGTGCTGACCGGCATCGGCCTTACCTTGCTCGGGGTGCTGTCGGCGTCGGCCGCCAACATCATGCAGGCCAGCGAGCGGCTGCGCGCACGGCCGATCGTGGCGATGCTCGCCTGGGGGATGGCGTACGGCACGCTGGCCAACGCGCTCGCCGCCTGGGCCGCCTACGGGCCGCCGGTGGTCGAGTACCGGCTCGGCTATTGGCTCGGCCTCTTCTATCTCGGCGTGGTCGCCTCGGCGCTCGCCTTCACCTTCTATTTCGGCATCCTGCGCGAGATCGGGCCCGGCCGCGCGGCCTATTCGAGCCTGCTCGTGCCGATCATCGCCGTGACCTTGTCGACCGTCTTCGAGGATTACCGCTGGTCAGCCCTCGCCGCCGCCGGGGTCGCGCTCGCCCTCGCCGGCCTCGCCATCGCTCTCGGCGCGCGGCGCAGGGTCGCTCTCGCCGACCGCTGAAGTTGAGGACGTTGAGACGGAGGTTGAAGAGAAGGCCGGCTCACCGGTCGTCGCCTCGGGAGGCAAGTTGCGGATCTGCTCCATCGGCTGGCGTGAAACAGAAGAAATCCTGATTTGGAACAGGGGCCGCGGATCAACCGATAGGCGCCAGGCAGGGGTGTGGGGAAGCTCCCAGCAGATGCTAGATGAAGATGTCCAGTGTGAGTTCGGCCGGCAGCGGCGAGCTCGCCAGCAGGAAGACGTAGTCTTCCCGCCCCTGATAACCATCGACGCCATTACCGTCGACGACCAGAAAAGTCCTGGCAGCCAGATCGCCGTCCGTCGCCCTGAACAGGAGTGCCTCGCCCGCTTCGAGATCGTCGGCGAGCGCCGCGCTCAGATCGAGGTTGAAGCTTGCGGTGGACAGGGCTCCCCGCTCGACTCCCCCGTCTTCGCGACAGCGACCGGCAGGTCGATCAGATCCTCGGCGAAGCTAAATCCGGACAAAGTGTCGAAGGCGGCGCCTGTCGATTCCGAAGCGCGGAGGAGAGCGATCGTGTCGGCACCCTCGCCGCCGGCGAGGATATCGCCCCCGGCTCCGCCCCTGAGCACATCGTTGCCGCCTTCGCCCTGCAAAGTATCGGCGCCGCCGCCGCCGTTCAGCTTGTTGGCGGAGAGGTTGCCGGTGACGAGGTTGGCGAGCGCGTTCCCGGTGCCGGCGACCACGCCCTCCTCGAGAACGAGCGCCTCCACACCGGTGCCCAAAGCATAGCTGGCCAGTGCGCGGACAATGTCGGCGCCCTCGCCGGCCCGCTCGATGATCCGGTCGCCCGCCTGATCGACAGTGTAAATATCGTCGCCGCCGCCGCCGCGCAACGTGTCGGCGCCGGCGCGGCCGTCGATCAGGTTGTCGGCGCCGTTGCCGCTGATCACATTGTCGAGCGCATTTCCGAAGCCGGAGACGGCGGCGCCGGTGAGAACCAGATTCTCGACACCCGGCGTGGTGCCGTAATTTACCGAGCTTTCGATCGTATCTATCCCGGGCGCTTCCTCCTCGCTCGCCCAGTCGCGAACGTGGTCGACGACAAAGATGTCGCTCCCGGCGCCGCCAATCATCATGTCGGCACCGGCCCCGCCGTCGAGCCGATTGGCCCCGTCATTGCCGGTCAGCCTGTCCCGGGCGGCGCTGCCGACCGCGTTCTCGATCCGGTTGACGACCACTCCGCCGATCCGGACTTCCGAAGCGATGGCGATCAACCCGAGGGCATGAGGGTGGAGCGACGAAAAGGAGCCGTTGTTGAGGTCGATCCTCACGGCGCGAGTCTGGTTGGCGGCGCTGATCGTGTCATTGCCGCCAGCGTCCCAGATGGTGAGGACGGCCCGAAGGCCGTTGGCGAGCAGGGCGCCGTCGAGCAGCTCGAAAGCCGAACCCGTGCCCGGCAAAGCCGGACCGAAATAGGTGGTGTCGCCGGTGCGCGTGGCCAGATTCGGGCCGTAGAGCTGTTGGACCGCCTCGATGTCCCACTGCATCGGCGTCACCGGCCATGACGTGTCGGGATCCTCGGCGAGACCGCCGACCGACATGTAGGACATGACTGTCATCCCGTTGTCGGCGTACTCGCCATCGTCGTGGGGATGGTGGAGGCCGAGGCCGTGGCCAATTTCGTGGAGGATCGTCTGCCAGCCGGTATTGCCGTAATAGGGTCCGACCTGCAGCGGATTGCCGCGGTTGAGCCAGACATCGCCGTGGGCACTCGGTTGGCCCAGCGTCCCCGGGAAGTCAGGGACGAATCCGTAGAGCCCAGGGTCACCAAAATTGGCGGCACCGAACGTTATGTCGCCGACCGATCCGGCCTCGGCGAGGGTGAGGTTGATGTTGGCGACCTCGTTCCAGGCCTCGACCCCAAGCTGCACCAGCTTCTTCTCGGCCGGCGACATCGCCACGCGGGCGGCCAGGGACAGGCTGTCTTCTTCGGTGATGCGGGCGATGTCGGGAGCACCGTCCCCGTTGGTATCGGCACGCTCGTAATAATCCGGAATCGCCTGCAGGAAGGAGTAGACGATCCGGCCGGAGCCGTCATGCCAGCCATGGGCGCCGCCCACGAGCAGGGCTGTATAGCTATACATCGGCATGGATTGGCTCCCGCACCCCGCAGCGGGGGCTCCCCGGGCCGCAAGGGCGGCCGACAACAACCGTGTTTCTGTCACAAAAGCACTGATAATGCAATAGCTTATCCGGGGGCGCGCAGGTAGAGCGGGTCCGCAACCTCCGCCCGCCGGCGGCTCGGCGCAAGGCGGGACCGATCCGAGCGCGGTCCAGCCGGGCCGTGGGCCGATCGCAGCCCCTCACCGCATTGCACCCCGCCGCTCGCTTGCCTAGATCGGGGCCATGCCCGATGCCATGAACGCCGCCGCCGCGCCGCACGCCGCCACCCGCCGCACGGATTACCGCCCGCCGGACTGGCTGGTGCCGGAGATCAGCCTGGACGTCGAGCTGGACGCGGAGCGGACCATCGTCCGGTCGGTGCTGCAGGTCGTGCGGGCGGGATCGGCGGAGGGCCGCACGCTGCGGCTGAACGGGAGCGGGACCAAGCCGTCCTCGATCGGGCTCGACGGCGCGGGCGAGCCGGAATGGCGAATGGACGGGGACGATCTGCTGATCGAGCTCGACGCCGACCGCCACGAGATCGCGATCGTCACCGAGACCTCGCCGCGGGCCAACAGCCGGCTGATGGGGCTGTACGAATCGGGCGGGATCCTGTGCACCCAGTGCGAGGCCGAGGGCTTCCGCCGGATCACCTTCTTCCCCGACCGGCCGGACGTCCTCAGCCGCTACAAGGTGCGGATGAGCGCGGACAAGGCGCTTTACCCGGTGCTGCTGGCGAACGGCGACCCGGTGGCGAAGGGCGAGCTGGACGGCGGCCGGCACTGGGCCGAATGGCACGACCCGTTCCCCAAGCCCTGCTATCTGTTCGCGATGGTGGCGGGCGACCTCGCCGCGCGGCGCGACCGCTTCGTCACCCGCTCCGGCCGCACCGTCGAGCTCGGCATCTGGGTGCGCGAGGAGGATCTCGGTAGGACCCAGCATGCGATGGAAGCGCTGAAGACCGCGATGAAGTGGGACGAGGAGACCTATGGCCGCGAATATGATCTCGACGTGTTCAACATCGTCGCGGTCGCCGATTTCAACTTCGGCGCGATGGAGAATAAGGGCCTCAACATCTTCAACTCGCGCTACGTCCTGGCCGACCCCGAGACCGCCACCGACGCCGATTACGACGCCGTCGCCGGCGTGGTCGCCCACGAATATTTCCACAATTGGTCGGGCAATAGGGTGACCTGCCGCGACTGGTTCCAGTTGAGCCTCAAGGAAGGCTTCACCGTGTTCCGCGATCAGCAATTCTCGGCCGACCAGGGCTCGCCCGCGGTCAAGCGGATCGAGGACGTCCGGATGCTGCGGGCCGCGCAGTTTCCCGAGGATGCCGGGCCGCTCGCCCATCCGGTGCGGCCCGATTCCTATATCGAGATCGCCAATTTCTACACCGCGACGGTCTACAACAAGGGCGCCGAGCTGATCCGGATGATGCACACACTGCTCGGCCCCGAGAAATTCCGCGCCGGCACCGACCTCTATTTCGACACGCATGACGGCACTGCCGCGACTTGCGAGGATTTCGTCGGCGCGCTCGAGCAGGCAAGCGGCGTCGACCTGTCGCGCTTCAAGCTGTGGTACAGCCAGGCGGGGACGCCGCGGATCACGGCCTCGCTCACCCACCATGCCGGCGACGGGCGGGCGCATCTGGTGCTCGAGCAGGAGGTGCCGCCGACCCCGGGCCAGCGCAGAAAGCAGTCGATGCCGATCCCGCTCCGGATCGCCCTGTTCGGGGAGCTCACCGGCGACAAGCATGCCGACCGGCTGGTGCTGCTCGAGGCGAAAAGCCAGGAGATCGTGTTCGAGGGGATCGGCGAGCGGCCGGTGCTGTCGATCAACCGCGGCTTTTCGGCGCCGGTGATCGTCGCGGGCGGCCGGACCGCCGACGACCTCGCCTTCCTCGCCGCGACCGACGACGACCCGTTCGCGCGCTACGAGGCGCTGCAGCAATTGATGCTCGACACCCTGACGGCGGCGGTGGCGGGCGCGCCCGCCGACCACGGGCCCGTGATCGAGGCAGTGCGGCGGACGCTCGCCGACGAGCGGCTCGATCCCGCCTTCGTCGGCGAGGCGGTGCTGCTGCCGACCGAATCGTTCATCGGCGACCAGCTGCCGGTGGTCGACCCGGAAGCGGTGCATGCCGCCCGCGAGGCGCTGCGCCGCGACCTCGGCGAGGAGCTGGAGCCGCAATGGCGGAGCGCCTATGCGGCCAGCGCGGCCAATCGGTTCGAATATTCGCCCGCGGCCAAGGGGCTGCGCCGGCTGCGCACGATCGCGCTCGGCTATATCGCTGCGGCCGGCGCCGAGGACGCGCCCGCCATCGCGCTGCGCCAATATCAGCAGGCGGACAATATGACCGACCGCCAGGGCGCGCTCGGCGTGCTGTCGAACAGCGATGCGCCCGAGCGGGCGGCGGCGCTCGACGCCTTCTACCGGAGCTATGGCGGCGATGCGCTGGCGCTCGACAAATGGTTCACCGTGCAGGCGCTGTCGACCCGCGCCGACACGCCCGACGTGGTGATGGAGCTGGCGCGGCATCCCGACTTCACGATCGCCAACCCCAACCGGCTGCGGGCGCTGGTCGGCGCGTTCACCGCCAACCAGCGGGCGTTCAACGCCGCTGACGGGCGCGGCTACCGGTTGGTGGCCGACATGATCGTCGCGGTCGGCAAGCTCAACCCGCAGACCGCGGCGCGGCTGGTGCCGCCGCTCGGCCGCTGGCACCGGTTCGAGCCAGGGCGGGCGGCGCGGATGCGGGCCGAGCTCGAGCGGATCGTGGCGACGCCCGGCCTGTCCAAGGACGTGTTCGAGCAGGCCTCGAAGAGCCTGGGCTAGTCAGATCCTCCCCATCGGGGGAAGGAATTCAGCCGCCGACCCAGGCTGCGACTTCGGCGGCGACCTGGTTGGCGGCCTGGTTCAGGGCCGGGCCGGCGGCGGCGACGTCGACCGCGGCGATCGGCACGCGCGCCTCGAAGCGGCGGGTCTCGACCCGGCCGGGGCCGCGGGCGAGGACCGCGTCGTAGACCAGGGCCGCGTCCATCCGTCCCGAATCGACTCCGAACGCCTGCAGCTGGCCGGTCAGCCGGACGCCTGGATCGAAGGTGAATTGCGACGGATCGAGCACCACCCGGCCGGTGCGGGCCGCGATCGTCTCGGCCACCAGGCGCCCGAACAGGGCGCCGGGCATCTCCACCCATTGCGCGTTCTTGAGATAGGCGACGTTGGTCTCGCCCGAGCGGACGGGGACCCGGGTGGTGCGCAGCTCCTGCGGCAGGCTCGGCGGCACCACCGTGATCGCATCGGCGGCGGCGGCGCTGCGGCTGGTCTGGGCCGGCACCGCCGAGGCCGCGGTCAGGGTCAGCAGCGACGGCGGCGGATCGGCGCCGAAGCTGATGCAGCCGGCGAGCGCGAGCGCGAGGCCGAGGACTGGGAGAGGCCGGATCTGGTTCATGTCATCGCTCATAATCTGGGAGTTTGGTGCCGCCGATCAGGGCGCCCGCGCCGCCCTGCTCGACCTTTTCGGTGACCGCCCGCAGCGACGCCGAGGTCGCGCGCAGGTCGCGCACCAGCTGGCCGACTTCGGGCAAGGTCTGCTTGGAGAAGGCCTGCAGGCCCGGCCGCGCGTCGCCGATCGCGGCGTTGAGATTGTCGAGGCTGGTCTCGGCGGCGCGGATGGTGTGGCGCAGGTCGTTGATCATCGGCCGCCCATCCTCGGTCATCAGCCGGTCGGTGGTGCCGGCGAGCCGGCCGACCCGCTCGGCGGCAATGCCGGCCTGGCGGAGCGTGACCCGCGCGTCGGCCAGGGTGGCGGCGATCTCCGGGCCGCGCTCGGCGAGCGAGCCGCTAATCTCCTCGACATTGTCGAGGATGGCCGCGATCGAGGCCTGGTTGCGGTCGGAGACGAGCTCGGTCAGCCGCTCGGTCAGCGTCGACACCCGCTCGAGCAATTCCGGAGCGCTGTTGAGCAATCGGCCGAGCGCGCCGGGCTTGGTCGGGATGACCGGCACGCCATACGGGCATTCGGACACCGGATTGGCCTCCGGGCAGGCGATCGGCGGGGCATCGCGCTTCGACGGCGGGTCGAGCTGGATCTGGGAGACGCCGGTGAAGCCGACGCTCTGGATGGTCGCGGTCGTGCCCTGGAGGACCGGCGCCTCGTCGCGCACGCTGATCCGGACGCGGACGAATTCGGGCGTTCTCGGCTCGAGGTTGATCGACGCGACCTGGCCGACCGGCACGCCCGAATAGCTGACCGACGAGCCTTCGGCGAGGCCGTCGACCGCCTGCTTGAAGAAGATGTCATATTCCTTGCGCTCTTCGCCCGACAGCTGGCTGAGCCAGATGATGAAGCCGAGCATGGCGACGATCAGCGTCAGCACGACGCCGCCGACCAATATGTGGTTCGAACGAGTCTCCATCAGCGCTCAGCTCCCCCGATCTTGGCCGCTCCGCCCTGTGCGGCCAGCGCGGCCCGGCCCCGCGGCCCGCTGAAATATTCCTGAATCCATTCATGGTCCAGCTTGAGCAGCTCCGGGATCGTGCCGATCGCGATCACCCGCCGGTCGGCGAGGACGGCGATGCGGTCGCAGATCGCGTGCAGCGTATCGAGATCGTGGGTGATAAGGAAGACGGTGAGGCCGAGCGCGTCGCGCAGGTCGCGGATCAGTTCGTCGAAGGCGGCGGCGCCGATCGGGTCGAGGCCGGCGGTCGGCTCGTCGAGGAACAGGAGCTCCGGGTCGAGCGCGAGCGCGCGCGCCACGCCGGCCCGCTTCTTCATGCCGCCGGACAGCTCGGACGGATATTTGGGCCCGGCATTGGCCGGCAGGCCGCTCATCACGACCTTGTAGGCGGCGATCTCGTCGAGCAGCTGCTGGTCGATCTTCGGATAATATTCGCGGATCGGCACCTGCACGTTCTCCGCCACCGTCAGCGTCGAGAACAAGGCCGAGCCCTGAAACAAGATCCCCCAGCGGCGGCGAATGTCCTTGGCCTCGTCCTCGGTCCGCTCGAGCATCGCCTCGCCGAACACGTCGACCTGCCCCTCGGCCGGCGTCTGCAGGCCGATGATCGAGCGCATCAGCACCGACTTGCCGGTGCCCGAGCCGCCGACCACGCCGATAATCTCGCCGCGCCTGACGTCGAGATCGAGATTCTCGTGGATGACCTGCTCGCCGAAGCAGTTCCTGAGGCCCCGCACCTCGATGATGTTGGCGCCGGTCACAGCCAGCCGATCGACGAGAAGAATACGGCGAAGAAGGCGTCCAGCACGATCACCAGGAAGATCGCCTGGACGACCGCGGCGGTGGTCCTGAGCCCGACCGATTCGGCGCTGCCCTCGACCTGCATGCCCTGGAAGCAGCCGGCCATGGCGATGATCAGCCCGAACACCGGCGCCTTGATGAGCGCGCCCCACAAGTCGGTCATCGGCACCACCTCGCGGATGCGCTGGACATAAGTGACGGGCGGGATGCCGAGGTCGATCCACGCGAAGATGCCGCCGCCGACGATCGACACCAGCGAGGCGTAAAAGGCCAGCAAAGGCATCATCAGCACGGTGGCGAGCACGCGCGGCAGCACCAGCGCCTCCATCGGCGAGACGCCCATCGTGCGCATCGCGTCGACTTCCTCGCTCAGCTTCATCGACCCCAATTGCGCGGCGAAGGCGGAGCCGGAGCGGCCGGCGACCATGATCGCGGTCATCAGCACGCCGAGCTCCTTGATCGACATCCGGCCGATCAGGTTGATGGTGAACACCTCGGCGCCGAACTGGCGGAGCTGGACGGCGCCCTGCTGGGCGATGACGATGCCGACCAGGAAGCTCATCAGGCCGATGATGCCGAGCGCGTGGACCCCGACCACCTCGAATCGCTGCACGACCGCGTTGAAGCGGAAGCGGCGCGGATGGGTGATCACCGCCGCGGCGGCGATCAGCAGCTCGCCGAAAAAGCCGAGCAGGCCGATCAGGGTGCGCAATGCGACGCTGGTCGCCTCGCCGACCTCGTCCATGATCCGGAACAGCGGCGGCCGCCGGTCGGGCCGCACCTTGACCGGCTGGTCGGCCTGGCCGACCTGTTCGAGCAGCACCGCCTCGTCGTGGCCGACGCCGACCACGCGGGCGTTGCGGTCGCGGGCGAGCTTGTGGACCAGCCAGGCGCCGACCGTGTCCATCCGTTCGACCCCCGACAGGTCGAGCACCAGCCGGTCGCCCGCGATCTGGTCGAGCCGCTTGGAAAGGCCATCAATGCCGGCGATGGTCATGCCGCCGGTAAACCGCAGGACGCGGGCATCGCCCTCAAGGTCCTGGCTGAAGTCGGCGGGCCTGTTCATTTCGGCGCGACACTGCTTCAATTCCCCAGCGGCGGCAAGGCCGATGGCGCGGTGGACAAAAAGCCTCCGCTGTGCTTGCCGGGCGCGATGAAGCCGGCGCTCGCCATTTACGACATGGACCGGACCATCACCCGGCGCGCGACCTACACGCCGTTCCTGGTCCATGCGGCGCTCCGGCTGGCGCCGTGGCGGCTGGCGCTGGCGCCGCTGGCGGGGCTGGCGGCGCTCGCTTATGGCTTCGGCCTGATCGACCGCGGCCGCCTCAAGGAGGTGAACTACCGGCTGCTGGTCGGCGGCTCGACCGCGCCGGCGAGGCTCGAGCCCGTGATCGAGAGCTTCGCCGACCGCCAGGTGGCGACCAACATCATGCCCGGCGCGCAAGCGAGCATCGCCGCCGACCGCGCCGCCGGACGGCGGCTGGTGATGGCGACCGCCTCCTACCGCATCTACGCCGCCGCGATCGCCGCCAGGCTCGGTTTCAAGGACGTGATCGCGACCGAGACGCAGCTCGATGCCGACGGCCGGATCATCGCTAAGATCGATGGCAGCAATTGCTATGGCGACGTCAAGCTGGCGATGATCGAGGCGTGGCTGAAGCGCGAGGGGCTGGAGCGCGAGGCGGTGCACATCCGCTTCTATTCGGACCATATTTCGGATTCGGTGGTCCACCATTGGGTCGACGAGCCGGTCGCGGCCAACGCCCACGACCGGCTGGTCAAGCTCGCGGCAGCCGAGGGCTGGGAAGTGCTGGACTGGAGCAAGGCTCCTTCCTCCTGACAGGGAAAGGCTGGGGCGGTGGTTGCGCCTCGATTTCTTGTCCTGAGGTCCCGGCCTTCGCCGGGATGACGGGGTCAGATCGCGGCCAGCGCCTGGTCGAAGTCGGCGATGAGGTCGTCCGGGTCCTCGACGCCGATCGAGATGCGCACCAGATTGTCGGTGATGCCGAGCGCGGCCTTGCGGTCGTCGGGAACCGACAAGTGGGTCATCGCCGCGGGCGCGCTGGCCAAGGTCTCGGTGCCGCCGAGGCTGACCGCGAGATGGGCGATCTTGAGCGAGTCGAGGAAGGCGAAGGCTTCGCGCTCGCCGCCCTTGAGGTAGAGCGAGAAGGTCGAGCCGGCGCCGGTGCAGTGGCGGCGGTAGATGTCGGCCTGGCGGGCATCGCCGCCCTCCGCCAGGAAGCCGAGATAGCCGACGCTCTCGACCTTGGGATGGTCGCGGAAGAACGCGCACACTTTGGCGGCATTCTCGCCGGCGCGGGCCATGCGAAGCTCGAGCGTCTCGAGGCTGCGGAGCAGCATCCAGGCCGAGTTGGGATCGGTGATGGTGCCGATCGTGTTGCGCATCATCCGGATCGGGTCGATCAGCGCCTTGGCGCCGACCACCCCGCCGGCGACGAGGTCGGAATGGCCGCCGGCATATTTGGTGAGCGAGTAGATGGACAGATCGGCGCCGTGGTCGATCGGCTTGTGCCAGAGCGGCCCCAGGAAGGTGTTGTCGATCGCGATCGGCGGGCGGGCGTCGCCGCCGGCGAAGAGCGCGTCGCGCGCCGCGGCCACGGCCTGGACGTCGACCAGGGCATTGGTGGGGTTGGCGGGGCTTTCGAGGTAGATGAGCGAGACCCGGCCCATTTGCCTGGCGCGAGCGATCACCGCCTCGATATCTTCGCGGGTGGCGCCGGCCGGGAAATCCAGCCAGCCGACGCCGAAGCGGCCGAGGATGCGGCCGATCAGCGTTTCGGTGGCGGCGTAGAGCGGCCCGGAATGGACGATGACGTCGCCCGGTTGGACGAAGGTGAGGAGCAAGGTGGCGATCGCCGACATGCCCGACGAGAAAGTGAGCGCCTCCTCGGCATCCTCCCAGATGCTGAGCCGGTCTTCGAGTATCTCCTGATTGGGGCCGTTGAAGCGCGAATAGACGAGGCCCTCGGCGCCGCCGGGCCGCTTGCCGGTGACGCCCTCGAAATGGCGCTTGCCGGCGGCCGCGCTCTCGAACACGAAGGTCGAGGTGAGGAAGATCGGCGGCTTCAGCGAGCCTTCCGAGAGCGCCGGATCGAAGCCGTGGCCCATCATCAGGGTCGACGGCCGCAGCTTGCGGCCTGCGATCTCGAGCACGTCCTGCTTCGGGCGGCGGCGCGGCGTGGCGCCGGTGAGGTCGGCTTCGTCTTTCACGTCTTCTCTCCGGACTGGTGGCCGCTGCCTAAACCCGGGCGGCCAGTGCGGCAACCGCCCACACGATGCCGACCATGATCGGAACGCCGGCGATATCGAGGAGCAACCCAGCCTTCAGCATCCTCGGCAGGGCGATGTGGCCGGTCGCCCAGGCGATCGCGTTGGGGCCGGTGCCCGACGGCAGCATGAAGCCCCAGCTGGCCGCGAAGGCTGCCGGCAAGGCGAGTAGGATCGGATCGACGCCGGTTGCCGCGATCATGCCGCCGACCACCGGGATGATGCCGCTGGCGGTGGCGACGTTCGACGCGAATTCGGTGATCACCACCACGATCGC
Organism: Allosphingosinicella sp.; assembly: GCA_035942355.1. Classification (GTDB taxonomy): domain Bacteria; phylum Pseudomonadota; class Alphaproteobacteria; order Sphingomonadales; family Sphingomonadaceae; genus Allosphingosinicella. The sequence continues at coordinate 10,172 of DASZDE010000023.1, read as the reverse complement.
CACCAAGGCGAGCGCGATCACCAGCGGCGGCACCGCCCTCAGCGGCTGGAGCGCGACCCCCAGCCATTCGGCAAGACCGCTGGCGCCGATCCCGGCCGCGAGCGCGAGGCCGCCGCCGAACATCATGATCACTCCCCAGGGCGCGCGGTTGGCCTCCTCCCAATTGAGGATCGCGCGCCCGGTGCCGTCGGGGATGACGAACAAAAGCAAGGCGCCGAGGATCGCCACCGAGCCGTCGGTGAGCGCGTCAGCCGGGAGCAAGGGCGAGACCAGCGGCACCGCGACCCAGGCGGCGACCACGGCGCCGACCAGCGGCACGAGGCGCCGCTCGGCGACGCTCCACGGGCGCGCCTCGCCGATCCCGGCGCGGGCCGCCTCGGCGTCGAAATCCTGCGGCCGGACCTGCTGGACCTTGAGGAGGATGGCCCAGGCAAGCGGGATCGAGACCAGCACGACCGGAAGGCCGTAGACCAGCCAAGTCAGGAAATCGATGCGCAGCCCGGTGCTGCGCTCGACGATGCCGGCGGCGATGGCGTTGGTCGGCGATCCGACCAGGGTGCCGAGCCCGCCGATCGAGGCCGCGAACGCGATCCCCATCGCCAGCGCGCCGGCAAAGCCGTCGGTCTCGCCGTCCGGCACCTGCGCCGCCTTGAGCACGGCGACGGCGATCGGCATCATGATGAGGGTGGTGGCGGTGTTGGACACGATCAGGCTGAGGATCGCGGTCGCCGCCATGAACGCGAACAGCAAAGCGGCCGGGGTCTTGCCGCCGCGCGCCACGATCGCCAGCGCGAGCCGGCGGTGGAGCCCGGTGCGCTCGATCGCCAGCGCGATGATCGCGCCGCCGAGCACGAGGAACAGGATCGGCGAATAATAAGCGGCGGCCGCGGCGTTCGCGCTCATCACGCCGAACATCGGGAAAGCGAGGAACGGCAGCAAGGCGGTGGCGGTGAGCGGCAGCGCCTGGCTCATCCACCAGATCGCCATCAGCACGACCAAAGCGGTGGTTCGCCAGGCGGCGACCGGCATCCCTTCGGGCGCCGGCAGCAGCAGCATGATCGCGAAGACGGCGAGCCCGCCCCACAGGCCCCAGCGTGCAGCCATCCTTCCCCCTTTTTCGTTGGTGATGCCAGAGGCCGGGCGGCGCTGCTAGGGCCGTTCGCCGGAATAAGGAGGCGCCTGTGCAAAGACGGACATTCCTCGCGGCGCTGCCGCTGACCGCAGCCAGCCTGGCGATCGGCCGCAAGGCCCCCGCCCAGCCGGCGGCTCCCGGCCCGGTCAGTCCCGCTTTGCCGGCGACGCAGCATTATCCCGGCGTCGAGGCGGGCGACCGCCCGGTCGGGGCGAGCTTCGGCACCCGCTCGGAGGTGTTCGGGCGCAACGGCGCGGCGGCGAGCTCGCACCCGCTGGCGACGCTGGCCGGGATCGAGACGCTGAAACGCGGCGGATCGGCGGTCGATGCCGCCATCGCCATCAATGCCAGCCTCGGCTTCCTCGAGCCGACCGCCAACGGCATCGGCGGCGATCTTTACGCGATGCTGTGGGACCCGAAGGCGGCGAAGGTGGTCGGGATCGCCGGATCGGGCAAGTCGCCGCGCGCGCTCTCGCTCGAGACGGTGCGGTCCCGGGCGAAGAACGGAGTGCTGCCGCCCTACGGGGCGGTGACGGTGTCGGTGCCGGGCACGGTCGATGCGTGGTGGCGGCTGCACCGGCGCTACGGCAAGCTCGGATGGGCCGCATTGTTCGAGCCGGCGATCGCCTATGCCGAGGGCGGCGTGCCGCTGTCGCCGGTGGTCGCTTACTACATGAACCGGGCGATGGCCAATTACGCCAGGGTCGGCATGGGCATCGAGGAGGTGGCGAACGCGCAGGCGACCTACGCATCCGGGGACAAGGCCAGAGCCGGCGAGATTTTCCGCAACCCGGACCTCGCCCGCACCTACCGCGCGATCGCGGCGGGCGGGCGCGACGCATTTTACGAGGGCGACATCGCGCGCACCATCGAAGCCTATTTCAAGCGGATCGGCGGCTGGCTGTCGCGCGCCGACCTCGCCGCGCACGAGAGCGAATGGACCGAGCCGTTCACGACCGACTATCGCGGCGTCGGCGTGCACGCGATCGGCGCCAACACCCAGGGCATCGCGACGCTGCAGATGCTCAACATCCTCGAACGGTTCGACATGAGGCAAGCCGGTTTCCAGTCGGCCCTGTCGATCCACCTCCAGGCGGAGGCGAAGCGGCTCGCCTATGAGGACCGGGCCCGTTTCTATGCCGATCCGAACTTTTCGAAGGTGCCGGCCGAATGGCTGGTCTCCAAGGATTATGCCCGCGAGCGGGCGAAGCTCATACGGCCCGACCGGATCAACCGCCAGGTGCGGCCGGGCAAGGCGCCGTCGCGCGGCGACACCACCTATTTCAGCGTCGCCGACCGCGACGGGATGATGGTGTCGCTGATCCAGTCCAACTTCCGCGGCATGGGTTCCGGGCTGGTGGCGGATGGGCTCGGCTTCATGTTCCAGGACCGCGGCCAGCTCTTCTCGCTGCGGGACGGCCATCCCAACCTCTACCAGCCGGGCAAAAGGCCGTTCCAGACGATCATCCCCGGCTTCGCGACGCGCGGCGGCCGGCCGTGGCTGGCGTTCGGAGTGATGGGCGGCGACATGCAGCCGCAGGGCCAGACGCAGATCATCGTCAACCGCACCGACTACGGGCTCGATGCGCAGGCGGCCGGGGACGCGCCGCGCTGGCACCATGAGGGCTCGTCCGAGAGCATGGGCGAGGACGATAAGAGCATCGGCGGCACCGGCCTGCTGCGGCTCGAGACGGGGGTGCCGGACGCGACCGTCCAACGGCTCGCGGCGATGGGCTGGCGGATCGGCGAATCGGACGGCGGCTTCGGGCGCTATTCGTGCGTCGAGGCGCGGACGAGCGGCGGCGAGCGCGTCTACGGCGCGGCGAGCGACGTCCGCGCCGACGGTGTCGGGCTGGCTTATTAGCCGAGCGCGATGAGGGAGAGCTGGCGGCCGTAATCGGGTTCGCCGCAATGGGTGGCGCGGCGGTAGCTGAAGAAGCGGCCGGGCTGGGAGTAAGTGTCCTCGCCTAGCGCTTCGATGCGGGTGAGGCCGGACGCGGCCAGGCGGGCGACGATGAAGCCCTCGAGATCGAACTGGTGCCGCCCCGGCCCGCCCTCGGAGAAGAAGCGGTCGTTGGCGGCGTCGGCCTCGAGGAAGCGGTCGCGGAAGGCGGCGTCGACCTCGTAGGATGCCGCGGCGATGGTCGGCCCCACCGCGGCCGCGATGCCCGCCCGCCGGGCTCCGAGCTTTTCCATGGCCTCGACGGCCGCTTCGAGGACGCCGCCGAGCGCGCCCTTCCAGCCGGCATGGGCGGCGCCGATCACGCCGGCCGCGCGGTCGGCGAGCAGCACGGGCGTGCAGTCGGCGGTGAGGATGCCGAGCGCGAGGCCGTGCCGGTCGGTGACCAGGGCGTCGGCGGCGGGGCGGGCGTCGTCGGCGAAAGGCGCGGTCACGGTCAGCGCGGTGGCGGAATGGACCTGGTGCAGCGTCACCAGCCGCGCGCCCGGTGCGGCCGCGTCGAGGGCGAGCCGGCGGTTAGCGCGGACCGCCGCCCGGTCGTCGCCGGAGCCGAGACCGACGTTGAGCCCTTCGTACAAGCCGGTCGAGACGCCGCCGCGGCGGCCGAGGAAGCCGTGGCGGACGCCGTCGAGCACCGCGGCGCGGATCACCTCGACCGTCATTCAATCCTCCAGCGACAGGCGCATGATATGGTCCTCGTCGGCATGGCTGCCGACCACGAACGCATAAGGCCGGACGAAGGTGAAGCCGTAGCGCTCATAGAAGCGGCGGGCGCGGCCATTGTCGACGAACACCGACAGATAAAGGTCCCTGGCCCCTCTACGCGCCGCTTCGGCGATCGCCCAGCGCATCAGCGCGTCGGCGGCGCCGGTGCCGTGCCACGGCTTCAGCACATAGAGCTGGCGCAGTTCGAGCGCCGGTCGCTCGGCCTCGACCGGGAGCGAGGGCGGGCCGAGCTTGAGGTAGGCGACCGGCTCGCCGCCTGCCTCGCCGACCCGGATCGCAAAGGCGGGATCGGCGAGCTCGCGCCGCCAATTGTCCTCGGCATGGTTGACGAGGAAGGCGGCGAGATCCTCGGGCCGGTAGAGGTGGCCGAAGGTCTCGGTGAAGCTGCGGCGTCCGAGCTCGGCGAGGCGGGCAGCGTCGGCGGGGCCGGCGTCGCGGTACGTGAGCGCCGTCATGCGAAGCCGGCCGGCTCGGGCCAGCCGGGGGCGGTGAGGGCGATCGCCTTGAACAAGTCGCCCATGCCGTCGGGCCCGGCGAGGCGCGCGCAGGCGGCCTCGATCTCGCCTGCCCGCGCCGGCTCGGCTTCGGCAAGCGCCCGCGCCCGAAGCCCGAGCCCGATCGCCTCGAGCCACGCGCCCTGGCCGACGGGGCCGGCGATGCGGACGCCTTCCCGGCCGGCGGCGGCGGCGAGGGCTTCGAAATCGACATGGGCGGTGAGGTCGCGCTCGCCGGGCGCGGTCCACGGGTCGGCGAATGCGTGCCGCGCCACCGCCTGCAGCGTGTCGCCAGCGCCGGTGCGGACATGGCCGTAATCGATGACCAAGGCGGCTCCGCCCTGGCGGGCGAGCCGGCCGGCCAGATCGCGGACGAGGGTTGCGGAAGCGGGCGAGGCCTCGACAACCGTGCCCGGCGGCGCGTCGCGCAGCGGGAGCGGGATCAGCTCGCGCGGAACCGGTGGGCCCAGGGCGGGAAAGAAGCGGGCGCCGTCATGGCCGACGTAGCGCTCGTGCCAGCCCGATCCGGTCGCGACCAGCTGGCGGACCGGCAGCGCGTCGAAGAATTCGTTGGCGACGACGAGCAGCGGGCGGTCCCCGGGCAGGGTCGAGAGATCGCCGTGCCAGCGTGCGTGCGGAAGCCGCGCGGCCTGAGCGTGGCGGAGGATCGGACTGGTCTCGACCAGCTCCACCTCCGGCTCGAGCCCGGCCGACCGCAAAGCCCGCAGCGCATCGGCGGCGAGGGTGCCACGGCCGGGGCCGAGCTCGACATAGCAGGCCCTGCCGGGCCGGCCGGCGCGGCGCCACAGGTCGGCGAGCCACAGGCCCACCAATTCGCCGAACATCTGGCTGATCTCGGGCGCGGTGGTGAAGTCGCCGGCGGCGCCGAACGGATCCCGGGTCGCGTAGTAAAACGCATTGGCCTCGGCCATGTAGTCACTGACCGGGATTGGGCCGCTGGCCGCGATCAGGCGCGCCAGGCGCTCGGAGATGTGCTTACCGGGCAGAGCGGTGCCGTTGGCGCTTGATCGTCATCCCGGCGGAAGCCGGGATCCAAGAAGAGCGACTATCCGAATCCCGAACAAGCCGGTGTTCTTGGGTTCCGGCTTTCGCCGGAATGACATTGGGAATGGACGCGCCAATGGACCCACTTCCTTCCTACGCCACGCTTTCGCTTCCCGCGATCGGCTCCACCCGCTGACGGCGGCCCTTCGCGGTGGCGACGAGGTAGAGGCCGCCCAGGATCATCGGCAGGGTGAGCGTCTGGCCCATGGACAGGCCCCAGGACAGGTTCTCGAGGCCGAGGTCGGGTTGGCGGACGAGCTCGACCAGGAAGCGGCTGACGCCGTAACCGAGGATGAAGCTGCCGACCAGCTTGCCGGGCTGGTAGCGGGCATCGGTCTTCCAGAACAGGAACCAGAGGAGGAGGCCGAGCAGCAGGCCTTCGAGGCCGGCCTCGTAGAGCTGGCTCGGATGGCGCGGCGGCCCAAGTAGCCGGACCCCGTCGACCACCTCGGGAAAACGCATCGCCCAGGCCACGTTCGTCTCCCGCCCCCACAATTCGCCGTTCACGAAATTGGCGAGGCGGCCGAAGAACAGGCCGAACGGCACGCAGCAGGCGACGTAATCGTGGATGCGCAGCCAATCGAGCCCGTGCTTGCGCGCCATCCACAATATTCCAAGGCTGACGCCGATGACGCCGCCGTGGAACGACATGCCGCCGTCCCACAATTGCAGGATCTCGAGCGGGTTCGCGACATAGTAAGCGGGCCGGTAGAACAGCACGTAGCCGAGCCTTCCGCCGATCAGGATGCCGAGCGTGGCGTAAAAGACCATGTCGTCGGCGTGGCGCCGCGCCATCGGCGCACCCGGCCGCGCGATCAGCTTCAGCAAATACCACCAGCCGATGACGATGCCGGCGAGATAGGCGAGCGAGTACCAGCGCAGCTTGAAGAAGCCGAGATCGAGCGCGACCGGGTCGAGGCCAAGACGGTCCCAGCGTATGGCTGCCGCAGCGTCAGCCGCAAGGCTTGCGAGTTGTGGCAGGATCAAGGCTTTTCCCCCGGACTTTACGCCCTCATAGTGGTGGCGAAAAGAAACCGGAAGACCAGGAGATTCGATGCCGAGCGAGCTCGACCGCAAGTTCGATCGCGTGCTGGCGGCAGTGACCGGTCCGGAAGGCAGGATCCGGATCGGGCGCGATGAGCAGGGCCGGGCGATCGTGACCAACCTGCCGCCGACCCTGCCGGGCCTGTTCGACGCCTTCTGCGCGCTCCATGCCGGCACGGTTGCGGTCGTCGCCGACGGCGAGCGGCTGACCTTCGCCGACCTCAATGCGGAGGCGACGCGGCTCGCCCGGGCGCTGGCGGGCGGCTTCGGCATTGCCAAGGGCGACCGGGTCGCGATCGCGATGCGCAACGCGCCCGCCTGGATCGTCAGCTACATGGCGGTGCTGAAGGCGGGCGGGGTCGCGGTGCTCGTCAACGGCTGGTGGCAGAGCGAGGAGCTCAGGCACGGGCTCGAGCTGACCGAGCCCAGGCTGGTGATCGCGGACCATCCCCGCGCCGAGCGGATCCAGGCCGCCGGGCTCGGGCTCGACCTGATTGCGATCGACGTGTCCCGTCCGATCGGCCAGGCGCTGGCGCCGGTGCTGGAGCGGGCCGGCGGCGAGGCGGAGCTGCCGGCGGTGGCGGCGGAGGACGACGCCACCATCCTGTTCACTTCGGGATCGACCGGCGCAGCCAAGGGCGCGGTGTCGACCCACCGGGCGGTGACGAGCGGCGTCTATGCTTATGCGATCGGGATCGTCACCCTGCTCGGCATTTTGGAGAGCGAGGGGCGGCCACCGGTCAACCCGCCGCGGACCCTGGTCAACGTGCCTTTGTTCCACGTCACCGGCGAGGTGCCGGTGCTTTTGAACAGCTTCGTCATCGGCCGCGGCATGGTGCTGATGGCGAAATGGGATGCCGGGGAGGCTCTGCGGCTGATCGAGGCGGAGAAGGTCACCTATTTCGTCGGCGTGCCGACGATGAGCCTGGAGCTGATGCAGCATCCCGACCGGGACGGCTACGACCTGAGCTCGCTGACCGACGTCGCCGCCGGCGGCGCGGCGCGGCCGGTCGCCCATGTCCGCCGGCTGCAGGAGAGCTTCGCGGGCGCCCAGCCGGCCCTGGGCTACGGCCTCACCGAGACCAACGCCGTCGGCTGCAGCAATTTCTGGTCGAACTACGCCGACAAGCCGGCCTCGACGGGCCGCCCGCACCGGCCGATGGTCGAGATGGCGATCCTCGGCGCCGGCGAGGACCATCTGCCGGCCGGCGAGCGCGGCGAGGTCGCGATCCGATCGGCGTGCAACATCCGCGCTTACTGGCGCGATCCGGAGGCGACCCGCGCCGCCTTCACTTCGGACGGCTATTTCAGGACCGGCGACATCGGCTATCTGGACGAGGACGATTATCTGTTCATCGTCGACCGCAAGAAGGACATCATCATCCGCGGCGGCGAGAATATCAGCTGCCAGGAGGTCGAGGCGGCGATCTATGCGCTCAGCGGCGTCGCCGAGGCGAGCGTGTTCGGAATCGCCTGCGATCGGCTCGGCGAGGTGCCGGCGGCGGTGATCTACAGCGAGACCGGCATCAGGCGCGACGACCTCATCGCCTTCCTCGAAACTCGGCTCGCCAGGTTCAAGCTGCCCCAGCACGTGTGGATCGTCGCCGAGCCGCTGCCCAAGCTCGGCACCGGCAAGATCGACAAGGTCGCACTCAGGGAGCGTTACGGCAGGCAGCCGGAGGCGACGGCCTGATCCCCTCAGTAAGGGACGGGGCTTTCGGCTTGTACCAACGCTCGCCTCGCCCCTATCAACGCGCCGATGGCGGCCGACGCGAGACATAAAGGTATAGACCGGCGTACCTTGCTGATCGGCGGCGGCGCCGGGGCAGGGCTGCTGCTCGCTTGGGGGCTGTGGCCGCGCAGCTACGCTCCGAACCTGCGCGCGGCGCCGGGCGAGACGCTGTTCAGCGCCTTCCTCAAGATCGGCGCCGACGGCCGAGTGATCGTCGCGGTGCCGCAGGCGGAGATCGGCCAGGGCGTCTATACCAGCCTGCCGCAGATCCTCGCCGACGAACTCGGCGCCGACTGGAACACGGTCGCGGTCGAGCCGGCCCCGCTCGGGCCGCTCTACGCCAATCGGCTGCTCGCCGGCCAGGAACTTACCGCGGCCATCCCGTCCGCTCTGCAAGGCGTCGCCACCTGGGCCGCCCAGGAATATGCGACCCGCAACGCGCTCATGATCACTGGCGGATCGACCTCGATCAGGGCGTTCGAAGCGCCGTTCCGGGAAGCCGGGGCGGCGGCGCGGGCGTTGCTCAGCAAGGCCGCGGCCGAACGCTGGGAGGTGGATTGGGAGTCGCTCGACACCGCCGGCGGGTTCGTCGTCAACGGCGAGGACAAGTTGAGCTTCGGCGAGCTCGCCGAAGCGGCGGCGCGCCAGCAGCTGCCCGAGACGCTGCCGGTGCGCGGCGGGATCGAAAACCGGCTAGTCGGCCAGTCGGCGGCGCGGCTAGACCTGCCGAGCAAGGTCGACGGCACCGCCCGCTTCGCCGGCGACGTGCGGCTGCCCGACATGGTCTACGCCTCGGTCCGGCAAGGGCCGTTCGGGGCCACCCGGCTGCTTCGCGCCGACCGCGCCGCTGCCGACAAGGTGCCCGGGGTGCTGGCGGTGTTTGAGACGCCCGGCTGGGTCGGCGCGGCGGCGAGCAATTGGTGGGCCGCCAACCGTGCCGTAGAGGCGATGAAGCCGGTGTTCGAAACCCGCGGCCGGCTCGCCAACAGCGCCCGCCTCAAGGCCGAGCTGGCGCGGGCGATGGCGGCCGGCAAGAGCGAGCGCGCGTTCGCGCTCGGCGACGTCGACGCCGCTTTCGCCTCGGCGCCGGCCTTCCGCGCGCGCTATTATGCCGGGATCGCGCCGAGCGCGCCGATGGAGACGCTGACCGCGACGGCGCGGCTCACCGGCGGCCGGCTCGAAGTGTGGGCGCCGACCCAGGCGCCGTCCTTCGCCCGGGCGGCGGCGGCGCGGGCGGCGGGCCTCGGCGACAACCTGGTCACCATCTACCCGATGCTGATCGGCAGCGGCTACGGCCGCAAGCTCGAGACGGCGGCGATCGAGCAGGCGGTGACGATGGCGGTGCGGATGAAGCGGCCGGTGCAATTGGTCTGGTCACGGATCGAGGAGACGATGCAGGACGGCTTCCGCCCACCCGCTTATGCGACGCTGAGCGCGGCCATGGTCGAAGGCGGCGGCATCACCGGCTGGCAGGCGCGGATCGCGGCGCCGGCGACCACCGCCCAGCTGATCGGCCGCCTGCGCTCCGCGCGCGAGGGCGGCGCCGGCGCGGGCGACGTCTCCATGGTGGAGGGAGCGGTGCCGCCTTATGCGATGCCGGCGGTGGCGATCGACTATGCCGCCGCCGACCTGCCGGTCCGCACCGGCATCTGGCGCTCGGGCGCGCACAGCTACACCGCCTTTTTCACCGAGAGCTTTGTCGACGAGCTCGCCCGTAAGGCCAAGGTCGAGCCGCTGTCGTTCCGGATGCAGATGCTCGGCGGCAATCCGCGGCTCGCGCGCTGCCTGTCGGTCGCGGCCGCGCTCGGCGGCTGGGACGGCGGCGGGGCCGGCAGCAACATGGGCCTCGCCGCCCACAGCGCGTTCGGGTCGCACGTCGCGCTGCTGCGCCGGCGCCTCGGTGGCGAAGCGGAGGAGGCGAGCGGCCCCGAAGCGGCTGCAGTGGACGGCGCGGCGCCGGCTTACGCCATCCCGGCGTTGGCGGTCGATCACCTGCCGGCGGATACGGGTGTTCCGGTG
>DASZDE010000022.1:0-53849 GCA_035942355.1 Allosphingosinicella sp. | reverse complement strand
AGCGGCCGGTGTCGGGACGCGCCGCCTTGCTCGGCCTGGCGGAACAGGAGCCCGCCTTGCTCGCCTTGTTCGACGGCTCGCCGCACGCCCCGGCGCCGCCCGCGGCGGCGGAGCCGAGGGCGCCGGCCGGGGCGGCGGCGGGCTGGCTGAGCGCCCGCTTCGATCCGCTGATCGGCGAGGGCGAGCTCGCGGCGCTGCTGGACCGGGCGCCGCTGGACCTGCGGGTCAACCGGCTCAAGGGAGGCCGCGAGCAGGCGCTCGTCGCCTTTCCCGGCGCGGAGCCGACTCCGCTGTCGCCGCTGGGCCTCCGCCTGCCGCACGGCGCGCGGGTCGAGGACAGCCCTGCCTGGCGCACCGGGCTGGTCGAAGTCCAGGACGAGGGCAGCCAGCTGGTGGCGCTGGCCTGCCGGGCGCGGCCGGGAGCAACCGTGATCGACCTGTGCGCGGGGGCGGGAGGCAAGACGCTCGCGCTCGCCGCCGAGATGGGCGACGACGGCCGCATCGTCGCCTGCGACAGCGATCGGGGGCGGCTGGCGCGGATGCGGCCGCGGCTGGCGCGGGCGGGCGTGACGATCGCCGAGGCCCGGATGCTCGATCCGGGGCGGGAGCGGGAAGAACTGGCCGATCTTACGGCCTCCGCCGACCTCGTCCTGGTCGACGCTCCCTGCTCCGGGACCGGCACCTGGCGCCGGAACCCGGAGGCGCGCTGGCGGCTGACGCCGGAGCGGCTCTCACCGCTGATCGCGCTTCAGGCGCGCCTGCTCGATCTGGCCGCGGAACTCGCCAGGCCCGGCGGCCATATCGTCTACGCGGTCTGCTCGCTGCTTGCGGAGGAGGGGCGGGGGCAGGCCGAGGGGTTCGAAGCCCGCCGTTCAGGCTTCGTATCGGATTGCGCCGATATCGATTGGGGCCGCGCCAGCGGTCCGGGCCGTCTGCTCAGCCCGGCCCACGACCGGACCGACGGCTTTTTCATCGCGCGGTGGCAAGCGCCATGCTAAGCCCTTGCGCGACAGGAATATGGAGACTTTGATGCGCCTTACGCCGATTGCCCTTTCAGTCGCCCTCGCGCTGGCCACGATGGCGAGCGCCGGCCACGGGCAGCGACCCGACGACCATATCGACCCGCGCTCGACGGCGCTGCTCGAGCAGGGCCAGGCGATGACCGCCGCCGGCCGGCACGACGCGGCGATCGACGCGCTCGAAAGCGCGCTCGTGCTCGATCCGCGCAACCGTGCCGCTTACGTCGCCCTCGCCCGCGTCGCGCAGGTCCAGAAGCTTCCCGGCAAGGCGACGCGGCTCTACGCCGAGGCGCTGGCGCTCGAGCCCAACGACGTCAATGCGCTGGCTGGCCAGGGCGAGGCGCTCGTCCAGCGGGGCGCGGTCGAGCGGGCCAAGCGCAACCTTGAGCGGATCAGGATATTGTGCAGGCAGGCGTGCCCGCAGGCGACGACGCTGGCGGCCGTGATCGCGAAGGGGCCGCCGCCGGAAGTGGTCACCGCGCAGGCGCCCGCCGCGGAAGCGCCCAAGCCCAATTAGGTGGCCGCGCCGGCATCGATCGCACGGGCGAGCGCGACGAATTCGGCGACGCTGAGCGTCTCGGCGCGACGCTCCCCGTCGATGCCGAGCGCGGCGAGGGCATCGAGCGCGCGCGGCAGCGGCTGCAGGCTCCGCCGCAGCATCTTGCGCCGCTGCCCGAAGGCGGCTCCGGTCAGGCTTTCCAGGGTCCGGGCCGAAACGCCTTCGGGGGCTTCGCCGGGGGTGATGTGGACTACAGCCGACATCACTTTCGGCGGAGGAACGAAGGCCGAGCGGTGCACCTTGAGCGCCAGCTTCGGCACCGTCCGCCACTGGCCGAGCACCGACAGCCGCCCGTAGGCATCGCTGCCCGGAGCGGCCACGATCCGTTCGGCCACCTCCTGCTGGAACATCAAGGTGAGCGACTTCCACCAGGGCGGCCAGGCCTCGCGGCCGAGCCAGCGCACCAGCAAGGCGGTGCCGACATTGTAGGGCAGGTTGGCGACCACATGCGCGCCGCGGCCGACCAGGGCGGGCTCGTCGATCCTGAGGGCATCGCCTTCGAAAAGTTCGAGCCGGCCATCGAAGGCGTCGCGGATCTGGGCCAGGGCCGGCAGGCAGCGCCGGTCGCGCTCGACCGCGGTGACGCGGGCGCCGGCCGCGAGCAGCGCCCGCGTCAGCCCCCCGGGCCCGGGCCCGACCTCGTAGACGCGCTCCCCGTCGAGCGGCCCGGCGAGGGCGGCGATCCGCGCGAGCAGCTGGCCATCCAGCAGGAAATTCTGGCCCAGCGCCCGGGAAGCGCTGAGGCCGTGCTGCTTGATCACCTCGCGCAGCGGCGGCAGCGCGTTGCGGGAGCCCGACGACCCCGAGTCCGGGCCCGCCGTCACGCCTGGCCGATGCGGCGGGCGCAGGCGGAGGCCATCTTGAGCGCGGCGATCATCGCGCCGGGATCGGCCACGCCCCGGCCGGCAATCCCGAACGCGGTGCCGTGATCGGGCGAGGTGCGGACGATCGGCAGCCCGAGCGTCATGTTGACGCCCTGGTCGAAATGCAGCGTCTTCACCGGCACCAGCGCCTGGTCGTGGTACATGCACAAGGCGGCGTCGTAGCGGCTCCGGGCGGCAGCGTGGAACATGGCGTCGGCCGCGAACGGGCCGGAGACCTCGAAGCCTTCCTCGCGCAGCCGCGCGATGGCCGGGGCGATCACGTCGATCTCCTCGCGGCCGAGCTCGCCATCCTCGCCGGCATGCGGATTGAGGCCGGCGACGGCGATGCGCGGCTGCTCGATCCCGAACTGCCGCTGCAGGCCGCGGATCGTGGCGCGGGCCTTGGCGACGATCGCCTCGGCGGTCAGCACATCCGGGACGTCGCGCAGCGCGACATGGACGGTGACCGGCACCGTCCGCAGGGTCGGCCCGACCAGCATCATCGCCACCAGCTCGCTCGCGACGCCGCAGCGTTCGGCGACGAACTCGGTCTGTCCGGCATGGTTGAAGCCGATCGCATAGAGCTGGGCCTTGGAGACCGGCCCCGTGACCAGGCCTGAAGCGGCACCGGAGCGGGTCAGCCCGACGGCAAGCTCGAGCGCGTCGAGCGAGTTGCGCGCCCCGTCCTTGTCGGGGGCGCCGGGGCTGATCGCGCTGCCGGCCTCGACGCGGATCACCGGCAGCGCATGCGGGTAGCAATTGGCAGCTTCGCCCGGATCGGAAATGGCGCGGACCGGCCCCGCCCATACCGCCTCCAGCGCGCCGCAGTCGCCGACGGCGAAGAAAGGCGGGATCGATTCCGCCTCGCGCCTTTCCCAGGACCTCGCCACGATCTCAGGCCCGATCCCGGCCGGGTCTCCCAGCGCCACGGCGAGCGGCATCGCCAAGCTCACGCTCCTTCAGCGATAGTCGACCACCGCGTCGCGGCGAAGATCGCGCAGGTAGCGCCGCGCGCGCCGGTTGACCCGCTCCTCGTTGAGCTGAGCGTAGACCTGGTCGAACGAGGGTCCGTCGGTGAGGTCGGGATCGTCGCGGCCGCACAGCACCAGCACCCGCACGCCCTCCTCGTAGGAGCCGAACGGGTTGGTGACCTGGCCGATGCTGAGCTTGAGCAATATCTCCTGCAGCGCGGGCGGCAGCTCGCGCACCTTGACCTGGTCGCTGGAGACGATCTCGGCGCCGAGCGTCGCCGCCGCTTCCTCGGCGCGGCCGCAGCCGCCCATCGCCCGCGTGGTGCGGGTCAGCGCCTCGACCCTGGCGGTCGCCTGCTCACGCGTCGTGCCGGCGGGGAAAGTGACCGAAAGCTGCTTGAGGCTGAGCACCGCATCGCGCGGGTCGGTGGTCAGGACCTGCCTGGTATCCTGGACGGCGATGATCGAGAAGCCGCCGGGAACGGCGATCGGATCGCTGACGCGGCCGACCGGCATGACTCGCGCCGCTTCGGCCAGGGGCTCGGGCAGCTGCTCGCTGCGGACCCAGCCGAGGTCGCCGCCCACCGCCGCCGTCGAGGCTTCGGAAAATTGCCGGGCATAAGCGACGAACGACGCGCCGCCGCGCAGCTGCTCGACGATCCGGACCGCGTTGGCCCGCGCCTCCGCCGCGGTCTCCGGCGTCGACGACAGGAAAATCTCGGCGATCTTATATTCCTGCGTTCCCTTCGAGGCCTTCAGCCGCTCGATGATCGACTGGACTTCCTCCTCGCCGACATTGACGAACGGCTCGATCTGGCGCCGCAGCAGGCGGGACCAGGCGATCTCGCCGTGGATCTGGCGCTTGATCGATTTCTCGGACGAGCCCTGGGCGCGCAGATAGGCCGCGAATTCCGCCGGCGGGCGGCCGAAATTCTTCGAATATTGCGCGAAATAATTGTCGATCTCGGCCGGCTCGACCTTGATGTCGCTGGCTGCCGCGGCCTGGATCTGCAGCGACTCGTCGACCAGATTGCGGAGCACCTGCGCGCGCAGCCGCTGCATCTCTTCCGGAGGAATGCGCCCGCCATTGGCGAGCAGGATCAGCGCCATGCGATGGTCGACGTCGGTGCCGGTGATGACCTCGCCGTTGACGATCGCGGTCGCCTTGCGGACGGTGGGATCGGACGTGCCGAAGAATTCAGGGTTGGCGGGAATGTTGAGCGCGGCAGCCGGGCTGCCGGGGTCGCCGGCGGCGGTCTGGGCCGCGGCCGCCGCCGCAACCGACCCCGCGACCATCAGCGCCGCCCCTCCGAAAGTGCCGAGCTTCATCATTCCTCCAATAAAAGCAGGCTTATCAACTGCCCCAGACAGGCTGAACCACAGCTTAGCGCCCGATATTCTTGAGCGCCACCCGGAACAGGAAGGTGTTGCCCCGCCGGAAATCCCCCGTCGTCGCATAGTCGCGGCGCCAGGTGACGCCCACCTCCAGGCAATCGTCGTCATAGGCAAGCCCCAATCGGTGCCGCACCGGCTCGTAGCCGTCGGCGTCCGAGGTGGGGTCCTCGTCGCGGTTGGTGAGGTCGACCACCGCCGAGCCGAACACCGACCAATAATCGGCGAAGTGGACGCGTCCCCCGAGCCGGACTTCCTCGCGGTCGCGCAGATCCTCGATCAGCGGGTCGATGTCGCGGTTGAGCCGCAGATAGCCGATCGTGACATAGGTCTGGCGCCCGCCGAGCACCGCATCGATCTCGTTGCGCCGGATCGCGAGATTGTCCTTGTCGAGCCGGAAGCGGTGGACGAGATCGACCTGGCGGCCGATCTTGACGCTGGTCCGGCCGACGAAATCGGACCAGCGGTCGGAGAGGCCGGTGCCGGGCGGGAAGATGTCCTCGTCCTGGTCGAGCCGGTAGCTCTGGCCGACGATGGTGCGCAACGCGATGCGCGGCAGGTCGAGCGCCCATTCGGCGCCGTAGGTGACGCGGGCGCCGTCTTCCCAGCGGTCGTAGCCGGGGAATCGGTTGAGCGCGAACAGGTTCGAATCTTCGAGATCGACCGCGCGCGCATCCTCGTTGGGGATGTCGAGGTTCGGGGTCGGCGGCGAGGCGACGAACTGGAGGCGTGGGGTCAGCCGCTGCGTGCCGCCGAGGAACTCGCCGATCAGCGGCCAGCGCAGGTCGGCGGCCAGCGCGCCGATCAGCCGTCCCTGCCAGCCCTCCTCGCCGCGGTAGATGACGGTATCGGTCAGCTCGACGTCGCCGGTGTGGTAGACGTCGCCGCGGGCATAGGCGGTGAGGGTCAGCTCCTGGCCCCACGGGGTGATGCTCCGCCGGTCCCACCGCGCGCCTCCGAACGCGCGCTGCGTGTCCTGACCGTCGGTGCGAAGGATGGCGAGGCTGTTCGCCTGCAGCTCGATGCGCCCGTCCCACAGCGGATCGGCGATCCGCCAGCGCGCATCGACCGCCGGCAGCACGATCGGCTGCTGGCCCGCCTCGTCGCCGATCCGGAGGCCCTGGAAAGCCCATCCGGCGATCGAAACATAAGAGTCGCCGTCGATCCGCTCGGCCTCGATCACGCTGCGCAGGCGATCGTCGCGGGAAATGTCGTAGCGCTGCAGGAAGGTGCGATCGGTCACGTAGCGGCCCGAGGCGGTGATGCTCCACAGCGGGTCGAGCTGGTACCTGCCATTGCCTTCCAGATAGGCGCGGATGCCGCGGTCGCGGCCGAATTCCGGGTCGTCCAGCGGCAGCCGCGAACCGTAGGTGACGTAGCCGCCGACCTGGAAGGCGCCGAGCTCGTTCAGCTGGCGGTAGCGGCCTTCGAGCATCGGCGCCACTTCGGTAAAAACGTAGGGGGTCAGCGTGGCGTCGCGATTGGGGGCGAGCTTGAAATAATAAGGGACGCTGAGCTCGAGCCCGTTGCTGCGGCTGAACCGGATGTCCGGCACGAGCAGGCCGGTGCCGCCGCCTTCGCTGCCGTCGGGGTGGGAAAGGCCCGGCAGCGCGACGATCGGCGTCCCGAACAGGTTGAGGCTCGCGCCTTCGTAGCGGATGCGGTTCCTGACCGGGTCGTGCAGGACCTTGACGGCGGTGATGGTCCAGGTCGGGTCCTTGGGGCAGCCATGTTCGTCGATCACCGCGCAGGGCGAGTAAGCGGCGCGATAGAGCGTCGTGTAGCCGTCCTGACGCTCGCCCCGGTCCGCGGCCAGCCGCCCGCCGCCCTCGAGCACCAGCAGCAGATTGGCGACCATGCCGTCGCGGAGCGTGTCGGTGAGCGCGACGCTGTCGCCATAAGCGGCGTCGCCTTGGGGATTCACCACCCGGACATTGCCTTCGGCGCGCACCTCGCCGCTCCGGCGGTTCCAGATCACGCGGTCGGCGCGCAAATTGTCGCCTTCGCTCGTCATGCGGACATTGCCCGAAGCGGTGACGATCTCGGCCCGCGTGTCATAGACGAGCTGGTCGGCGCTGAAATCGACTTGCCGCTCCTCTCCGGCGGCCGGCGGCGCCGGTTCCTGGGCGGGGAGGGCGGCGGGTGCACAGGCCAGCAGGGGCAAAGCCGTCCGGCAGAGGAAGTTGAGCTTCTTCACGATTGTTCGCA
The DNA here is from genome assembly GCA_035942355.1 of Allosphingosinicella sp. Taxonomy (GTDB): domain Bacteria; phylum Pseudomonadota; class Alphaproteobacteria; order Sphingomonadales; family Sphingomonadaceae; genus Allosphingosinicella. The sequence continues at coordinate 46,837 of DASZDE010000022.1, read as the reverse complement.
GACTTTGCCCCGCCGCATTGGCACTCGCGACGAAGGAGCCTATCGCACCGGAACTCGTTCCCTGCAATGGCGGAAGCTGGCCGACCCCCCTTTGCCAGCGGCGTCTCTCTTGCCTATCAGGCGTCCACCCGTGCCGTTCGGTCCGATCAGGAGGTCCCTTCGTTCCATGAAAGTCAGTTTCGCCGATCAGCGCCCGAGCGGCGCTTATGCGCTCGCCCTTCCGGTGTGGAGCGAGGACGTGCTGGCCGACCGGCTGGCGGGGCTGGACGAGGCGGCCCGCGCCCTGGCGGCCCGGGCAGCCGAGGCGCAGCGCTTCGACCGCGAGGCGGCGGCGATCGTGGAGACCTTCGTCAGCGAGGGCGATACGGCACGGCGGCTGCTGCTGGTCGGCCTGGGCGGCAAGCGCGACGACGAAGCCTTATTCGAACGGGCCGGCGGCGCGCTGACGGCGAAGCTCCTGACCTCGGGCGAGACCAGGCTGGTGGTCGATCTCGGCGGGCTCGGCGTCGACGGCGAAGCGGCCGCCCGGCTCGCATTCGGCGCGGCCGCGCGCGGCTGGCGCTACGACGTCTATCGCACCAAGCTCAGCAAGAAGGCCAAGCCGACGCTCGAGGAGATCGTCGTCGTCGCCGATGAGGGCGCCGAAGCCGAATGGCGGCACAAGTCGGCGTTGCTCGACGGCATTTCCTTCACCCGCGAGCTCGTCACCGAGCCGGCCAACATCATCTATCCGGAAACCTTCGTCGAGCGCTGCCGGGCGCAGCTGGAGGGGCTCGGCGTCGAACTCGAGGTGCTCGACGAGCAGGCGATGGGCGAGCTCGGCATGGGCGCCTTGCTCGGCGTGTCGCTCGGCTCGGTGCGGCCGCCGCGGCTGCTGGCGATGCGCTGGAACGGCGCCGGGGACACCGGCAAGAAGCCGGTCGTGTTCGTCGGCAAGGGCGTCACCTTCGATACCGGCGGCATCTCGATCAAGCCGGCGCTCGGCATGGAAGCGATGAAGTGGGACATGGGCGGAGCCGGCGCGGTGGCGGGCATGATGAAGGCGCTTGCCCTCCGCAAGGCCAAGGCCGATGTGGTGGGCATTTGCGGGCTCGTCGAGAACATGCCGGACGGCAAGGCGATGCGGCCGGGCGACGTCGTCACCTCGATGTCGGGCCAGACCATCGAGGTGATCAACACCGATGCGGAAGGGCGTCTGGTCCTGTGCGACGCGATGACCTGGGCGCAGCGCCAGTACAAGCCCGACTATCTGATCGACCTCGCCACCCTCACCGGCGCCATGATCATCTCGCTGGGCCATGAATATGCGGGCCTGTTCACCAACGACGACGGCCTCGGCGACATGCTCGGCGAAGCCGGCCGCAAAACCGGCGACAAGGTTTGGCGGCTCCCGCTCGGCGAGGCCTACGACAAGTTGATGGATTCGCCGATCGCCGACATGAAGAATAGCGGGCCGCGCGAGGGCGGCTCGATCACCGCCGCCACCTTCCTCCAGCGCTTCGTGGAGGAGGGCGTCAAATGGGCGCATCTCGACATCGCCGGGATGGTGTGGGCGAACAAGGCGGGCTCGCTGTGGGACAAAGGCGCGACCGGCTATGGCGTCGCCCTGCTCGACCGCTTCGTCGCGGACAATTTCGAAACCTAGGCGGCGAGCCGGTGCTCGTCGACTTCTATCATCTGGCGTCGTCGCCGCTGGAGCGGGTGCTGCCGAGCATCTGCGAAGAGGTGCTGGCCGAGGGCCAGCGGCTGCTGGTCGTCGCCGAGGCCAATCTGCTCCCCGAGCTGGACCGGCAGCTGTGGAGCTATGCGACGGAATCCTTCCTGCCGCACGGGCGGAGCGACAAACCCGCGCCTGACGCGCAGCCGGTTCTGCTCTCCGATCGGGTCGAGCCGCTCAACGGTGCAACCCAAATCGTGCTCGCGGACGGCCGCTGGCGCGACGAGGCGCTGGCGTTCGAACGCGTCTTCTACTTCTTCGACACTGGCCAGCTCGACAGCGCGCGCGGCAGCTGGCGCGCGCTCAGGGACAAGGCGGGGGTCGAGCCGCGCTACTGGAAGCGGGACGAGCGCGGCAAATGGGTTCGGGGGCCGTAGCCTGGGAGGCTAGAGCGTCAGCGCCTCGGCGTAACCGGTGAGCTCGAGATAGCCGCGGCCGCCGGCCGTGGTCACCGCGCCTTCCCAATAGACGGGCATCCCGCCCGCGCGGCTGTCCAGCTCCTGCGCATCGAACAGAGGGCGAAGCCGATAGCGGCGGGTCCCCTCCGGCAGCCGTACCAGCAGATCGGCCTCGATCGGGTAGACGGCGCCGGTGGCGGGCGATCGCCAGCGCCTGACCGGCACGAAACGTACGTCCGCCGGACCGAGGCTGATCTGGCGTCCGTCGGGCCGCCGCAGCGTTCCGCCGCCGTAGAGGGTCCTGCCGTCGCCGGCGCGGATGCGGAACGCCATCAGCGCGCCGCCGTCGTCGAGGTTGAGCCCGGCCCAGTCCCAGCCGGCCGCCCCGGGGGGCAGCAGGGTCGACGACCATTCCCGGTCGAGCCAGGCGGTGCCTTTCACCGGCAGCTGTGTGCCGTCTCTTGCCACCGAACCTGCCACCCGAAGATGAGGGAGCGAGTAATAATAGCTCGCCTGCTCGGGCTTCGGCCCCTTGCGGCTGTAGCCGCCGGCGCCGTTCTTCATGAGCGGCTGGGTGGGGGTGAAGACGAGGTCGAGCGCGAACCCCTGGGCGGGCACCTGGGCGCGGAAACTCGCGGCCTGGCGCCGCAGCGACCAGCCGAGCAGCGTGATGCCGGCATCCCCGGTTCGCGCCTCGGCGATGCCGAAGCCGGCGCGGGCCGCTTTCTGGTCATGAACCAGCTTGCCCGTCGCCGGGTCCGACAGCGCGGCATGGGCGAACAGGATCTGCTTCGGGGCGAAGGCGCTGGGATTGGCCGCACCGACGGCAGGGCGCGAGCGGAAGAAGGTGATCTGGAACCCCAGCGGCCGGCCGTCCTCCGGTTCGAGCCAGCCGGTGAAGTACCACCATTCCAGCCGATGGTCGGGATGGGCGCCATGATCGCGCGGGAAGGCGAATTCCAGGCCGGGCCGGACCACCGGATATTCGATCGGCGCATCAGCCGTGGAACGCTGTGCGGCAGCGGTCGCGCTGGCCGCGAACAGGAGCAAGGCCAGGGGGCGGACCGGCATCACCAATCCTCGCTGACCGCGCGCACCGCGTCGCGGCTGACGGCGCGGCGACCGGCCAGGAGGGCGGTTCCGGCGGAGGTCAGCACGAGCGCGACGGCGACGCCGGCAAGGAGGCCCTCCGGCAGCCGCGTCGCCATCGTCCAGTTGAAACTCTGCGGATTGATGACATGGATGAGGATCTGGCTGATCGCCAGCCCGACCGCCGTCCCGGCCGCGATGCCGATCAGGCCCAGCAGCGCCCCTTCGCTCGCCAGCATGGCCAGGATCTGGCGCGGGCTCATGCCGATATGGCGGAGCATCCCGAATTCCCTGGTCCGGGCGATGGTCTGCGCGGACATGGTGGCCGCCACGCCGGCGAGGCCGATCAGGATGGCGATCGCTTCCAGCACATAGGTGATCGCGAAGCTGCGGTCGAACAGGGTCAGCGCCATCGCCCGCAGCGTCGCGGGCTCGGCAATCTGGACCTGCGCTGCAATCTCCTCGGGCAGCCGGGCGCGGATCGCGTCCCGCACCGCACTTGTCGACGCGCCCGGCTCCAGCTCCAGCGCGGCCTCGCTGCGGGCGCGGTCGCCGGTCAGCGCCTCATAATCTTGAGCGTCGATCACGATCGCGCCTTGCTGCCGGACGTAGTCCCGCCAGATGCCGGCGACATGGCCGGCCGCTCCGGTGCCGATCGGAAGCCGGACGCCGTCGCCCGGCTCCACATTGTACAACCTCGCCGCAGGCTCGGAAAACCACAATTTGATGCCTCGGCTGGGGCGCTCCGCCTCGGCGATCAGCGGCAGCGTATAGCCCGGGCCGCCGACCGGCCGCACGATCAGCTCGACCGACGGCAGCTCCGGATCGAGGGTTAGCCGCACGGCCTTGCTGAAGGTGATCGCCGCCACCCCCGGCGCGGCGGCCAGGCGGGCCTGCAGCTCCGGATCGAACAGATCGTGGCGCGCCATTGCCGCCACATAAAGGTCGGCGCTGAGGAAGCCGTCCAGCCACTCGTCGACCGAGCCGCGGAAGCTGGTCACCATCACCGCCATGGCGATCATCAAGCCGGTGCTGGCGACGATCCCGCCAAGCGCGACCGCCGCCTGCGTCGGGGCGCCGAGCAACCGCCGCAGCGCCAGCTCGAACGGCGGCAGCCGCGGATCGAGGCGGGCGAGCGGCCGGAGCAGGGTGCGGGCCAGCCAGGGCATCCCCGCGACGCCGCCGGCAAGCACCAGCCCGACCGCCAGATAACCGAACAAGGGCAGCCGCCCGATCGGCGGAAGCAAGGCCGCGCCGGCCCCCAGCATGAGCAGGGTCAGCGCCATCGCCCATGGCGGACGGCTGCGGGGATCGACCATGTCGCCCGCATTCTTGAGCGCCTCGGCCGGCGCAATCCTCGCCGCTTGGCGGGCCGGTGCGTAGCTGCCGCCGATCGCGGCGGCGATGCCGAAGCCCAGGAACAGCAAGGCTGCCGCCGGCGCGAAATGGAGCTCGGGCGAGGTTCCGCCGAAATAGCCGCCGCCGAGATCGCCGCCGACGAAGCGCATCGCCAGCGCGGCGAGGCCGTAGCCCAGCGCCAGCCCGGCCAACGAGCCCGCCACGCCGAGCACGGCCCCTTCGGCCAGCAATTGCCCCCGCAGCGCCTGTTCCTGCAGCCCGAGCGTCCGCAGCAAAGCGAACTGGCGCAGCCGCCGCGTCACCGACAGCGACTGCGCCGAATAGACCAGGAAGCCGCCGGTCAGCAGCGCCACCAGGGCCAGCATGTCGAGGTTGACGCGATAGGCGCGCGACAGGCTGTCGCCGCGGCGGCCCTCATTGGCGGGATCGGTCACCAGCGCGCCCGCCGGCAGCGTTTCGGCAAGCGCCGCCCTGGCAACGTCGCGGCTCGCCCCGTCGGCCAGCTTGAGGTCGATCCGGTCGAGCTTGCCAAGCCGGCCGAAGCGCCATTGGGCGGCGGCAATGTCGATCATGCCGACCGGCTGTCCGGCCGCCACTCCCGGCATGTCGCCGACGACGGTGAAAAGATGGGCGAACCTGCCTACACGGACAAGGGCTGCGTCCCCGGGCGCGAGGCCGGTGCCGTGCTGGGCGGCTTCGGACAGATAGAGGGCATCCATATCGAACGCGGCATCGGCCATGGCAGGGCGCCCGCCGGAGCCGACGCCGTTGCGGCCGATGCGCCGCCGGCCCAGCAGGTTCGGGCTGACGGTGAGCGCGCGCAGCATGTCGAGGCCGAGCAGCGCGAAACGGCTGTCGCGAGGGCCGGCCGAGGCGCTCAGGTGGATGACCGGACTGGCGTCGGCGACGCCGCGGACTGCGAACAGCCGCGGATACAGGCGCTCGTCGAATCCCAGCCCGCTGGTTGCCCGCACCTGGAGATCGGCGTCGCCCGCCACGCTGCGGACCGCCTCGCCGAACGCGTCGGCGGCGGAGCGGTTGACGATGTGGACGGCAAAGCCGAGCGAAACGCCGACGGCGATGGCGAGGGCGGCGAGCAGGAAGCGGAGCGGGACGGCGCGCCATTCGCCCGCGAGCAGCCATTGCCAGGCGCCGGCGCCGCCAACGCGCTCAATCATCGGCGGCGACCAGACCGCGCGGCGTCAGCAGGAGCTGGCGGTCGGCGATGGCGGCCGCGGCCGGCGAATGGGTGACGAGCAGCAGCGCGGCGCCGCGCTCCTTGACGGCGCGGGTGAGCAGCGCGAGGACTTGCGCGGCCGTGGCCGGATCGAGGTTGCCGGTCGGCTCGTCGGCGAGGATCAGCGCCGGGCGGTGCACCAGCGCCCGCGCGATCGCCACACGTTGCAGCTCGCCGCCGGAAAGCTCCTTCGGATAGCTGAGCTGGCGATCGCCCAGGCCGACCGCGTCGAGCAGGGCGACGCCCTCCTTCAGCGCCGCCGCCCGCGGCTGCTTCTTCAGGACCAGCGGGAGGGCGACGTTCTGCGCCAGCGTCAGGTGCGGCAGGATGTGGAAGGCCTGGAAGACAAAGCCGATCGCATCCCGGCGGAGCGCCGTCCGGCCGATCTCGTCGAGCGCGCCGAGCGGCTGCCCTGCCACCACGACCTCCCCCGCGTCGGCAGCGTCGAGCCCCGCCACGATGTTGAGCAGGGTCGACTTGCCGACCCCCGATTCGCCGCGGATCGCGACCTGCTCCCCCGCCGCCGCTTCCAGCTCCAGCCTCTCGAACAGCCTGCGCCCGCCCGGAAGCGTCTTGGTCAGGCCCGACAGCCGCAGGACCGGTTCATCCATGCCGATCCAGTAGAGGCTCGGCGAGGCCGGATAAAGGTGCGCGGCTTGCGGTTCCGCGCGTGCCCCCCTAGAGAACCCGCCAAATCCCCACATCACGGAGCTTGGCCGGCCATGGCGACCGAACGCACCTTCTCGATCATCAAGCCCGACGCGACCCGCCGCAACCTCACCGGCGCGGTTACCAAGATGCTCGAGGAGGCCGGCCTGCGGGTTATCGCTTCGAAGCGGATCCGGATGAGCCGCGACCAGGCCGAGGGATTTTACGCCGTCCACCGCGAGCGGCCCTTCTTCAACGACCTCGTCGATTTCATGATCTCGGGGCCGGTGGTCGTGCAGGTGCTCGAAGGCGAGAATGCGGTCGCGAGGAACCGCGAGGTGATGGGCGCCACCAATCCCGCCCAGGCCGACGAGGGCACCATCCGCAAGACCTATGCGGAGTCGATCGAGGCCAATTCGGTGCACGGCTCCGACAGCCCGGAGAATGCGAGAATGGAGATCGACTTCTTCTTCGATCCCCAGGAGATCGTCGCATAAGTTGCGCTGGAATGTGATCCAAGGCTGTCATTGCGAGCGAAGCGCGGCAATCTAGCGGCGAGCTTGGATTGCTTCGTCTCGGCGCTCCTCGCAATGACGGTTCCAGCCGAGGCAATCAGCCCCTAATCCTTCTCCGCCGGTTTCGGTTGCCGCGCCTTCCATACCGCGTCGAGCCGCGCCTGCGCCGCCTCGGCCTTGGTGCGCTCGACCAGCGACAGCCCCAACAGCTCCACGTCCGTATCGAGGAGGCCGCTGTCGAGCTTGTAGCCGACGTCGTAAATGGCCGTGTCGCTATAGGTCTCCCCGCCCCTCACGAAACGGGTGGTAATGGCTACCGGCAGCAAGGCGTCGCCCGACCCGCGCCCGCCATCGCCTGCCGCTTTCCGTGCCCTTTGGACGGCGCGCTCGATCCAGCCGGCCTCGATGCGGGGTTCGATGACGGTGTCGATCCGCTCGACGCCCAGTGCGGCGGGAAAGGCGAGGGTCTGGCTCTGGATCGCCTGGTCGCGGTCGAGCGCGGCAAGCCTCAGCACCTTGCCGCCGCCGCTCCCCTTGAGGAGCAGGGTCTGCGCCGCCTTGGCCTGCTTCCGCTTCTCCGCCGCCTGCGCCTGCCTTTCCGCTGCCCGCTCCTGCTCGGCGCTGCTCCGCTCCTGGTAGCTGTTCCAGAAGGTGAGGCCGGAGATCACCACCGCCGCCACCGCCAGCACCTCGCCCAGCGTGATCCAGCGCCGGCGGATCGCGGCGGCTTCGGTCTGCTCAGCTCGGTGGCGTTTCGGCATGGCTGCTCCGCTCCCGCTCTGCGAGCCGCTCCGACGCGAATTGGTGGAGCGCCCGCGGATATAGCTTATGTTCCTCGGCGAGCACCCGCCGCGCAAGGCTTTCGGCGTCGTCGCGGGCGCCGATCCTGATCCGCGCCTGCGCCAGCACCGGCCCGTCGTCCAGCTCGCCGGTGACGAGGTGGACCGAGCAGCCGGCGTAAAGGTCGCCCGCCAGCAGCGCGCGCCGGTGCGTGTCGAGCCCCTTGTGGCGGGGGAGGAGGGAAGGGTGGATGTTGAGGATCCTTCCGTGCCATGCCGCGACGAACTCATCCGAGAGCAGCCGCATATAGCCGGCCAAGGCGATGGTTTCGACGTCGCGGCGGCGGAGCTCGGCATCGAGCAGCCGGTCGAACTCGGCTCGCCCGATGCCCTTGTGGCTGTGCGCCCAGGTGTCGATGCCGAACCTGCGGGCCAGCACCAGGCCGCGCGCTTCGGGCACGTTCGAGGCGACCAGCACGATGCGATAGGGCGGGTCCGCCTCGCGCTGATGCTCGACCAGCGCTTGCATGTTCGAGCCGCGCCCGGAGATCAGCACCGCGACCCGGAGCTTGTCAGCCATCGTGGGTGGCGGACCAGGCGGCGCGGGCGCTCCAGTCGCCGGCGCCGCCGCTCACGGTGCAGCCTCTGGCGCCGGCTTCGATCCGGCCGATGGTGAAGACCTGCTCGCCGGCTGCGCGGAGGTCGGCGGCGACGGCTTCGGCCTCGCCGGCCGGCACCATCATCGCCATGCCGATGCCGCAGTTGAAGGTGCGCGCCATTTCCTCGGGCTCGATATTGCCCTGCGCCTGCAGGAACGCCATCAGCCGCGGCTGCGGCCAGGCGCCGGCCTCGACAAGCGCGTGCAGCCCGTCCGGCAGCACCCGCGGGATATTCTCGAGCAGGCCGCCGCCGGTGATGTGCGCCAGCGCCGCGATACGGCCGCTGCGGACGAGCGGCAGCAAGGATTTGACGTAGATCCGGGTCGGCTCGAGCAGGGCCTCGATCAGAATCCGCTCCTGATCGAACAAAGCCGGGCGGTCGAGCCGCCAGTGCCTGTCCATCGCCAACCGCCGCACCAGCGAGAAACCGTTGGAGTGAACGCCCGACGAAGCCAGGCCGAGGACGACGTCGCCCGCCTTCACGCGCTCGCCGGTCAGCGCCTCGCCCCGCTCCACCGCGCCGACGCAGAAGCCGGCGAGGTCGTAATCGCCCTCGGCATACATGCCGGGCATTTCGGCCGTCTCGCCGCCGATCAGGGCGCAACCCGCCCGGCGGCAGCCCTCGGCAATGCCGGCTATGACGCGCACGGCGATGCCCGTCTCCAGCTTGCCGGTGGCGAAATAGTCGAGGAAGAAGAGCGGCTCGGCGCCCTGCACGACGAGGTCGTTGACGCACATCGCGACGAGGTCGATGCCGACGCCGTCATGACGGCCGCTGTCGATCGCCAGCTTGAGCTTGGTGCCGACCCCGTCGTTCGCCGCCACCAGCAGCGGATCGGCATAGCCCGCCTCCCTGAGGTCGAAAAAGCCGCCAAACCCGCCGAGCGAGGCGTCGGCGCCCGGCCTCGCCGTGGCCTTGGCGAGCGGCGCGATCATCTTGACCAGCGCGTTGCCGGCGGCGATCGACACGCCCGCTTTGGCGTAGGTGTAGGATTCTTCGCCGCCGGCTCCGCTCATCAGCCGCGCCTAGCCACATCGCGCTTGGATTTCCACGATCAACTCGCCAAAAGGCGGCCCGTGAAGCTTTTCCGACGCGTTACCCCCACAGCCTTGCTGGCCGTCGCGCTGCTTACCGCGGGCGGAGGCGCGCTTTACGCGCAGCTCGAGGGCGCCGACCGCGGCGTGCCGCCGGTCGACAGCGCCAGCACGCTGGAAATCACCGGCATCGAGGTCGACACCGTCGGCAAGAATTCCGAGGAGGCGCGCTTCGAAGGCTGGCGGCAGGCGCAGCGGCTCGGCTGGAAGGCGCTGTGGGCCAAGACGACCCGGCGGCCCGCCGCGCAGGCGCCGGGCCTGACCGATTCGGTGCTGAACACGATGGTATCCGGCATCATCATCGAGCAGGAGCAGATCGGACCCCGGCGCTACATCGCGCGGCTGGGCCTGCTGTTCGACCGCGCCCGCACCGGCACCTTGCTCGGCGGCGGCGGCTCGGGCGTGATCCGCCATTCGGCACCGATGCTGGTGATCCCGGTCATGCTCACCGGCTCGTCGTTCCAGAGCTTCGAGTCGCGCAACGAATGGCAGAAGGCGTGGGCGCGCTTCAGGACCGGCGGCAGCGCGATCGACTATGTCCGGCCGACCGGCTCGGGCATCGACCCGCTGCTGCTCAACGTGTCGCAGACGCAGCGCCCCGGCCGCGCGTGGTGGCGGATCCTGCTCGACCAATATGGCGCCGCCGACGTGATCAGCCCGCAGGTGCACCTGAAGCGCCTGTATCCGGGCGGGCCGGCGCTCGGCACCTTCACCGCCCGCTTCGGCCCGGACAACCGCCTGATCGAGCGCTTCACCCTGCGCGTCGAGCATAGCGGCGCCATCCCGCGCCTGCTCGACGAAGGCGTGCGCCGCCTCGACCTCGCCTACACGCGCGCGCTCAATGCGGGGCTGCTGACTCCCGATCCGTCGCTGGTCATCGAAGAGCCGGCGATCCTCTCCCAGATCGCGGCCGAGATCGAGGCGGCGACCGACGCTATCGCCGCGCCGCCGCCGCCGCCAATGGCCGGAACGGCGGGCCCCGTTCCGGTCGGTGCCGCCAATATGTTCAGCATCCAGGTCGACACGCCGAACCCTGCCGCGGTCAGCCAGGCCGAAATCTCGGTGAGCCGCATCCGCGGCGTCACCTCGGCGCTGACGACCAGCCTCGCGCTTGGCGGCACCTCGGTGATGCGAGTCACCTTTGTCGGCGATACGGCCGCGCTCGCCGCCGCGCTCCAGGCGCAGGGCTGGAGCGTGTCCGGGTCCGGCAATACGCTCCGCATCTCGCGCGGCGGCGGCGGGCAGTAGATCGTCCGTGAACCAGATCGCGCTGCCGCTCGACTGGCCGGTGGCGGACCGGGACGAGGATTTCCTGACATCGGCCGCCAATCGCGCCGCCCTCGACCATCTCAAGAGCTGGTCGGTGTGGCCGGTGATGGCGACTTTGCTCACCGGACCGCGCAAGTCCGGGCGCAGCCTGCTCGGGCGGATTTTCGTCAGGAAGACCGGCGGCCGCCTGTTCGACGACGCCGAACGCCACGACGAGGAAGCCTTGTTCCATGCGTGGAACGAGGCGCAGCAGGCCCGCAGGCCGCTGCTGATCGTAGCCGACGCGGCGCCGCCGGCCTGGGACGTCGCGCTTCCGGATCTCAAGTCCCGGCTCGCGGCAACGCCGCACATCGAGCTCGGCCGTCCTGACGACGATCTGCTCGGCGCGCTGGTGGTGAAGCTGCTCGGCGATCGCGGGGTTGCGGCGCCGCCCGAACTGGCGGAGTATCTGATTCCCCGGATCGAACGCAGCTACATGGCGGTTCAGCGGGTGGTCGAGGTGCTTGACCGCGCCATGCTGCTGCATCATCGCCGGATGACGGTGCCGCTGGCGCGGCGGGCGCTCCTCGAAGCGGGCATGATCAGGCGAGCAAGAAGCCGAATTTGAGATGGATGGTCCAGCAGTCGCAGCGCCGGTCGAGGCCCAAGACGCCGCTCACAGGTTCGAGGAGCCGCGCGGCCGCTATTTCAACCGCGAGCTGAGCTGGCTCGCCTTCAACCGGCGGGTGCTCGAGGAAGCCTGCAACGACGCGCACCCCCTCCTCGAGCGGCTGCGCTTCCTCTCCATCTCGGGCAACAATCTCGACGAATTCTTCATGGTCCGGGTAGCCGGCCTCAAGGGCCAGCAGCTGCTCGGCGTCGAGGAACGTTCGGCCGACGGACTCACGCCCGCGCAGCAGCTCGCCGCGATCGCCCGCGAAGCCGACCGGCTCACCGCGAGCCAGCAGCAAGTCTGGTCGAGGCTCAAGCGTGAGTTCGCCGGCGCCGATATGGCGGTGATAGGCCACGAGGAGGTCGACCAGGTTTCCGCCGCGTGGCTCGACAGGCATTTCCGCGACCAGATCTTTCCCGTCCTGACGCCGCAGGCGATCGATCCCGCCCATCCGTTCCCGTTCATCCCCAACAAGGGCTTCTCGCTGATCTTCGACCTCAGGCGGCTGTCGGACGGCGAACCGATACGCGAGCTGCTGATGGTGCCCAACACGCTGCCGCGCTTCATCCGGCTGCCGGGTGAGACGGCACGCTACATCGCCGTCGAGACTTTGATCCGGCGCCATATCTGTACGCTGTTCCCCGGCTATGAGCTGCTCGGCGGCGGCGCCTTCCGCATCATCCGCGACAGCGACATCGAGGTCGAGGAGGAGGCCGAGGACCTGGTCCGTTTCTTCCGCAGCGCGATCAAGCGCCGCCGCCGCGGCCGGGTGATCCGTCTCGAGCTGGAGGAGGACATACCCGACGCGCTCGAGCAGATGGTGCGCGCCGGCCTCGATGCGAGCGAGGCCCTGGTCTACGAATCCACCGGCTTCCTCGGCATCGCCGACCTCGAGGCGCTGGTCGACGAGGACCGGCCGGACCTGAAATTCCCGCCGTTCACGCCCCGCTTCCCCGAGCGGATCCGGGAGCAGGGCGGCGATTGCTTCGCGGCCATCCGCAGCAAGGACATCGTCGTCCACCACCCGTATGAGAGCTTCGACGTGGTGGTCACCTTCCTTCGGCAGGCGGCCGAGGACCCCGAAGTGGTCGCGATCAAGCAGACGCTCTACCGCGCCGGCAAGCAGTCGGCGATCATCCGCGCGCTGATCGACGCCGCCGAGGCGGGCAAGTCGGTCACCGCCGTGGTCGAATTGAAGGCGCGGTTCGACGAGGAGCAGAACCTGTTATGGGCGAACGCGCTCGAGCGCGCGGGGGTGCAGGTCGTCTACGGCTTCATCGACTGGAAGACCCATGCCAAGACCTCGATGGTCGTGCGCCGCGAGGAGAAGGGCTACCGCACCTACTGCCACCTCGGCACCGGCAATTATCACCCGGTCACCGCCCGCATCTATACCGACATCAGCTTCTTCACCGCCGACCCGCGCGTGGGCCGCGACGTTGCTCAGCTGTTCAACTACATCACCGGCTATGTCGAGCCGCGCGACCTCGAACTGCTGGTGATATCGCCGCACGGCTTGCGCGACGAGCTCTGCTGCTTGATCGACCGCGAGATCCAGAATGCCCAGGCCGGCAAGGCCGGTGAGGTCTGGGCGAAGATGAATTCGCTGGTCGATCCGATCATCATCGACAAGCTCTACGCGGCCAGCGCGGCCGGGGTCGAAGTCGATCTCAGCGTCCGCGGCATCTGCTGCCTGCGGCCCGGAGTGGAGGGGCTGTCGGAGAATATCCGGGTGAAGTCGATCGTCGGCCGCTTTCTCGAGCACAGCCGCATCTGGGCCTTCGGCAATGGCGAGGAGCTGCCGAACCGCGATGCGACGGTCCATGTCAGCTCCGCAGACTGGATGCCGCGCAATTTCGACCGCCGGGTCGAATATATGCTCAAGATCGAGAACCCGACCGTTCACGCCCAGATCCTCGACCAGGTGATGGTGGCGAATCTCATCGACAACGAGCAGAGCTGGCGGCTCCTGCCCGACGGCAGTTACGAACGGATCGCACGCGGCAAGGACAAGCCGTTCAACCTTCATCATTATTTCATGACCAATCCGTCGCTGTCCGGCCGCGGCGCCGCGCTTCGGAACAGCGGCTCGGTGCCCAGGCTCCGCCTGCGCCGCAGCTGACGCGGTCGCGCGGTGGGCCAGGAACCGGTCGCGATCATCGACATCGGGTCCAATTCGGTCCGTCTCGTCGTTTATTCCGGCGCGACCCGCATCCCGTCCATCCTGTTCAATGAAAAAGTGATGGCGGGGCTCGGAACCGAGGTTGCCGCAACCGGTGCGCTCGGCGGCGAGGCGCAGCAGCGGGCGCTCGCGGCGCTGCGCCGGTTCCGCATGCTGACCCGGCAGATGGGGGTCGGCCGCACCCGTGTCGTCGCCACCGCGGCGGTGCGCGAGGCCGCCAACGGCGAGGACTTCCTCGCCGCCGTGCGCGCGATCGGCTTCGATCCGTCGGTGCTGTCCGGCCGCGACGAGGGGGTGATGGCGGGGCAGGGGGTGCTTTCCGCCATTCCCGACGCCGACGGCATTGTCGGCGACCTCGGCGGCGGCAGCCTCGAGCTGGTCGACGTGGCCGGCGGCAAGGTGATCGAAAGCCTCTCGCTCCCGCTCGGCGTGCTGCGGATCGCCGGCAAGAGCCCGGCGGCGCTCGCCCGAAAGGTCGCCAAGGGGGTCGACGGCTGCGACTTCCGCAGGCGCGGCCGCAAGCGGCCTTTCTACATGGTCGGAGGTTCGTGGCGCGCGCTGGCGCGGCTCGACATGCTGCTCACCGACTATCCGCTCCCGATCACCCAGCAATATCGGATGCACAGCGGCCGCCCCGTCGCGCTCGAGAAGGCGATCGACGGGCTCGACAAGGCCGACCTCAAGAACATACCGTCGCTTTCGGTGTCGCGCGTCCCGACGCTCCCGCACGCCAATCTGCTGCTCAAGAGCCTGGTCGACGAGCTCCGCCCAAGCGAGCTGATCGTGTCGAGCTTCGGCATCCGCGAAGGCCTGCTCTACAGCGATCTTCATCCCCGCACCCGCGCCCGCGATCCGCTGCTCGAGGCGCTGCGCGAGGCAGGCGGAGTGCTCGGCCGCTTCGGCGAGCACGGCGCCCTGCTCAACCGCTGGATCGCCCCGATCTTCCAGGACGAGCCGGGCGACGCCCGCCTGCGGCTGGCCGCCTGCCTGCTCGCCGACGTCTCCTGGCAGGCGCACCCGGACTTCCGCGCCGAACGCGGCGTCGACATGGCGCTGCACGGCAATTGGGTGGGCATCGATGGGCCGGGCCGGGTGATGGTCGCGCAGGCCCTGTTCTGCAATTTCGGCGGCGGCCGCGAGTTCGAGGCGTCCGACGTGGCGAAATTGTGCAGCCCGGAGCGGCTCCGCCACGCGGCTAGGTGGGGGCTCGCGATGCGGCTCGGCCAGCGTCTGAGCGGCGGCGCCGCCGCGGGCCTCCAGCGCACCCGCCTCGCGAGGCGCGGCGACCTTCTGCGCCTCGAGCTCAGGAAAGGCGATGAGGCGCTTTACGGCGAGACCGTCGAGCGGCGCCTCAAGACGCTGGCGGCCGCCCTCGGCTGCGGCATGGAGGCCGTGGCGGTCTAGAGCCTGATCGCCGCAAGTCGAAGCGCCGTCGCGCTTCGACTTGAGACGTGAATCAGGCTCTCAACCATAGCGAGACCAGGATTCACGTTTCAGGCTGAACCAGCCTGAACGATCCTGGTCTAGCCGCAGCGGAGCGCGGCCACCCGGTCCTGCCCGTCGACCTCGACGTTGAGCCGGTCCGGGCTGAAATCCATGGTGATCGCCTGGCCCGGCCGGATCCAGCGCAGCGCGCGGGCGCCGGATTGGCGCAGGGCCTCCCGGCCGAGCTCGGCGGTCGCGCGCCGGCCGATCAGGTCCTGCACCATGCCGGCATCGCAGGCCGCCATCGGCGCCCGGCTTTCGGCTGCCATCGACATGCAGCCCGCTTCTGCCATCAGCAAAGCGGCCACCATCCGTTTCATGCCTCGGCTTCAGTCCTCGTCATCGCGAGCTTGCCGCCGCGGATCGCGAAGGCGAGCCGGCCCTCGACCAGGTCGAGCGCGTCGCGCCCGAACTCCTCGAACCGCCATCCTTCGAGGATGGAGAGGCCCTCGCGCCGCCCGGCGGCGAGCTGCTCGAGCTCTTCGGCGCGGGCGATCAGCCGCGCCGCGACATTGCTCTCCCGAGAACGGATCTTGAGCAGCAGCTTCAGCAGATCGGCGACCAGCGCGCCTTCCTTGCCGAGGCCCGGCTGCCGGTCCTCGCGCGGCGGCAGGTCGGCGGCGGCGAGCGGGTGCGCCGAGGCCAGGGCGTCCATCATACGGGCGCCGATGTCGTTGCTCCTCCACGCCGGCGAAAGGCCCCGGACCCTGGCGAGCGCTTCCTGGTCTGCGGGGGGATGGGCCGCCACGTCCGCCAGCGTCTCGTCCTTCATGATCCGGCCGCGCGGCAAATTCTTCGACCGCGCCTCGATCTCGCGCCAGGCGGCGAGCGCCTTCAGCCGGCCGAGCACTTCGGGCTTGCGGCTTGGGATCCGTACCCGCTTCCAGGCCTGGGCAGGGTCGTTGGCATAATTGGCGGGGTCGGCCAGCCGCTCCATCTCCTGGTCGAGCCACGCGCCGCGGCCGGTCTTGCGCAGCCGGTCGAGCATCTTCGGGAACAGCCGCGCGAGATAGGTGACGTCGCCAATCGCATAGTCGATCTGCCTCGTGTCGAGCGGCCGCCGCGCCCAATCGGTGAACCGGGCGCCCTTGTCGAGGCTCTTGCCGAGCATACTCTCGACCAAGTTGGAATAGCCGACCTGCTCGCCCAGCCCGAGCGCCATCGCCGCCACCTGCGTGTCGAACAAAGGGTGGGGCGTGCCGCCGGTCCGGTTGAAGATGATCTCGAGGTCCTGGCCGCCGGCATGGAAGACCTTGAGCACGTCCTCATTGTTGACGAGCAGGTTGAGCAAGGGGGTGAGGTCGATCCCCTCCGCCTTGGGGTCGATCGCGGCTGCTTCCTCGACATTGCCGATCTGGATCAGGCAGAGGTCCGGCCAATAGGTGTTCTCGCGCATGAACTCGGTGTCGACGGCGACGAAATCGGATTGCGCGAGGCGCTCGCAAAGGCGGAGCAGCGAGTCGCTGTCGGTGATAAGCGGGTGAATGTGCATTGCGCGCCTTCATAGCGGCGGGCTCCTGCCTTGACAAAGCGGCATCGCCCTAGTGAAGCGCTCGCGACCTTTCCCAGTCATCCCCGCGGAAGCGGGGATCCCGCTTTCGGCATTACGAGAAGGCAGCGGGATTCCCGCTTTCGCGGGAATGACGGACAACATGTGAGTTTCGCCATGCACGCCTATCGTACCCACCATTGCGCCGAGCTGCGCGCGTCCGACGTCGGCCGTCAAGTCAAGCTCTCCGGCTGGATCCACCGCAAGCGCGACCATGGCGGCGTGCTGTTCGTCGACCTTCGCGATCATTACGGCCTCACCCAGATCGTCGCCAAAGCGGACAGCGAACCGCTCCGCGTCCTCGACCGCCTCCGCCTGGAGTCGGTCGTGACGGTCGTGGGGGAGGTCGTGTCGCGCGGCCCCGAGGCCGCCAATCCGAACCTGGCTACCGGCGAGATCGAGGTTGCGGCGGACGAGGTGATCGTCCAGTCGGCGGCCGAGGAATTGCCGATGCCGGTTGCGGGAGAGGCCGATTATCCCGAGGAGATCCGGCTTCGCTACCGCTACCTCGACCTCCGCCGGGACCGGCTCCACGCCAACATCGTGCTGCGCTCGCAGGTGATCGCCTCGATCCGGCGGCGCATGGTCGAGCAGGGCTTCACCGAGTTCCAGACGCCGATCCTCACCGCCTCGAGCCCGGAGGGCGCGCGCGACTATCTGGTGCCGAGCCGCGTCCATCCCGGCAAATTCTATGCGCTTCCGCAGGCGCCGCAGATGTTCAAGCAATTGATCATGGTCGCCGGCTTCGATCGCTATTTCCAGATCGCGCCCTGCTTCCGCGACGAGGACGCCCGCGCCGACCGCAGTCCGGGCGAATTCTACCAGCTCGACCTCGAAATGAGCTTCGTCACGCAAGATGATGTTTTCGCGGCGCTGGAGCCGGTGCTCGGCGGGGTCTTCGAGGAGTTTGCGGACGGCAAAAGGGTCAGCGCCGCCCCGTTCCCGCGAATCCCCTATCGCGAGGCGATGCTCACCTACGGTTCCGACAAGCCGGACCTTCGCAACCCGATCCTGATTTCCGACGTGTCGAGCCATTTCCGCGGCTCCGGCTTCGGCCTCTTCGGCCGGATCGTGGAAGGCGGCGGCGTCGTCCGCGCCATCCCGGCCCCGGGCACAGCGGACAAGAGCCGCAAATTCTTCGACGATATGAACGACTGGGCCCGCTCCGAAGGCCATGCCGGCCTGGGCTACATTACCCAGAAGGCCGGCGAGCTTGGCGGCCCGATCGCCAAGAACCATGGCGAGGAGGCGACGCGCAAGCTGGTCGCGGAGCTCGGCCTCGGGCCTGACGACGGCATCTTCTTCGCGGCCGGCAAGGAAGGGCCGGCGGCCAAGCTCGCCGGCCTGGCCCGCACCCGCATCGCCGAGCAGCTCGGCCTGATCGACGAGAATCGCTTCGAATTCTGCTGGATCGTCGACTTTCCTATGTTCGAATATGACGAGGAAGCGAAGAAGGTCGACTTCAGCCACAATCCGTTTTCGATGCCGCAGGGCGAACTCGAGGCGCTCGAAACCAAGGAGCCGCTGGATATCCTCGCCTATCAATATGACATCGTCTGCAACGGGGTCGAGCTGTCCTCCGGCGCGATCCGCAACCATAGCCCGGACATCATGTACAAGGCGTTCGCGATCGCCGGCTACTCGCAGGAAGAGGTGGACACCAGTTTCTCCGGCATGATCAACGCGTTCAAGTTCGGCGCGCCGCCGCATGGCGGGTCGGCTCCCGGGATCGACCGGATCGTCATGCTGCTCGCCGGCGAGCCCAATATCCGGGAAGTGGTCCTCTTCCCGATGAACCAGCGCGCCGAGGACCTGATGATGGGCGCGCCGAGCGAGGTCAGCGCGAAGCAGCTCAGGGAGCTGAACATCCGCATCATCGAGCCGGCAGGGGGCGGGGCGAAGAAGGATTCGGCCAAAGTGGTTGCGCCGGAATAGCGGATGGAAAACTGCCCCAGCATCCGTTCGGGCTGAGCTTGTCGAAGCCCATCCCTTTCTTCTACGCCGGCAGTAGAAGGAACGCCCTTCGACAGGCTCAGGGCGAACGGTGACGGTGTGATCGACCTCTCCGACTACGAAGGCGGCGCCAGGTACAAGGGCGATTACGCCGCCGATCTGGAAGCGCTGCAGGAGCGGCTGGCGCGGATCCTCGTCGCCCATATCGTCCACCACAAGCGCAGCCTTGTGGTGGTCGAAGGCTGGGACGCGGCGGGCAAGGGCGGGGCGATCAAGCGCCTCACCGCCGAATGGGATCCGCGCAATTTCTCGGTCTGGCCGATCGGGGCGCCCACCGCAGAAGAGCAAGGCCGCCACTTCCTGTGGCGCTTTTGGACCAAACTCCCGGCCGCCGGCGCGATCGCGGTGTTCGACCGCAGCTGGTACGGCCGGGTGCTGGTCGAGCGGGTCGAGGGTTTCGCGAGCGAAGCCCAGTGGCGCCGCGGCTATGACGAAATCAACGAGTTCGAATGCCAGCAGGCCCAGGACGGCACCACCATCGTCAAGCTGTTCTTCCACGTCACCCAGGAGGTGCAGGACGCGCGGCTGAAGGCGCGGCTCGGCCACCCGTGGAAACGCTGGAAGGTGACGGGGGAGGATTTCCGCAACCGCGCCCGCCGCGCGGACTATCTCGCCGCGCTGCGCGACATGTTCGGCCATACCGACACGCGCTGGGCCCCGTGGCACGTGATCGACGGCAACAACAAGAAGGCCGGACGCATCGCCGCGCTGACCCTGGTGGCCGACGCGCTCGAGAAGGGTGTGCCGATGGAGCCCCCGCCTGCATCTTCCGACGTTGCGGCCCTGGCGAGGAAGGCCTTCGGCGGCGGCGAGTAAGCCCGCGGAAAACCGCAACCTTTGCCACCGGCCGCGGGTTGAAACCCGGTCGATCATCTCCGGGAGAATGGCGATGCGAAGTTCAAGGCGCGTCCTTACCATCCTAATGGCGGCGGGCGGGATCCTCGGGCTGTCCGCCTGCTATGGCTACGGCTACGACCGCGGCTATTCCGGCCCGCGCGATCAAGGCTATCGCGACTATGACGGCGACGGCCGATACGACCGCGAGGAGGGCTATCGCGACGTCGATCCCCGCGGCGACGCCCCTCCGCCGGGGGATGCCTATGATCGCGGCTATCAGGAGGAACCGGACTATCCGGAGGAGCCGGACTATCGGGAGGAGCCCGGCTACGAACGCGACGACTATCCCGAACGCGACTGGCGCGACGGTGATCGGCGCTACGGGGAATATGGCTATGTCGGCCGCGACTTTGCCGAGGATCGGGCGCACGGCGGCCGCGGCCGTTACGGCGGCGAGGGGGGCGACGCGCTCGATCCGTGGCTCGCGCAGACCCGCGACGGCCAGGACATCGTCCGCATGGGCTTCGACGAGGACAATGACGGCCGGGTCGAGGGCGACACGGCCGAGCGCGCCAACAGCTGGTTCCGCCGCTATGCCGACACCAATCGCGACCTGCGGCTGACCGATGAGGAGATTAGGGTGGCGCTGCGGCAAGCCGTGCGCGACCGCCCGTGGCCGGGCCCCCGCTACGACTGATCGGTGTCCGGATAGCGGATCGCGACGATCTCCAGCTCCTTTTCGCCCGAGGGCAGCAGGACGCGGCGGAGGTCGCCGACGGCGGCGCCGCGGATCGCCCGCGCGAGCGGCGAGTTCCAGCTCACCCGCCCGGCGCCGGCGTCGGCCTCGTCCTCGCCGACCAGGGTGACGACGCGCTCCTCGTCCTGCTCGTCGACGCAGGTGACGGTCGCGCCGAAATAGACCCGGCTGCGATCCGCCTGTTCGGCCGGGTTGAGCACGTTCGCCGCGGCCATCCGCTTGGACAGCCAATCGATGCGGCGGTCGATCTCGCGCAGCCGCTTGCGCCCATAGATGTAATCGCCATTCTCCGACCGGTCGCCGTTCCCGGCGGCCCAGCTGATCGTCTCGACCAGCTTCGGCCGCTCGACCGCGAACAGCGCCTCATATTCCTCGCGCAGCCGGCGATAGCCGGCGGGGGTGATGTGATTGGTGCGTTCGATCATAGTGCGAACAATACATCTGGCACGACGTCATTGCGAGGAGCGTCAGCGACGAAGCAATCCAGCCGGCGCGGGGTGCGGCCCTGAATTGCTTCGCTTGGCTCGCAATGACGGCACCGGCCGTCAGCCCGGCCGGTTGCTCTTGCCGAGATAGTAAGACAGCCGCGTCCGCTCCGGGCTGCGCGCCCGGGCCGGGTTGATCGTGTCGTAGACCACGGCGTTTTCGAGCACGCGCTGGACATAGCCCTTGGTCTCCGAGAACGGGATCTCCTCGATCCAGCGGACGATGTCGACGCTCGGCATGCGCGGGTCGCCATTGGCCGTGATCCACTTGCGCACGTTGCCGGGGCCGGCATTGTAGCTGGCCACCGCCAGCGGCGCGTAGCCGCCCCAATAGTCCATCAGCCGGGCGAAATAATGGCTGCCGAGCATGATGTTGTACTGCGGGTCGCGGGTCAGCCGCCCGAGGTCGGCGGGCAGGCCGAGCTTGCCCGCGGTCTCCCGCGCCGTGCCGGGCATCAGCTGCATCATGCCGCGCGCGCCGGCATGGCTAACCGCCGCCCGGTCGAACGAGCTTTCCTGGCGGATGATGCCCTGGGCCAGCGACCACAAATGGCTCTGCGCGGGCGGGATGCTGGTGTCGGGCCAGCCGGCGCGGACATAGAAAGGCGAACCGGCGTTGCGCGCGCTTCGCGCCACCCACACGCCAAGGTCGGGCCGCCCGATCTGGCGGGCGAGCTCGGCGGTGAGGACGCGGTCGCGCTCGGTTTCGGCATTCTCGGCGAGGGTCCGCACGAATAGCGACTGGTCCTGCCAGCTGCCCATCTGGCCGAGCAGCCGCGTCGCCTCGACCAGCTCGCGGCGTCGGAATGCGTCGCGATCGGCGGGCGAGGGCATATAGGCGGCCGCGATCGGCGGCGGCGGCACCGTCCGCCCGAGCCGCTCCAGCGCCAGCTGTCCGTAGAACAATTCCGGATAGCGCGACGCCTGCTCGAAATAATTCATCGCTTGGGCCGGCTGCCCGGCGGCTTGGGCGGCGCGGCCGGCCCAATAATAGCCTTTGGTCAGCACTTGCGACGAGCGGCCGGCGCGGGCGTAGCGAACGAACATGGCGGCGGCGTCGGCCGGGCGGTTCAGCCGCTGGAGCGCGACCGTGCCGGCCAGCCAGGCAAGGCTGGTATAATCGTCGCGCTCGCCGGTCGACTGGCGGCTGACGTCGGTGCCCGCCGGATAGGCGTCGTCGAGCTGGCTGGCGATCTGGTAGGCCGTCATCCAGTTGCGGTCGTTGGCGGCGCCGTTCGCCATCACCAGCAGAGTCTCGTACCATTTCTCGACGTCGCGCGGGCGGGTGACGAGGCTGCGCCGCTGGGCGAGCAGCGAGCGCGCGGCCGCGCTCTGATGGCCCTCGCGCAGCCAGTTGGCACGGTCCATGATCACGCCGGCGTCGGTAGTAGCGGCCGAGCCGATCATCGCCAGCCGGCTCGCCGCGTCGGGCGCCTCGTTCTGGAGCGCGAGCCGTGCCTCGTACACCGCCCTGCGGCCGGGGGAGGCGTAGGGCAGCGACCGGCGGGCGCTGACGAGGTCGCCATTGTCGAGCAGGGTCTCGATCCGGCGGTCATGGTCCTGCGGCGTCAATGACGCGCCGAACAGGCTCAGCAGGCGGCTTTCGTCGGCGATCGGCAGCACGCCCGCATGCCATGCCTGGCGCGCCGCTTCACGCGCCGCCCCCGGATTGCCCTCGGCCAGCAAGGCGAAGGCGTGGCGGGCATGGCCGGTCGCGGTGAGCGGCGGCAGGATGCGGAAATAGGCGGTGACCTCGCCGGGCCGCGTGCCGTTCGGGTCGATCGCGCGCTCGGCGGTCTTGCGCATCGCGGTCTCGCCCGGCCAGCCGCGATAGCTGGCGAGGAACGAGGCGTAGGATGAGAAGGGCAGATTGTCCGACTGCCTGAGGCTGTTCCACCGCGCCAGCGCCGAGCTGATCCGCGGCGTCGCCACGACGGGGGCCATTGGGGGCGGGGGGGCCTGGTAGCGGGGCGGCTGATATTGAGCGGTCCGCACCGGCGGCGGCGTCACCTTGAGGGCGCCGCTCGGCGCCAGCGTCGCTCCGACCGCGGCCGCCGAGGCGGCGAGCAGGCCCAGCGTCACGGCCTTGTTGCGGACGCGGCCGCGGGCGGCCGCCTTGTTCCACATCCTGCCCAGCCTGTGTGCTTTGTTATGCATGCTGGACATCATGCCGACCCCCTCCTTATCACGCGCTGAATGACCCCGGCTCATCAGCGCCCCATGCTATGTCCGGATTGGCTCCCAAGGTGAAGGAGATAACCATGTTTCGCGGGTCGATCCCGGCTCTAGTGACGCCTTTCCGCGACGAAGCGTTTGACGAGCCGGCTTTCCGCGATTTTGTCGAGTGGCAGATTTCGGAAGGAAGTCATGGCCTTGTGCCCTGCGGGACGACCGGTGAATCGGCGACCCTCGACGCCGAGGAGCATCGCCGGATCGTTTCCGCCTGCGTCGGCCAGGCAGCGGGCCGGGTGCCGGTGATCGCCGGCTGCGGGTCCAACAGCACGGCGGTGGCGAAACGGCTGATGAAAGCCGCCGAGGAAGCGGGGGCGGACGCAGCCTTAATCGTGCTTCCTTATTACAACCGCCCCAACCAGGAGGGTCTCTACGCCCATTTCGCAGCGCTGGCCGAGGCGAGCCCCCTGCCGATCATCGTCTACAACGTGCCGGGCCGAACCGTCACCGATATCCTCCCGGAGACGCTCGCCCGCGTGGCCGAGATACCGACCGTGGCCGGGATCAAGGATGCGAGCGGCGACCTCGCCCGGGTCAGCGCGCACCGCCGGCTCTGCGGGGATGGCTTTGTCCAGCTGTCCGGCAATGACGACATGGCGCTCGGCTTCCTCGCCATGGGCGGCGTCGGTACGGTCTCGGTCACCGCCAACGTCGCCCCGCGGCTGTTCGCCGAGTTCCACGACGCCTGGGCCGCGGGCGACGGCGAGAGGGCCATGGCTCTCCAGGACCGGCTGTTCCCGCTCCACAAGGCGTTGTTCAGCGACGCTTCCCCGGGCCCCGCCAAATATGCCGTCAGCCGCGTCCGCCCCGGCTTCCCGACCGAGCTGCGCCTGCCGATGACGCCGCCTTCGGACGCCAGCCGCAAGGCGGTAGACGCGGCGCTCGCTCATGCGGGGCTGCTGACTTGAGAGTCGAAGCCAACCATTTCCTCCCCCGGATTTCCAGGGGAGGGGGACCGCACGAAGTGCGGTGGAGGGGTCGCCGGCGCAGCCGGCGGACTGTCATCCGCCGCCCCTCCACCATGCTTCGCATGGTCCCCCTCCCCTGCAAAAGCAGGGGAGGATAAATGGCCCGCCCGCGCCCCGAGAGCTTCGACAAGCAGAAGGTCGTCGCCGAGAACCGGCGGGCGCGCTATGACTATGCGATCGAGGACCGGTACGAGGCCGGGATCGCGCTCACCGGCACCGAGGTCAAGTCGCTGCGCTTCGGCGAAGGCTCGATCGCCGAGAGCTACGCCGAGGTGAAAGAGGAGGAAGTCTGGCTGATCAACGCGAACATCCCCGAGTTCAGCCATGGCAACCGCTTCAACCATGAGCCGAAGCGGCCGCGCAAGCTGCTGCTCCACCAGCGCGAGATCGCCAAGCTGCATGGAGCGGTGGCCCGCCAGGGCATGACGTTGGTGCCGCTGTCCATCTACTTCAACGGCCGCGGCCGCGCCAAGGTCGAGCTCGCCCTCGCCCGCGGCCGCAAGGCCCCGGACAAGCGCGCGCACGAGAAGGAGAAGGACTGGAAAAGGGAGCAGGGCCGCCTGCTGCGCCAGCATGGTTGAACGGCTCTCCCGCTGGCTTGCGAAGAACGCGCCGAAGCGCGAAGATCTCGCCGAGAGCCGCTGGATCAAGCCGTTCGGCGGCCGGGTGCTGCGCAGCGAGCTGTGGCGCTTCACGCGCCGGTCGGTGCCGCGCGGCGTCGGCGTCGGCCTGCTGGTCGGCATTTTCCTGATGATACCGGGCCTCCAGATCATCGGCGCCGCGCTGCTGGCGGTGCCGTTCCGGGCCAACATCCCGATCGCCGCGGCGATGACCTTCCTGTCCAACCCGGCGACGACACCGTTCATCCTCATCGCATCCATCTTCGTCGGCAACACTCTGGGCTTCCGGGCCGACACCAGCGCCTTCTATGCGCTCTACGAACGGCGGGCGGGCCCGGCCGAATGGTTCGCCTGGCTCGCGTCCGACGCGGCGCCGTCGCTGGTCTGCGGCCTGCTCATCATCGCCTTCGCCGCCGCGGCCGTCGGTTATTTCATCTCGGTATGGGTGTGGCGCTGGTGGCAGGGCCGGAAGTGGCGGCTCCGCCGGCGCGGTTGATGGCTTCGCAACAGGTGCTATAGCCGACTAACACCCTTCAATATCGGGATCGTCATGCGCCGCCTTCTCATCGCTTTCGCCGCCTCCACCGCCCTTGCCGCCTGCGCCACCACCGGCACCGGCGGCACCACCCCCTCCGAATCCGCCGAGCAGACCGCGACGGTCGGCGAGGCCGCCGCCGGCCCGGTCGCCCCCGCGGACGCCGGTCGGCCTCAAATCGGCAGCTTCGGCTTCGACCTTGCCGGCATGGACCGCACCGTGGCCCCCGGCGACAATTTCTATCAGTTCGCGAACGGCACCTGGGCGCGCACCACGCCGATCCCCGCCGACCGCTCCAACTTCGGCATGTTCGCGGTGCTCGAGGAGCTCTCGAACGAGCGCACGCGTGAAATCCTGGAGGAGCAGGCCCGGCAGCCCGGCTCGAAGATCGGCGACTTCTACGCCAGCTTCATGGACCGGGCCGCGGTCGACGCCAAAGGCTTTGCGCCGCTGGCGCCGGTGCTCCAGACCATCGAAGGGGCGCGCAACAAGGCGGAGCTCGCCGCCGTGATGGGCGATTTGGCGCGGATGGGGCTCGGCGCGCCGTTCGGCAATTATGTCGATTCGGACGACAAGGATCCCGACAGCGCGATCTTCCAGTTCGCCCAGGGCGGGATCGGCCTCCCGGACCGCGATTATTATCTCAGCGCCGACCCGGCCCTGGTCTCGAAGCGGACCGCCTACCGCAACTATCTGGTCCAGCTCATGAAGCTCGCCGGGGAAGCGAATGCGGAGGGCCGGGCGGCCGCCGTGCTCGCGCTCGAAACCCAAATCGCCAAGGCGCACTGGACCCAGGTCGAGAGCCGCGACGCCGACAAGACCTACAACAAGCTTACCCCGGCCCAGCTCCGGGCCGGCGCTCCCGCTTTCGCATGGAACCGCTACTTCGACACGATCGGCGTGGCCGGCCGGCCGAACTTCATCGTCCGCCAGCCGTCCGCCATCGCCGGCACGGCCAAGCTCCTCGCCGCCGCGCCGCTCGCCACAATCAAGGACTATCTGAAGCTGCAGACGCTCGATGCCTATGCGCCCTACCTATCGGAGCGCTTCGTCGAGGCGAACTTCGCGTTTCGCGGCACCGTCCTCAACGGCACGCCGCAGAATCAGGAGCCGTGGAAGCGGGCCTCGAACCTCGTCACCCAGGCGATGGGCGAGGAGATCGGCAAATATTATGTCGAGCGCTACTTTCCGCCGGAAGCCAAGGCCGAGGCGGACAAGCTCGTCCAGAACGTGATCGCCGCGATGGACCGCCGCATCCAGAACCTGACCTGGATGGCGCCCGAGACCAAGGTCCGCGCCCGCGCCAAGCTCGCGGCCTTCACTCCGAAGATCGGCTATCCCGAGGAATGGCGCGATTATTCGACGCTCGAGGTGCGGCGCGACGATCTCGCCGGCAACGTCATCCGCGCCAACCGCTTCGAGCATCAGCGCCAGCTGAACAAGCTCGGCAAGCCGGTCGACCGCCGCGAATGGGGCATGTACCCGATGACGATCAACGCCTATGCCAATTTCAACTGGAACGAGATCGTCTTTCCCGCCGCGATCCTGCAGCCGCCCTTCTTCGACCCCAATGCCGATCCCGCGATCAATTACGGCGGCATCGGCGCCGTCATCGGCCACGAGATCAGCCATCATTTCGACGACCAGGGCTCGAAATATGACGAAACCGGCGCGCTCAAGGAATGGTGGACGCCGGGCGACGTCAAACGCTTCACGGCGCTGACGGGCCAGCTCGTAGCCCAGTATAGCCAATATGAGCCGCTGCCCGGGAAGAAAGTGAGCGGGGAGCTCACGCTCGGCGAGAATATCGGCGACCTCGCCGGCGTCACCATCGCCTACGATGCCTACCGCACGTCGCTCGGCGGCAAAGAGGCTCCCGTGCTCGAGGGCCTGACCGGCGACCAGCGCTTCTACCTGGGCTGGGCGCAGGTATGGCGCCGCAATTATCGCGAGCCCAACCTGCTCCAGCGGCTGATCACGGATCCCCACTCGCCCTCGGAGCAGCGCGTGGCGGTCGTCCGCAATTTCGACCGCTGGTACGATGCCTTCAACGTCTCCTCCGGCCAAAGGCTCTATCTGCCTCCGGAACAGCGCGTCCGCATCTGGTGAGGCTTGGCGCGGCTTGACGGAGCCGCGCCAAGCGGCAGATGAGCGGACATGGCCACCGCGTCCCCATCCTCCGTGCGTTCGAGCGACCATGGGCCGGGGCGCGGCTGGCAGGTCCTCGGCGTCGTGGCGATCGCCGCGGCCTCGGCGGCCTTGCTGCTGTGGCTGGTCGGGGATCCCATGTTCGCCGGAGCCTTCCTGGCCGGGCTGACCGGCTTCGGCGCCCTGCTGCTGCTGCTTGGTTCGCGCACCGCCTCCATCCCCCATGACGAGGCGGCGCCGCCACGCACCGACATTGGTTTGCTCCGCGCCGCGATGGACGGCTCGAGCGCCGCGCTGGCCGTCGCCGAGCTTTCCGGCAAGATGATCTGCGCCAACCAATGCTATTGCTCATGGTTCGGGAGCTCGGCCGCACCGCCCGATCTGCCGCTGCGGAGCGGCGACGCCGAAAAGCTTAAGGCCGCGGCCGCGGCGGCGGCGCGGGACGGCAGCGCCGATGCCGGCAGGCTGATGGTCGGCGACCTTGCCGTCGAGGCGCACGTGGAGCGCGCCGGCCTCGGCGGCGGCTGGCTGCTCTATAAGTTCACCCGCTGCGAGGATCTCGACTTCGTGCGCGAGGCGCAGCGGCTGATCACCGGCGAGGCCGGCCATCGCATCGGCCAGGCCGGGGTGATGGCCGCGCTCGCCGATGGGGAGGGGACGCTGATCGCCGCGAACCGCGCCTTTATCGCGCGCGCGACCGGCGCGGCCGACGCCGCCATCGCCGGCGTCCGGCTGGTCGAACTGCTCGCCGCAACCGAGCATGGCCAGTTCCTGTTCGCCAATGAGGGCAAGGCCGCGAGCCCGCTCCGCATCGTTCAGATACCGGTCTCGGAGGGCAGGGATCCATTGACCTTGTTCCTGCTGCTCGACGAGACCGCCGGTTTCGGGCGCCTGGCCGGCGACGGCGAAGCCGCCAATATCAACGCTCTGCTCGATTTCCTTCCGCTCGGCCTAGCGCTCGCCAATGTCGACGGCCGCTTCGTCTATCTCAACAAGGCGTTTCGCAAGGCGGCCGGCCTCGCCCGGGATGCGCGCCCGGTCTATCCCGGCGACCTCGTCGTCGACGAGGACAAGGCGGCCATATCCGATTCCGTCCGCCGCTTCGCCCGCGGGCCATCGAGGTCGAGCGATATGGCGGTGCGCCTCAAGACCAATCCGGACGAGCCGGTGGCGCTCACCATCGCCGGCGCGCGCGGCCTTGGCGAGGCGGCGGTCATCCTCTCGCTCAAGGACAGCAGCGAGGAGGACCGGCTGAAGCGGCAGGTCGCGCAGGCGACCAAGATGCAGGCGGTGGGCCAGCTTGCCGGCGGCGTCGCCCACGACTTCAACAACATCCTCACCGCCATCCTCGGCTATTGCGACCTCATGCTGATGCGCCACTCGCCCGGCGACAGCGACTATGACGACATCCAGCAGATCAGGAGCAACTCGAACCGGGCCGCCGGCCTCACCCGGCAGCTGCTCGCCTTCTCGCGCCAGCAGACGCTGCGGCCGCAAGTGCTCCAGCTCCCCGACGTCATCTCCGAAGTGTCGAACCTGCTGAAGCGGCTGCTCGGCGAGACGGTGAAGCTCCAGGTCAAGCACGGCCGCAATCTCGGCGCGGTCCGGGCCGATCCGGGGCAGCTCGAGCAGGTGATCGTCAATCTCGCCGTCAACGCCCGCGACGCGATGCAGGCCAAGGGCGACGGCACCGGCACGCTCACGCTTCAGACCTATGCGGTGTCCAAGGAGGACGTCCGCAAGATCGGCAGCGACATCCTCCCGCTCGGCGAATATACCGCGCTGCGCGTGTCCGACACCGGCACCGGCATACCGACGCCGCTGCTCGGCAAGATCTTCGAGCCTTTCTTCACCACCAAGGAAGTGGGGAAGGGGACCGGGCTCGGCCTCTCCACCGTCTACGGCATCGTCAAGCAATCGGGCGGCTTCATCTTCGCCGAATCGGAGGAAGGGAAGGGGACCAGCTTCATCATCTATCTCCCGGTCCACCGGCTGGAGGCCGGCAAATCGCCGGGCAAGGCGAAGGCCAAGGAAGGGGCCGGCGAGCTGTGGGGCAGCGGCACCATCCTGCTCGTCGAGGACGAGGCGATGGTGCGGGCCGTCGCCGAGCGCGCGCTCACCCGCCACGGCTATACCGTGCTAAGCGCCGAAAATGGCGAGGCGGCGCTGGAGATTCTCGCCCGCGAGCGGACGGTAGACCTCATGATATCGGATGTCGTGATGCCGAGCATGGATGGCCCGACCACCGTGCGCGAAGCGCGCAAGACTCACCCCGACCTGCCGATCCTGTTCATTTCGGGATATGCGGAGGAGCAGCTGAGGAAGTCGATCGACCTCGAGCGCGTCGCCTTTCTCGCCAAGCCTTTTTCCGTGCAGCAGCTCGCCGAGGCGGCGCGGGACACGCTGCAGGCGAAATAAACCTTCCGATTCGAGACGATAGGCCCTAATCGCACCGGGGTGCCCGATAGCCGCTCCATCCTGATCGTCGAGGACGAACCGCTGATCGCGATGATGCTGGAGGACTTTCTCGACTCGCTCGGTCACCGGATCGTCGCCGTCGCGGAGACGGTTCGGGACGCGCTCGCCCGGGTGGACGAGGGCGGCTTCGACGTCGCCATCGTCGACGTCCATCTCAAGGGAGAAAAGATTTGGCCGGTCGTGGAGCGCTTGTCCGGCCGCGGCATTCCGTTCGTGCTGGCGACGGGCGGCCATGTCGATCCGCCGCCTGCCGAATATGAGGACGCGCCGGTGCTGACCAAGCCTTACACGATCGACGCGATCGAGCCCGCCCTCCAGGCGGCCCTGGGAGCCAAGGCCTGATCTGAACCGGCGCCCAAACGGGGCCGAACGGAGTTGGCGCATGCTGGCCGTGAAGCTGATTGCCGCGCTCGCGCTCGCCTATTTGCTTGTGCTCGGCTTGGTGTTCGCGCTGCAGACGTCGCTTCTGTTCCCGACGCGGCTGGTGGGTCCGGCCGGTCCGCTGCCGCCCGGCGCGATACGCCTCACGGTGGCCGCGGAAGGGGGCGAGCGGCTCCACGGCATCCATGTTCCGCCCGCCGCCCTTCAGGAGGGACGGCCGGCAGTGGTGCTCGGCTTTGCCGGAAATGCGTGGAACGGGCAAAGCGCAGCCGAATATCTGCACGAGCTCTTTCCCCAGCATCACGTCGTCGCTTTCCACTATCGAGGCTATCGCCCGAGCGAAGGTGCGCCCGTGGCCTCCGCTCTGCTCGCCGACGCGCCGATCATCCACGATCATGTAGCCGAAAGGCTGGGCACCGATCGGATCGTCGCGGTCGGCTTCAGCATCGGCAGCGGCGTGGCCGCGCATCTGGCCAGCCGGCGCAAGCTGGCCGGGCTGATCCTGGTGACTCCGTTCGATTCGCTGGCGGCGGTGGCGGCGGACCATTATCGCTGGCTGCCGGTCGCCCTGCTGCTGCGGCACAGGATGGAGCCGGCGGAGGATTTGAGGGGATCGGCCGTCCCCACCGCGACCATCGCCGCCGAGCACGACACCCTCATCCCGGCGCGAAGAACCGAGGCGCTGGAGCAGGCGGTTCCGAACCTGGTCCTGCGGCGGAGGATCGCGGGCGCCGGGCACAATGACATTTACCGGCACCCGGCCTTCGAGCGAGCGATGGCGGAGGCGATGGCGCGGGTGCTGGAAAATTGATGTTTCCTGCTTGTTCTTTCGGAACAGAACATGTACAGCTGCACTCCTGCGTTGAACCCGCGAAGCGGACATCTTAGGAGGGCGCGAGCCATGGTGGCATCCTTGAAAGTCGTTTCCGACAGGAATTCCCAGGATATGGACAGGCAGAAGGCCCTCGATGCGGCGCTGGCGCAGATCGACCGAGCGTTCGGCAAGGGCAGCGCGATGAAGCTCGGATCGCGCGAGGCGGTCCAGATCGAGACCATCTCCACCGGCTCGCTCGGCCTGGACATCGCGCTTGGCGTCGGCGGCCTGCCGCGCGGCCGGGTCATCGAAATCTACGGGCCGGAAAGCTCGGGCAAGACCACGCTGGCGCTCCATGCCGTCGCCGAAGCGCAGAAGAATGGCGGCACCGCCGCCTTCATCGATGCCGAGCATGCGCTCGACCCGGTCTATGCCCGCAAGCTCGGGGTCGACGTCGACAATCTGATCGTCTCGCAGCCCGATACCGGCGAGCAGGCGCTCGAGATCACCGATACCCTGGTCCGCTCGAACGCAGTCGATATCCTGATCATCGATTCGGTCGCCGCCCTGGTGCCGCGGGCCGAGATCGAAGGCGAGATGGGCGACAGCCATGTCGGCCTGCAGGCGCGGCTGATGAGCCAGTCGCTGCGCAAGCTCACCGGCTCGATATCCAAGTCGCGCTGCACCGTCATCTTCATCAACCAGCTGCGGATGAAGATCGGCGTGATGTACGGCAATCCGGAGACCACCACCGGCGGCAACGCGCTGAAATTCTACGCAAGCGTGCGGCTCGACATCCGCCGCACCGGCCAGATCAAGGACCGCGACGACATCGTCGGCAACACCACCCGGGTGAAGGTCGTCAAGAACAAGGTGGCGCCGCCGTTCAAGCAGGTCGAGTTCGACATCATGTACGGCGAGGGCATCTCCAAGATCGGCGAAATCCTCGATCTCGGCGTCAAGGCCGGCCTGGTCGAGAAGTCGGGCGCGTGGTTCAGCTACGATTCGGTGCGGATCGGCCAGGGGCGCGAGAACGCCAAGACCTTCCTCAAGGAGAATCCCGAGCTGGCGGCCAAGCTGGAGGCGGCGATCCGAGGCAAGACCGACCAGGTCGCCGATGCGCTGATGACCGGCGCCGCCCCTGAGGACGACATCTAAGGCGGGTCAGGCGGACGTCGAGGGCGGGAGCTGAGTTTCGACCAATTCGGCTTCCGCCTCGCGCGGCCAAGGGTGCCTCGGCCGCGCCGGATTGGCCCAGATCGCGGCGAGCAGGGCGGCTGCGCCGCACAGCACGAAGCCGAGCAGGATCGGCCGGGTGGTGCCGTCGAACTGCTGCCCGATCCCGAAGCCGATCAGCGCGCCTCCGACCGTCGTCATCATTCCTTGCACCGAGGATGCGGTGCCCGCGACATGGCCGAGCGGTTCCATCGCAAGGGCGCCGGCATTGGCGCCGATCAGACCGAAGCAGGCCATGGTGAGCGCCTGCAGGACCACGAAGCTCCAGATCGTCTCGCCGAGCGTGACGGCGGCGATCAAGTGGAGAAGCGCGATCAGCGTGAAGGCGGCGAGCGCTGCCAGCAGCATCCGTCGCGAGCCGAAGCGGACCACGAACCTCGAATTGGCGTAGGAGCTGATCGCCATCGGCCCGGCGACGCACGCGAAGACGAGGCCGATGAGGCCGGGGCTCCGGAATACGTCGGCGACGATCTGCTGGACCGAGTTGATGAAGGCGAACAAGGCCCCGAAAGCCAGCGTCGAGGCCATGGTGTTGCCGATCGAGGCGCGGTTGCGCAGCGTCTCGAGCGCGGCGGATCCGACATGCGCCGCCGACAGCGGGCGCCGCGCCGAAGCCGCCAGCGTCTCGGGCAGCCGGAGCCCGGCCCACAGGCCGAGCACCAGGCCGTACACGGCCAGCCCGATGAAGATCTGCCGCCAGCCGGCGACCGCCAGCACGCCCTGGCCGAAGCTGGGGGCGATCACCGGCACGACCATGAACACGATCATGACCAGCGACATCGTCCGTGCCATCGCCGAGCCGTGATAGCGGTCGCGGATGATCGCCACGACGAGCACTCGCGTCGCCGCCGCCGCGACGCCCTGGCAGGCCCGCGCCGCCAGCAGCAGCGCGAAGCTGCCGGCCAGCCCGGCCGCGGCGGCAAACAGGGCGTAAAGCGCGATGCCCGCGACCAGCAGGCGCTTCCGCCCGAACCGGTCCGACAGCGGCCCGTAGACGATCTGTCCCGCGCCGAAGCCGAGCAGATAGACGGTGATCACCAGCTGGCGCCGGTTCTCCTCGCCCACGCCGAGCGCCTCGCCGATCGCCGGCAGCGCCGGCAGCATCGCATCGATCGCCAGCGCGTTCGACGCCATCAGCGCGGCCATCAGCGCCACGAACTCGCGCATTCCCGGCCCGCGCCACCCTGCCGCCTGCCGCGGTTCCGGATCGCTCATCGGGCTGTCCTTGATGGTGCTCGCGCGGAAGCTCGCCCCTTGGTGCCTTCGGTGCTGCTGGACAAGCCTCCAATCCGCCGCCACAGAATGCCGCGTTCAAAACAAGGGGAATTTTGTTGCCGGGCGCAGGGGCGAAGCCAAGGCTGCGGCTGATCGGGCTTCCGACCGACAGCCATTCCTCCTTCCTGCGCGGCGCCGCTGCCGCCCCGCCGCTGATCCGCGCCGCGCTCGCCTCCGACCACGCCAACAGCAGTGCCGAATCGGGTGCCGAGCTCGGTGCCGACATCCTGGTCGAGGAGGGCGGCGACCTTCCGCTGCGTGAGGACGAAGGCGACGGCGCTCTGATCCGCTCGGCGGTAGCCGCGGCGCTCGCCGACGGCGCCGTCCCGCTCTGCCTCGGCGGCGATCATTCGGTAAGCTTCCCGATCGTCGCGGCCGCCGCCGCCCGCGGGCCGATCGAGATCCTCCATTTCGATGCCCATCCCGATCTTTATGACGATTTCGCGGGCGATCCGCTCTCGCACGCCTCGCCCTTCGCGCGCATCATGGAGCGCGGCCTCGCCCGCCGCCTCGTCCAAGTGGGCATCCGAACCCTGAACCGCCACTGCCGCGAGCAGGCCGATCGCTTCGGCGTCGAAGTGATCGAGATGCGCGCTTTCACGCCCGAACGGGTGCCGATCCCGGCGGGGCCGCTTTATATCAGCATCGACCTCGACGGCTTCGACCCCGCTTTCGCGCCCGGCGTATCGCACCACGAGCCGGGCGGCCTGTCGGTGCGGGACGTCCTCGCGGTGCTCGACCGCGTGGCGGCGCCAGTGGTGGGCGCCGACATCGTCGAGTATAATCCGGCCCGCGACCTGAACGGCGTCACCGCCGTGCTCGCCGCCAAGCTCGTCAAGGAGATTGCGGCGCTTTGCGTCCGGAACAACCGATGATCATCGTTCACCATCTCGAGAATAGCCGCTCGCAGCGCATCCTTTGGCTCCTCGAGGAGCTCGAGCTCGCCTACGAGGTCCGCCGCTACGAGCGCGACCCCAAGACGATGCTCGCGCCGCCCGAGCTCAAGCGCGTCCACCCGCTCGGCAAGTCGCCGGTCATCGAAGACGAGGGCAAGATCCTCGCCGAGACCGGCGCGATCGTCGAATATCTGATCGAGAAGGCGGAAGGCAGGCTCGGCCCGCCGGCCAACCGTGAGGCTGTGCTCCGCTACCGCCATTTCCTCCATTATGCCGAAGGCTCGATGATGCCGCCCTTGCTGGCGCTGCTGGTTGTCGGGAGGCTGGGCCTGCTCGGCAAGCCCGCCAGGGCGCCGGTCCAGAAGATGCTCGACGACCATCTCGACTGGCTCGAAGGCGAGCTTGCGACCCGCGACTGGTTTGCCGGCGACGAATTCACCGCCGCCGACATCATGATGAGCTTCCCGCTCGAAGCTTCACGCGCCCGCGGCGGCCTCGACGAACGCCGTCCGCACCTGATCGACTGGCTCGAACGCATCCACGCCCGTCCAGCCTATGGCGAAGCGCTCGCCAAAGGCGGGCCCTATGCCTACGCCTAACGGCGTTCGGAAAGCGCCAGCTGCACCGCGAGACCGCCCAGCACGGTCGCCGCGAGCAGCCGGGCGCCGCGGGCCAGCCAGCGCACGTTGCCGAGCCGCTCGGCGGCCTGCGCGGTCGCGACCGCCACGATGCCGTTGACGATCGTCCCGGCGAAATCGAACCATAGCCCGAGGCAAAGAATCTGGACCGCCGGCGCCGCCGCGGCGGGATCCACGAACTGCGGCAGGAAGGCGAGGAAGAACAACGCCACCTTGGGGTTGAGGATATTGACCAGCATCGCCGTCCTGAACAGCCGCATCCCCGAAGCGAGCGGCCGGCGTCGCGTCAGGCGATCCTCGTCTTGGCCTCGCGTCCGCAGCAGGGAAAGGGCGAGATAGGCAAGGTAGGCCGCCCCGGCATATTTTACGATCGTGAACGCGGCCTGCGACGAGGCGAGGATTGCCGACAGGCCGAGCACCGCGGCCAGGATGTGGAACAAGGCGCCGGCGCCGATCCCGAGCGCGGCGACCAGGCCATCGCGCGTCCCTCCGCGCGCCGCCGCGGCCATGATGAAGGTCATGTCCGCTCCCGGCACGATGTTGAGTGCCAGTCCCGCCAGGGCGAAGGTCAGGAAGACCGGCCATTCCGGAAGCAGCATCACGCCTGCTATTTCGACCATCCCACGGCTCCTCGCCCGCGCACAGCTATACCACCGGCACCGGCGCGGGGACATCGTGGGCAAATGGGTTGTTGACTTTTGTCCGTCCGCCCCGTGATTCCGGCAGCCGCCCGCGGCTTCAGGCAGTAAGGCGCGGCAGCTTGGAGGGAAGACATGGAATCCGGTGAGCGCCGCGGCTTGTCGCTGCAGATGAAGATGCTGATCGGCTTTGCCGTCGGCCTCGTCGCCGGTCTCCTCGTCCACGTCACCCAGCCGGATGCGGCCTGGGTCGAGGCCGTCACCACTTATGTGACCGGCCCGATCGGGCAAATTTTCCTGCGCCTCCTGTTCATGCTGGTCATCCCGCTGCTGTTCTCCGCGCTGGTCGTGGGGATCGCGGAAATGGGCGATATCCGCGCGCTGAAGCGGGTGGGCATCAAGACGCTGGTGTTCACCATCGCCATTTCGTCGGTCGCGGTCGTGATCGCGCTCGCGGTGGTCAACATCTTCGAGCCCGGCGCGGGCGTCGATCCGGCGCTTGCCCAATCCTTGCTGACCGACGCCCGCGAGGGGGCCGGCGCGATCGTTTCCAAGAGCGCCGAAACCCCGTCCGGAGTGGCGGCCTTCCTCAACATCATCCCCAACAACGTCATCGCGGCGGCCGCCGCGAACGACATCCTCGCGGTCATGTTCTTCGCCTTGGTGTTCGGGATCGGGCTGCTGCTCGTGAACACCCCCTCGGCGCAGCGGCTGCAGGAGGCGATCGAGGGGATTTTCCAGGTGGCGATGCGGCTGATCGGCATCGTCATCCGGCTCGCGCCGCTCGCCATCGCCTGCTTCATGTTCAACCTGGCCGCCGTGTTCGGCTGGGACCTGCTGGCCCGCTTGGGCGCCTATGTCGGCGTCGTGCTGCTCGCGCTCGGGCTCCACATGATCGTGGTCTACTCGCTCGCCCTGCGTCTCCTCGGCGGAGTCTCGCCGTTGTGGTTCTTCAGGAACAGCCAGGAGGCGATGGTGATGGCCTTCTCGACCGCCTCGTCCAACGCCACCCTTCCGACCGCGCTTCGGGTGGCCGAGGAAAGGCTGCATTTGCCGGGGCGGGTGGCGCGCTTCGTGCTCACCATCGGAGCGACCGCCAACCAGAACGGCACCGCCATCTTCGAGGGCGTCACCGTGCTGTTCCTCGCCCAGTTTTTCGGCGTCGAGCTCAGCATCACCCAGCAGGTGATGGTGCTGCTGGTCTGCATCCTCGGCGGCATCGGCACGGCCGGCGTACCGGCGGGATCGCTGCCGGTCGTGGCCTTGATCCTCGGCATGGTCGGTGTGCCGCCGGAAGGGATTGGCCTCGTGCTCGGCGTCGACCGCTTCCTCGACATGTGCCGCACCACCTTGAACGTAACCGGCGACCTTACCGCCGCCGTCGTCATCTCGCGCGGCGAAGGCGACACTCCGGCGAGCGTGCCCGCCCAGGACAGGGTCGCCGAGGCCCATCCGAGCTGACGCGATCGCCCGTCATGGCGAGAGCGCGGCGAAGCCGGGGACGAAGCAATCCAGTGCGGACTCCTGTTCAGCCCTGGATTGTTTCGCTGAGCTCGCAATGACGAGACGCCAGGCCGAACCTGTTCAGGCGGGCTCGAGCTCGCGCTGGACGACCTCGTCGGCGAGCTTGCCATTGAGCTCGGCGAGATGGTCGAACTCGGCGGTGTAGCTTGCCAGCCCCTGGCTGAGCGACCGCAGCTCGGCGTCGAGTCCCTGCAGCTCCGATTCCGGCATCAGCGCCTCGACCTTGTCCCATCGCGACCAGCCTTCGCGCGGACCCATGCCCAGCATCTGCCCGCGCCGGCTCGATATGGCCGAGGTGACTCGGGAGGTCGCCGTGCCCGGCGCGATCACCGTCACGCGGTGGACCGGCTCCAGCAGGTGGGGCGATGCCGCCGCCAGCGCCTCGCTCATCGCGATCCGCCCGGCAGTGCGGAAGGCGAGCTCCGAGCTGTCGACGCTGTGATAGCTGCCGTCGGTCAGGCTGACCGCCACATCGACCACCGGGAAGCCGAGCGGGCCCTTCATCATCGCGTCGCGCACGCCCTGCTCGACCGCCGGTATATATTGCCGGGGCACGGCGCCGCCGTGGATGCGCTCGTCGAACGCGAAGCCCTCGCCGCGCTGCAGCGGCCTCACCTCGATCACGACGTCGCCGAACTGGCCGTGGCCACCGGACTGCTTCTTGTGGCGGCCGCGCTGGGTGACCTGCTTGCGGATCGATTCCTTATAGCCGATCGTCGGCGGCCTCGAATCCACCGCGACCCCGTAACGCCGCTTGAGCCGCGCGATGGTGACGTTGAGGTGCTCGTCGCTGACGCCCTTCAGCCGCGTCTCGTGGAGCGCCTCGTCCTGCTCCCAGCTGAGCGACGGATCCTCCTCGACCAGCTTGTGGAGCGCGGTCGAAAGCCGGACGTCGTCCTTGCGGTCCCGGGTCGTGATCGCCAGCGCATAATTGCTCGGCGGCAGTTCCACCTTCGGCTCCGCGCCCGCCTTGCCGGCAGTCAGCCACTCGCCGGCATGAGCGGCTTCCGCCTTGGCAATGGCGACCACCTCGCCAACCTCGGCCTTGGCGAGCTTGGTCGTTTTTTCGCCCTGCAGGCTGAACAATGTGCCGACCCGCACCGGCGAACCGTCGCCGCTCTTCATTTCGGCGCCTTCGGTCAGGGTGCCGCCGAACACGCGCGCCAAAGCGAGCCGGCCGATCGCCCCGCCCTGCGAGATCTTGAACACGAACGCGCAGGCGTCGCTGGCGCCGAGCCGCGCCGCGGCGTCGGCCGGGACGGGGGCTTCGTGGCGGAGCGCCTTCAGCAGCCGGCGGATCCCGAAGCCGTTGAGCGCCGACCCGAACAGCACCGGCACGCCGAGATTGCCGCGCGTTTCCCTGGCGAGGTCGGCGAGCACGGTCGGCAGGTCGGGCGTTTCGTCCATCAGCAATTGCTCGAGCAGGGCGTCGTCGTGGTCGGCCAGTTGCTCGAGCATGTGGAAGCGCTCGGCGCGCTCGCGCTCGGCGAGCTCGGCCGGGATTTCGGTGCGTTCCGACGGCTTGCCGGGCCGGTAATGGAAGGCGCGCTCGAGCGCGAGGTCGACGAAGCCGGTGATCTTCTCGCCTTCGCGGATCGGGATCTGGCGGGCGATCAGCGGCGAATTGCTCATCGGCTGCAGCGCCTCGAGCAGGCCATGGATGCTGCCGCGCGCCTGGTCGATCTTGTTGACGAAGATGGCGTGCGGAATTCCGAGCGCCTCCAATTGCCGCAGCGCCGGCTCGGCGAGCAAGGCGCGGGCCGGGTCCGGATCGACGACCACCACCGCCATGTCGGCGGCGGCGAGGGCCCTCGCGCCGTCGGCGGCGAAGCCGACCGAGCCGGGAGCATCGAGGATCGCGAACCTGTCGCCGAGGAACTCCAGCCGCATCAGGTTGATCTCGGTCGAGCCGCGCCGCGCCCGCGCCTCGGCGCTGGCGTCGCCGACGCTGCTGCCGGCATCGACGCTGCCCTGGCGGTCGATCGCGCCGGCGGCGAACAACAGGGCTTCCGCAAGGCTCGTCTTGCCTGCGCCGCCGGGGCCGACCAGCGCGACCATCCTGGTGCCAACCGATCTTTCGGGCATGTTCCTCTCCTTCGTCCGTTCGGCGCCGGTTCGCGAAGAGCGCGTCCGCGCCATGCTGCGGCCACCGTCCGCCTGTTTTCGGCGGAGCGCAAGAGGGGGATACGACAAATGGCCTGATATCGGCGCCCGGTTTTGGAACGCTTCCGGTACATTGCGTGTTTCGATCAGGCGGCCGTTGCTCTAGGCTGGCCGCCTGTATGGAGGCCGCGACATGGCGCATCCGTTGACGCTTCCCACCGTGGCGATGCTCGCGCTGGCCGGCACGGGCCTCGGCGTCCACCTCGGCCGCGCCGCGATCGATGAAATCAACCCGCTCTATTTCTCGATGCCGCAGGCGACCCAATCCTACGCCGCGCTCACCCCCCATAAGAGCGACGACTCCGCCCCACCGGCCCGGGACATCAGCGCCGTCGAATATGGCGCCGCGCTTGGCCGCGGCTGCATCGGCTGCGGCGCCTATCCCGAGGAATATCGTCCGCGGCGGGACCCCGATCTCGATGCCTATCTGGCGCGCTCCTGGGCTCCGGAGGAAGCCCCCACCCTCGAGCAGGCGGTGGTGCAGGTACGGCAATATGCCGAGGCGGCCGACGAGGAGAGGAGGCTGATCGAGGCCTATTCGCGCTATCCCGTCACCGCCGAGGAATTGCGGCTGCACGAGCAGGCGATCGAAGCGGCGGTCGAATCCCGAACCGAGCCGCAGTTGGAGCCGGAGCGCGACGGAGAGCCGGAGCCGGAGCGCGAAGGAGAGCCGGAGCCGGAGCCGGTCGGGCTCTAGCGACCCCCGCCGCTTGCCCGGTCCCCCGGCCTCGCCTACATCGCGGCGATGACTTCGACCAACGACATCCGCCGGTCCTTCCTCGATTATTTCGCGGCCGCCGGGCACCGCGCCGTGCCCTCGGCGCCGCTCGTGCCGCACAACGATCCCACTTTGATGTTCGTCAACGCCGGCATGGTGCCGTTCAAGAACGTCTTTACCGGGCTGGAGACGCGGCCCTATGCGACCGCCGCCTCGTCGCAGAAATGCGTCCGAGCCGGCGGCAAGCATAACGATCTCGACAATGTCGGCTACACCGCCCGCCACCACACCTTCTTCGAGATGCTGGGGAATTTCTCCTTCGGCGACTATTTCAAGGATCAGGCGATCCTCCACGCCTGGACCCTGCTGACCAGGGAATGGGGACTGTCTCCGGACCGCCTGACCGCCACCGTCTACCACACCGACGACGAAGCCTTCGAGCTGTGGCGCCGGATCGCCGGCCTGCCGGAAAGCCGCATCGTCCGCATCCCGACCAAGGACAATTTCTGGGCGATGGGCGACAGCGGCCCGTGCGGGCCCTGCT
Source organism: Allosphingosinicella sp. (assembly GCA_035942355.1). Classification (GTDB taxonomy): domain Bacteria; phylum Pseudomonadota; class Alphaproteobacteria; order Sphingomonadales; family Sphingomonadaceae; genus Allosphingosinicella. The sequence goes on along the minus strand of DASZDE010000022.1, from coordinate 6,304 downwards.
CGGAAATCTTCTACGATCATGGCGATCATATCGCGGGCGGGCCGCCCGGATCGCCGGACGAGGACGGCGACCGCTTCGTCGAGATCTGGAACCTGGTGTTCATGCAATATGAGCAGGAGGACAATGAGATCGTCCGCGAGCTGCCCAAGCCGTCGATCGACACCGGCATGGGGCTGGAGCGGATCGCCGCCGTGCTGCAGGGAGTCCACGACAATTACGACACCGACACGTTCAAGGCGCTGATCGCCGCCTCCGGCGAATTCACCCGCACCCCCACGACCGGCGAACGGCAGGCGAGCCATCGCGTCATCGCCGACCATCTCCGCGCTTCCGGCTTCCTGGTCGCGGACGGGGTGCTGCCGGCGAACGAGGGCAGGGGCTATGTGCTCAGGCGGATCATGCGCCGCGCGATGCGCCACGCCCACCTGCTCGGCGCGAGCGAGCCGCTGATGCACCGGCTGGTGCCGGCGCTGGTCGCCGAGATGGGCGCCGCTTACCCCGAGCTGGTCCGCGCCCAGCCGCTGCTCGAAGAGACGCTGAAGCTCGAGGAGACCCGCTTCCGGCACACGCTAGACAAGGGGCTGCGCCTGCTCGACGAGGCGACGGCGTCGATGAAGCCGGGGGAGACGCTTCCGGGCGAAACGGCGTTCCGCCTCTACGACACGTACGGCTTTCCCTACGATCTCACCGAAGACGCGCTCCGCGCCCAAGGCTACGGCGTCGACCGCGCCGGCTTCGACGCCGCCATGGCCGAGCAGAAGGCGGCCGCCCGCGCGGCGTGGAAAGGCTCAGGCCAGACCGCTTCGGACGACATTTGGTTCGAAATCGCCGAGGAGCACGGCTCCACGGAATTCACCGGCTACACTGCCGAGGAGGGGGAGGGCGTGGTGATCGCGCTCGTCAGGGACGGCAGCCGGGTCGAGCAGGCGGAGGCCGGAGAGACGGTCGAGATCGTGGTCAACCAGACCCCCTTTTACGGCGAGAGCGGCGGCCAGGTCGGCGACACCGGCACCGTCACCAGCGAGCGCCAGCTGAAGGCGGTCGTCGAGGACACGCAGAAGCATCTCGGCCGCGTCTACGCCCACCGCTCCCGGATCGAGACGGGTGAGGTGGCGGTCGGCGATGCGGTCCACCTCGCCATCGACGGCGAACGCCGCGGCCGCATCCGCGCCAACCACAGCGCGACCCACCTGCTCCACGCGGCGCTCCGCGAGCGTCTCGGCAAGCATGTCGCGCAGAAGGGCTCGCTGGTCGCTCCCGACCGCCTGCGCTTCGACATTTCCCATCCGACCGCGGTCGGCGCGGACGACCTCGCCCGGGTCGAGGACGACGTCAATTTCCAGGTCCGCACCAACAGCCCGGTGACGACCCGGCTGATGACCCCGGCCGACGCCATCGCCGAGGGCGCGATGGCGCTGTTCGGCGAGAAATATGGCGACGAGGTCCGGGTCGTTGCAATGGGGACGGACGGCGGCCGCTATTCGGTCGAGCTGTGCGGCGGCACCCATGTCGGGGCGCTCGGTGAAGTCGGCCTGTTCAAAGTGATCGGCGAGGGCGCCGTCTCATCGGGCATCCGCCGCCTCGAAGCCCTGACGGGCGATGCTGCCCGCGCGTATCTCAACAGCCGCGAAGAGAAGCTGCGCGCGGTCGCCGCAGTCCTCAAGACCAGCCCCGACGAAGTGCCGGCACGGGTCGCCGCGCTTGTCGAGGAGCGCCGCCGGCTGGAGCGCGAGCTCGCCGAGGCGAAGAGGGCGCTGGCGCTGGGCGGCGGCCGCGCCACCGACGCGGCCGGCCCGGAGCAGGTCGGCGGCCACGGCTTCATCGGCCAGGTGCTCGGCGGGCTCGACCCGAAGGCGCTGCGCGGCCTGGTCGACGACGCCAAGCAGCGCGTCGGCTCGGGCGTGGTGGCCCTTGTGGCGGTCAATGACGGCCGCGCCACCGTCGCGGTGGGCGTGACGGACGACCTCACCGGCAGCCGCAACGCGGTCGAGCTGCTCCGCAAGGCGGTGGCGGCGGTCGGCGGGCAGGGCGGGGGAGGGCGTCCCGACATGGCCCAGGGCGGCGGCCCCGACGGTTCGAAGGCTGGCGCCGCTATCGAGGCGGTCAAGGCCGCGCTAAGCGAGGAGACGGTCGCGGCCTAGACCCCTCTCCCCTGCAGGGAGAGGGGGTTTATGCAGCACCTGCCTCCGCAGCCGGCGGTTCCCAGCCGAAGATGCTCCGGCCGCCGTAAGAGTTCGACAAACGCCGCTCCTCCGCCATCACCGTGTCGAACGACGGCCCCGCCACATGCGCCTCCAGCCGCCGCGCCTGTTCGTCGAGGCGGCGGATGGCGCCCAGCTTTTCGTCACGGCCGAGCTTCGCCTGCGCCACCGCCGCCTTCAGCACTCCGATCGTCTTGTCGTAGACCTTGGTCGGAACCGGGAACGGGTGGCGGTCCTTGCCGCCATGGGCGAGCGAGAAACGGGCCGGATCGGCGAAGCGGCAGGGCGCGCCGTGGATCACCTCAGCCACCATCGCCAGCGAACGCACCGTCCGCGCCCCCACGCCGGGCACGAGCAGCAATTCGGGGAAATCCTTCGGTCCGCGTTCCGCCGCCGCCGCGAGCGTGCCGTGCAGCCGGCGCAGCATGACGTCGCCGGCCCTGACGTCATGATGATCCGGCATGACGAGATGCGGAAGGGTAAGTTGGGGACAGTTACTAGTAACTGTCCCCTTTGCGAGCAGCGCGGCCGCCTCGCGTGCCAGCCGGTCCGGGCCGAGCTCGGCCAGCAGCGCGAGCTGCGCGCTTCGCGACCCAGCCGCGCGGCGGTCGGCGAGGTTGACGATCTCGCCGCCGCTTCGCCCCTCGATGGCGGCGTGGGGCGCGTCGACGAAGCTCGCCAGCCCCTCCGACAGCCAATGGTAGCGCCGCGCCGTGCGGCTGGCGCCGTTCATGCCTTGCTGTACCACCGCCCATTTGCCGTCGTCGGCGACGATGAAGCCGTGCAGATAGAGGTCGAAGCCGTCCTGCACCGCAGCGCTGTCGACCTTGGCGACCAGCCGGCTGGCGGTGGCGAAGCCGGAGCCGTCGAAGCCGGCGCGCTCCCCCGCCGCGATCAGCTCGGCGGGCGTCCGGCGCGAATGCCGGCCGCGGCCGCCGCAGACATGGATGCCGAGCTCGCCGGCGCGCGGGTTGAGGCCGCGCTTCAGCGCGCCGATGACGCTGGTGGTGATGCCCGACGAATGCCAGTCAATCCCCATCACCGCTCCGAACGACTGGAACCAGAACGGGTGGGCGAGCCGGCGCAGCAGCTCGTCGCGACCATAATGGTGGACGATCGCCTCGGCCATCACCGTGCCGAGCCGCGTCATCCGCTCCCCCAGCCAGGCGGGGACGCGGCCGCCGTGAAGCGGGAGGTCGGCGCTGCCGGACCGTTTGGCCATTGGTTACTCCCCAGAACGAAGGAGGAACAATAGCAGGGTCCTGCCGAGCTGTCACGTTCTTGGGGAGCGAAGCGACGAGGCCATTGACACGGCCCCGCGCCACGGGACAACGGAGACTCGCATTCCGGCCTGGGGTCGCCTGACCGTGCTAAACGCAGATAGCTGTTGCGACATGACTTGTAGGCGATGGCTCGAACTTATGCTTGAGCGATTCCCAGGGCCGGGATTTCGCCGCCCATGCTCGTCAAGTGGATGGCGGGAAAATTGGCAAATTAGATAACCCTATGTCTAGGAGAACACCGGCCTTCTTGGCGATTGCTGCGTTGGCAGCGTGCAGCTCTCGACCGGAGACGGCGAGCTATGTTGAGCGTGTAACGGGCCTTAGCATCTGTGATGATGCACTAATCAAGAATGTTCCGGCCGACGAAAACTGGTATGAACTGGGTGTGACTGGTTTCGTTTATGCGGTTGACATCAGCATGAGTGAGGAATGCAAAGAAGCACTTCTTAGAAGCATGATCGAGGCCCAGGAGAGCGCCAGGAAGCGTGGCGAAAGCATATCGGCCGTTCCTTTGGGCAGCAAGATTCGCATCACATATGCAGGTTAGACCTCAATTGCTTCGCCCCGCTCGCAACCAGGGTCAGCGCGGCCTCAGCGCGTCGCGCAGCCGCCGGCGCTGGAGCGGCGGCTCCTTGTCCGTCCTCCCCAGCTCCATGATCTCCTTCCTGAGCTCGGCGCGCTTTTCGTGGATCGAGGCGATCACCGGACCCATCGCCATGCCGAGGTCGACCAGCACCGCTTCCGAAAGCTGGAGCGAGGATTCGAGCGTCTCCGGCACCGCGTCGCTGACCCCGGCGCGGTAGAGCTCGGCGGCATGGGCGGCATCCCGCGCCCGCGCGACGATGGTGAGGTTCGGGCACCAGGCGCGCACCTTCTTGGTCAGCCGCACGGTCAGCACCGGATCGTCCATCGTCAGCACCAGCGCGCTGGCATGGCCGAGGTTGAGCCGGTCGACCAGCTCGGGGCGCGAGACGTCGCCGAACACCACCGGGAACCCTTCGCGCCGGCTCGCCGCGACCGCGTCGATGTTCGAATCGACGGCAAGATAGGTGCGGCCGTGCGCCTTCAGCATCTCCGCCACCAGCCGCCCGACCCGGCCGAAGCCGATGATGACCACCGCCGGCGCCTCATCGCCGCGCCCGACCACCGGAAGCTCGACGTCGGTCTGGAGGTCGGCCCGTCGCCCGGCGAGCCGGCCGAGGCTGGCGAGCAGCGGCGTCAAGGTGAGGCCGATCGCGGTCACGATCTGCCAGAAAGCGGCGGTCTCGGGCTGGATCAGCTGCGCCGCCGCGGCTGCCGCGAGCACGATCAGGGTGGTTTCGGACGGGGAGGCCATGATCAGGCCGGCTTCGGCGGCGACCGACCTGCGGGCGCCGTTGAGCCGCAGCAGCAGCCCGGTGACCAGGGCCTTGACCAGCACCACGCCGGCCACCGCCAGCGCGACGCTCGCCCAATTGGCCATGATCAGCCTCAAGTCGACGCTCATGCCGACGGTGATCAGGAAGATGCCGAGCGCGAGCCCGCGGAACGGCGCGGTGATCACCTCGACCTCGCTGTGATAGTCGGTCTCGGCAATCAGGATACCGGCGAGCAGGGCGCCCATCAGCGGCGACAGGCCGGCGGCGGTGGTGGCGAGGCTGGCGACGATCACCACCAGCAGGCTCGCCGCCAGGAACAGCTCGGGATTCTTGGCGCGCGCCGCCTGCGCGAACAGTCGCGGCAGCAGCAGCCGACCGAGCACCAGCATCGCGGCCACCACTGCGGCGCCGAGCAGCAAGGTGCTGACCAGCCCGTCGAAGCCGCTCGCCTGCGCATAGGGCGCCATCGCGCCGAGCGCGAAGATGATCGGCACGATCGCCAGATCCTCGAACAGCAGCATCGCCAGCGCCGAGCGGCCGCCCGGGCTGGTCGTTCCGACCAGGGGCAGGACGAGGGCGGTCGACGAAAGCGCGAGCGCGAGGCCGAGCGCGACCGAGCCGCTCCAGCTCTGGCCGAAGCCATGCAGCGCGAGGCCGATCAGGAGCGCGCAGACCAGCAATTCCGCCGCTCCGACCCCGAACACCAGCCGCCGCATCGTCCACAATCGCCGGAACGAAAGCTCGAGCCCGATCGCGAACAGGAGGAGGACGATTCCGAACTCGGCGAAAGGCTCGACCGCCTCGGGATTGGAGATGGTGACGTAGTTGAGCCAGGGGAAGCGGCCGGCCATCGCTCCGAGCCCGGCCGGCCCGACCAGCAGGCCGACGAGGATGAAGCCGATGACGGGGCTGATCCGGAACCGGGCGAAGGCCGGGATCACCACTCCGGCGGCGCCGAGGATGACGAGGGCGTCGCTGAAGCCCGAAGTCTGGAAATTGCCGTGCATCTTGCCTTTATGCAGGAACCGGAGCCAATGTCAGCCATGGCCGGGGGGCAAAAGGATCTCGTCATCGTCGGGGGCGGTCCCGCCGGAATGGTCGCGGGGCTGCTTTTCGCCCGTGCCGGAGTCCCGGTGACGGTGCTCGAGAAGCATGGCGACTTCCTGCGCGACTTCCGCGGCGACACCGTCCATCCCTCGACCCTTAGGATTTTCTCCGAGCTCGGGCTGCTCGACCGCCTGCTCGAGCGGCCGCACGACAAGGTCCACGACATTCAGGGGCTGATCGGCGGCCGCCGGCTGGCCATCGCCGATTTCTCGCATTTCGACCCGCGGTGGAATTTCATCGCGATGATGCCGCAATGGGACTTCCTCGATTTCGTTGCCGACGAGGCGCGCCGCTATCCGCACTTCACCCTGCTCCAGGATGCGGAGGCCACGGCGCTGGTGGAGGACGGGGGGAG
>DASZDE010000021.1:0-18703 GCA_035942355.1 Allosphingosinicella sp. | reverse complement strand
CAAGCCGATCCTGCTTCCGCTCCGGCACGTCATCATCCTCGGCACCCTGGCGGCGATCGTCGGCCTGGTCGGCTATTTCACCACCGACCAGAGCGCCTGGGTGTTCGTGACCCTGACCGCCTTGGCCTTCCTGGTCGGCTTCCTCCTGATCATCCCGATCGGCGGGGCGGACATGCCGGTCGTGGTCTCGATGCTCAATTCCTATTCGGGCTGGGCGGCTGCGGCGATGGGCTTCACCCTGCAGAACAGCGCGATGATCATCACCGGCGCGCTGGTCGGCTCGTCGGGCGCGATCCTCAGCTACATCATGTGCCGGGCGATGAACCGCAGCTTCATATCGGTGATCGCCGGCGGCTTCGGTGGCGATGCGGTGGCGGGCGGCGCGGCGGGGGCGCTCGACCGGCCGTACAAGCGCGGTTCGGCCGAGGATGCCGCCTTCCTGATGAAGCAGGCGGAGCAGGTCATCATCGTGCCCGGCTACGGCATGGCGGTGGCGCAGGCGCAGCATGCGCTAAGGGAGATGGCGGACCTGCTCAAGACCGAGGGGGTGAGCGTCAAATATGCGATCCATCCCGTCGCGGGACGGATGCCGGGCCATATGAACGTGCTGCTGGCGGAAGCCAACGTGCCCTATGACGAGGTGTTCGAGCTGGAGGACATCAATTCGGAATTCGCCCGCACCGACGTCGCGTTCGTGATCGGCGCCAACGACGTCACCAATCCGGCCGCCAAAACCGACAAGACTTCGCCGATCTACGGCATGCCGGTGCTGGACGTGGAAAAAGCCAAGACCGTGCTGTTCATCAAGCGCTCGATGGGCGGCGCCGGCTATGCCGGGGTGGAGAACGAGCTGTTCTTCCGCGACAACACGATGATGCTGCTCGCGGACGCGAAGAAGATGGTCGAGGAGATTGTGAAAGCCTTAGGCTGAGCCCGGGGGCTCAGCCATCACAATCTCGTCAAGAGCTTCGGGTGAAAGTGGTGTTTTCACCGGTTTTGCTCCTCCACATGCCGCGCATGGTCCCCCCTCCCGACGAGGCAGGGCCGCGGGGAGGGCAAAAGGGGAGGCAAAGGCCGGAGGAGGGAATGGCGACGTGCGCAAGCTGGGTCTGATCGGCGGGATGAGCTGGGTCTCGACGGCGCTTTACTACGAGGCCATCAACAAGGGCGTGAACAAGCAGCTCGGCGGGCTGAGCTCGGCTCCGCTGATTATCGACAGCCTAGATTTCGCGCCGGTGGCGGCGCTGCAGGCGGCGGGCGACTGGGATGGCCTTGGGGAGCAGATGGCGGCATCGGCCCGGCGGCTGGAGGGGGCGGGGGCCGAGGGGCTGCTGCTGTGCACCAACACGATGCACAAATTGTACGATGCGATCGCGCAGGCGGTCGCGATCCCGATGCTCCACATCGGCGACGTCACCGCGGACAAGCTGGTGCGGGATGGGGTCAGACGGGCGGGCCTGATCGGCACCCGCTTCACCATGGGTGAAAGCTTCTACCGCGACCGGCTCGAGGCGAACGGCATCGAGGTCGCCACTCCGGATCCCGCCATGGCCAAGGAAATCGACCGCATCATCTTCGAGGAGCTGGCCCGCGGCCATGTGTCACGGGTGTCGCAGCGGACGCTCAAGACCTGCCTCACTCAAATGGGCCAGGCGCACAACCAGGCGGTGATCCTCGGCTGCACCGAGCTGGTGATGCTGGTCGATCCGGGAGCCAACGTGCTTCCCGTCTACGATACCACCGCCCTCCACGCCGCGGCCGCGGTCAAATGGATCCTCGGGCACGGTCAAAGCGGTGGGTCGCAACCGGTCTCGACAGAGCCCGCCACGGCCTGAGCGATAAATTCGGGCCGCAGGCGCCCGCCGCGAACCGCCGCCAGCGAAGGCCGCACCTTGCCGCGGCCGTGCATCCATTCGGCCATTCCATCCGAAATGGGTGGAGTTTGGGTCTGCTGCGCCACATTTGAAAGTGATAGGTTCCAAAGCGTCTCCGTTTTGGAGGCGTTCGGCCCACCAATTCGCCCCGCTCCGGCGTCGGATTGGTGGAACCGAGCCGGTGAGGACCGACGGCCATGCCGCATGAGATCGCGCACCAGGCGCTGGCCAGTGTCGCCTATGGCGATGAACCGGCAGTGTTCATCCTCGCCGACAGCGACGCCGCTGCCGAACGTGCGGGGGCTTCGGTCCAGCGGGCCGGGTGCAGGGTCAGCGGCACGGCGCCCATTCAGGGAGCGGTAGACCGGCTCGACCGGCAGGTGGCCATGGATGCAGCGCTGGTCGAGATCGAAGCCGATGCGGGTCCGGAGCTCGACCGGCTGCTCGATCATTTGGAGCGGGCGGCGCGCGCGCAGCGCTATGCAAGCGTGGTCTCGACGCCGGCTGCCCTGATCGATGCGGTGGCGGCGCGCACGCCCGATCGGCGCGTCGTCCAGCTCAGCGGCGCGAGCGAGGCCGAGCGGGTGGCGGCGATAGCGTTCGCTTCCGTGCGTCAGCCGCCGCGTCTGCAGGACATCGGGCGGGACCAGGGCCCCGACAAGCTCCAGCAATTGGGCGAGGAAGTCGGCCGCATTGCGAGCATTCTCGCCAGTCTGTCGGAAGAGGCGGTCGCGGGCGATGCAGGTGAGGGGAGCGAGGCCGAGGGCGGCGTCCAGATCAGCGCCGGCCGAATCCGCGCGATCATCCGCGCCCGCCGCCATCGCGAGCAATATTTCAACTCCGCCTTTTTCGCAGACCCCGCTTGGGACATGTTGCTCGATCTGATGGCGGCGCGGCTCGAGAGGAAGCGGGTGGCGGTGTCGAGCTTGTGCATTGCGGCCGCCGTGCCGCCGACCACGGCGCTGCGCTGGATCAAGACGCTGAGCGACCACGGCCTGTTCGTCCGGCACGCCGACCCGCAGGACGGCCGGCGCGTCTATATCGAGCTTTCGGATAAGGCGGCAGCGGCGATGGAGGCTTATCTGAAGACTGCCGAGCGGCTGTCGCCGGTGCTGATCTGATCGTGCCCGCCGATGGTGGGCGCTGACGGGCTCGAACCGCCGACCCTCTCGGTGTAAACGAGATGCTCTACCAACTGAGCTAAGCGCCCGCGCGGCGGGATCAGGCGCCACTGCCACGGCTGCCGGCCACGGGCAAGCCTCACAGCCAGCCGAGCACCGCCAGCAGGATCAACGTTCCGACGATCGAGACAAGCAGCGAGCCGATGCAGCCGATGCGATTGGAGAACAGGAAAAACACGGGGAGGCTCCTCGGCTGACCGATAAAAACGTGGCCGCCGAGTTTCGTTCCACTCGATGAATGTGGCTGGCTGCAGCTCGGGCGCGAAGCCGCTCCAGCGGAAGGATCTTCGGAAATTCATTGCCCCCGCCGCTCCGACCACGGCCAGCGCGCCGGCACAACGTGCATGCGCTGGGCGAGCCGGAGGAATGGCCGCGGCCGGCCAGCGCGGAGAGACGCCGCCCAGCGGCGGGCGCCGGAGCGGCGCTCCGGCGGAGGATCACAGCGTTCGGATCAGCCGGACCGCTACTGCAGCCCAGGGAGCGTTGGTGACGACGCTCTGGCGCTGGCCCGCACCCAGCGGCAGGATGTGGAGCTTCCCGTCCTCGCGGCCGATCAGCCGGCCGAAAAGGAAGCGCCCGGCGGAGCGGGGGACCAGGAGGTCGCGGTTCATCGCGGCCGCCAAGCCCTCCGGCGCCAGACGATTGCACCAGATCTCGTCGCCGCTGCGATAGTCGCCGATGCTGTCGGCGACGTTGATCGCCACCAGCCCGGGGGTCGGTTGCGGCGGGATCACCACGCCCTCGCGGCGCGGGGCATGCGCGCCGTCATGGGCCAGGATGGCCGCTACCGGAATATCTTGACGCTCCGGCAGCGTGACAAGGTCCGCGGCCTCGACTCCCAAGGCCTTGGCGATGCGGTTGAGCCAACCGACGGACACCGTGCGCGTGCCCGTCTCGAGACGGCCGATGGTCTGCGGCGTCGTCGGTGGCTCGCAGCGGTCGGCGACGTCCTGAAGCGTCATCTTGCGAGCCCGGCGCACGTCGCGGATGCGAGTGATCATGGCTGCCTCCCTGTACCAGCACGGTTATTTCACTTTCCTACAATGCTTCCTTGATGGCAAGAAGATTCGTCATATGCGAATCAGGAGGAGGCGATGGGCGCGTTGAGGAGGAACCGGCTGCTGGCGGAGCGGCCGCTGCCGCAGGACGGTTGCGAGCGAGGCCGCAAGCGGGCGGCCCGCAAAGCCGGATCGGCAATGGCGCGTTCGGTAACGGTCAACCTGACCGAATCGCCGCTCGGCTGGCTGAAGGTGCGCGGGCTGCTGAGCGAACGTCAGTTCGCGGCCGGCGAGCGGCTGCGCGAGGATTGGGAGCGGGCGGGGCTCAGCCCGAGCGTGACGATGCGCTGGGATGCGCCGCCGATCGGCAGGATGCCCCGGGGCGCCCCTGCCATTTCCGATCCGACGACCCGGCAGGTCGCGGCGAGGCAGCGCTTCGAAGCGGCAGTGAAGGCGGTGGGACCGGGACTCAGCGACGTGCTGTGGCGCGTCGTGTGCGCGGGCGAAGGCATGCGCGAGGTCGAGCGGGCGCTCGACTGGCCGGCGCGTGCCGGCAAGCTCGTGCTCGGCCTCGCATTGGACCGGCTGGCAGGCTTCTATCGCATAGCCTGATATGCCTTGCGGCTGCTCTGGCCTGGAAAAAAGCTTCTCGATCGGAACTTTGCGGCGGTGGCAAACCACCAAAAAAGCGACGGAAGCCGCTTCGGCATTGCTGGCAGTGATGCGAGGTGTATTCCTGCCGTCCCATTCCGATTCGAAGAGGGTTGCAAATGAAAGCACTTTCCACCGCGGTCCTCGGGGCGAGCCTGTGGGCGCTCAGCGCCTGCGGCGGGGGCTCGGAAACCGACGCCGCCAACAACGTCGAGATCGCCAACATTCAGGCCGACGACCTGACGCTGCCCGCCGACAACAGCCTCGAGCTGCCGGCCGACTCGCTCGGTGGCGAGGCGGACCCGCTCGGCACCGCCGACGCCACCGACGTCAATGCAACCGGCGCTGCTTTGACCGCGGACGCGAACGCCGTCGGCAATAGCCAATGAGGGCGCCCCACCCGTCGCGCACCGCGGAAGCTCCGTGATTCAAGGCGGCGCCTAGCGGCCGGCCGGGGCGTTGCAATGGTCGCGGACGGCGCGGGCGAGCGCATAATCGCCGGCGTCGAGCGCGAGCTGCTCGCCGCCGCGGCAATTACCGGTGGCGACGACCTCGCCGACGCGGCGGCCGAGCGCATCGGCTTCGGCCGGGCTGCGATTCGTATCGGCCGGTCGCGGCGCGGCCCGCCCGGCATCCCCCGCCAGCGGCCCCCATTTCACGAACAGCGATCGATAGGCGCCGCGGGAGGAAGGCGCGGGTGCCGGCGCGGCGGCCGGCGGCGCTGGCGCGGGCGTCGGCGCAGCGGCGGGCTGCACCATGAATGAGGCAAGAAAGGCGAGACTTATCAGCATTTTCCGGCGGAGATTCTTATCCCTATCCGAATGAACGAGCGGTGAGCGACGTGGTTTCATGACGGCTGCCGAGACGTCCCGCGCGACGGGCGCGGGTTGAGCCGGCGGCGCGGCTGCGCTATAGTTGCATAATGAAACTGGACTCGGGAGACGCTGCGATGATCGTCTATGGCTCGTCATTGTCGCCGTTCGTGCGCAAGGTGCTGGCTTTCGCGGCCGAGAAGGGGATCGAGGTCGAGGCGAGGCCGGTAGCGCTGGGCTCGGACGATCCTGAATTCCTGGAGGCGAGCCCGTTCAGGAAGATGCCCGGCTTCCGCGACGGCGACTTCGCGATTTCTGATTCGAGCGCGATCATCGCCTATCTCGAGGCGATCAAGCCGGATCCCAATATGATTCCGACCGAGCCCAGGGCGCGGGCGCGGGCGATCTGGTATGACGAATTCGCCGACACCATCCTCGCCGCGTGCGGGGCCAAGATGTTCTTCAACCGGATCGTCGCGCCCAAATTCCTGAAGCGGGAGAGCGACCTGGCCGCGGCGGACAAGGCCGAAGGCGAGGAGCTGCCGCCGATCCTCGATTATCTCGAGCGGGTGATCCCGGACGGCGGCTTCCTGGTCGAGGACCGGCTGACGCTGGCCGACGTGGCGGTGGCGAGCCCGTTCGCGAACCTGAAGCACCTCGGCCTGTGGGAGCGGGTGGCCGAGCGGGAGAAGCTCGCCGCTTACGTCGAGGCGATCCTCGCCCGGCCGAGCTTCGCGTCCTGGGTCGAGCGGGAAGGCGCGTTCCTGGCGCGGGCGGCGTGACGGCGGGAGGCTAACGCAGCGGCCATACGGCCAGGATCAGCGGCACCCCGACGACGATCACCAGGAGGGAGAGGGGGGCGCCGAGGCGGGCATAGTCGCCGAAACGGTAGCCGCCGGGGCCCATGACGAGGGTGTTGCACTGGTGGCCGATGGGAGTCAGGAAGTCGCAGCCGGCGCCGACCGCGACCGCCATCAGGAACGCCTCGGGCCGGTAGCCCAATTCGGTCGCGAAGGTGGCCGCGATCGGCGCCATCACCAGCACCGTGGCGGCATTGTTGAGGAACGGCGTCACCGCCATCGCCGCGACCAGGATCAGCCCGACCGCGGCCCAGGCCGGCAATATGCTGGCGGTCGAGGACAGCCACGCGGCAATCAGGTCGGTGGCGCCGGTGGTGCGCAGCGAATCGGACACCGGGATGAGCGCGCCGATCATCACCAGGATCGGCCACTCGACGTGGCTGTAGGCCTCGCGCGCGGGCAGCGCCCCGACCAGCATGACCAGAGCGGCGGCGGTGAAGAAGGCGATCGCGACCGGCACCCAGCCCAGAGCGGTCAGCGTCATCGCGCCGGCGAGGATGGCGAGCGGGAGCAGGCCGCGGCTGCCGTTGCCGAGCCGCAGCCCGCGCTCGGCGAGCGGCAGGCAGCCGAGGTCGCGCAGCCGCGCCGGCAGCGTCGACAGCGGCCCCTGCAGCACGATCACGTCGCCCGGATCGAGGATGAGGTCGCGCAGCCGCTCGGTCAGCCGCTCGCCGCTGCGCGAGACGGCGAGCAGATTGACGCCGTGGCGGTCGTGCAGCGCGAGCCGCCCGGCGGCCTCGCCGACCAGCATCGAGCCCTTGCCGATCACCGCCTCGATCACGCCGACGTTGGACGCCGAGGTGTCGGTGACCGCGCCCCGATGCTGGCCCTCGAGCTTGAGGCCGGCGGCGGCGATCGCGCGCTCGAGCGCTTCCGGCTCGCCCTCGAGGATCATGACGTCGCCGCTCTCGAGCAAAGTGTCGGGGAGCGGCACCATCGGCCGGTGCTCGCCGCGGTGGAGGCCGGTCACCTCGACCGCGCCGTCGGTGAGCTCGCGGAAGCGGGCGACGCTGATCCCGGCGGCCGGCGAATGGCGCGGGATCCGCGCCTCGGTGGTATAATCCTGGATGTCGAGCGCCTCGCCCATGGTCGGGGCGGCGCGCCGGTTGGTCGGCAGCAGCCGGTAGCCGAAGCGCAGGAACACCAGGCCGGACAGCGCGAGCCCGAGCCCGACCGGAGCATAATCGAACATCTGGAACGGCTCGCCGGTCATGTCCTCCCTCACCCGGCTGACGATGATGTTGGGCGAGGTGCCGACCAGGGTGATGAGGCCGCCGAGCAGCGAGCCGAACGCCATCGGCATCAGCAGGCACGACGGCGAGGTGCGCGAGCGCTTGGCCATCTGGAAGGCGGCCGGCATCATCATCGCCAGCGCGCCGATATTCTTGACCAGGGCCGACATGAAGGTGACCGAGCCGACCAGGATGATCAATTGCGAGCCGACGCTGGCGAAGCGGCCGGCGGCGCGCTGCAGCGCGGCCTCGATCACCCCCGAGCGGGCGACCGCGGCCGAGATCACCAAGGCCGAGGCGACGATGATGACGATGTCGTCGGCGAAGCCGGAAAAGGCCTTGTCGGGCGGGACGATGCCGATCCCGACCGCGGCCAGCAAGGCGAGGATCGCGACCAGATCGTAGCGGATCCGGCCCCAGATGAAGAGCGCCATCATGCCGGCGAGGACGGCGAAGGCGAGGCCCTGGTCGGAAGTCAAGGAAGGCCCTCCAAAGTGGTACTTTGGAGGGGGAGGGGAGTGATCCCGTCCACGGGGTACTTTGACGGGGAGCCGGACGGCTTGCCGTGAAGCGGCATCGCGCCGCTGCCGGCCCCGGCGGCGGCTCGGGAGCGGCGCGCCGTCAGGCCGGCGGGGACCGCGAAGTCCGTTCCGTGGTCGGTGGTCAATGAAAGCCCCTCCGAGAGCGCCCAAACTCACGCGGGCCGACAGCCAACGCGGCCGGCGGCGATTGGCTCCCCAGGCCGCCGTTCCGCGAGCCCCCTGTGTGCAACGGGAAGCGGCTCGGTTTCAAGTGGTTGCGGATGGGCCGAAGGGGGCGGGGGCCGGGGGGGCAGGCGAGCCGGGGGAGGGCACGATCCTGACCTCTTTATGGTGGAGCTTCAGGCTCGCGTTCCGACGCTGAAGCCGGCGTGGGGAGAGTTGGCCCGCTTATTCCTACCTGACCTGAGCAAAGCCCCATCGCCAGGAGAATGGGGACAGGTACCGGTACCTGTCCCCAGCAGAGCCCAGCAGCGGTGCATGATGGCTCTATTTCTATGGGCCTCAATGAATTGTCTTTGGGATGGAACCCGCCACGTTAGAAGGTCATCCGGCAATGACCGCTGAGCACAGGGCGGCAAGAGGAGTCTGCTGAGGTGACTGAAGGGGGCGGACCCGTGGCCCAAGCGGCAATCCGATATCAAGACCAAGTTGCCGCTTTGTACCTCGGCCGCATGATCGATCCGCGTGAGCGCCCCCTGCGCGATCGTCCCGTGGAGGTGCGCGTCGAGGCGCCCGAGGAGGTGGATGACTTCACCGTGCGCTTCGCCGACGGGTCGCGTCGCTTCTATCAGGTCAAGCTTGCGCTTCGGGCGCGCGGCGATGCCTGGGAAGCGCTGTGGCCGGCTTTGCACCGTCAATTGGCTCGCGACGCATCGTCCAGCGACCGGGTTGAGCTCGTGCTCGGCGAACCTTCGCAATTGGCATCGAACCTCGCGGAGCTGACCACCCGGCGCGACGGATCGGCCGTCGAAGAATGGCTGAAGCGGCTGACGGAGCCGCAGCGTAACTTGGTTGCAGCGATCGCAATACTCATCGACGGCGACAGTGGCGCGGTGATGCAGCTCGCCTCCAGGCTCGACATTAGTGTCATGCCGGCGACCCACCTTATGCGCGATTATGTGCCGCAGTGGATGCCGCCGTCATCTACGACGATGGAAAAGCTCTTCCGCGAGCTCACCAGGATGGCTTGGGAGGGAGCCGCTACCCGGGCGCGCTTCGACGGCGTATCGCTCTACGATCGCCTCCGTTCGGAAGCCGATATTCTCGTTGCCGATCCGCCGTATTGGGGAACCGAGACTTACCGGTCCGCGATTGCCGCTTTGTCGAGCATCGAAGTTCCCGGGACCGGATTTGCCCGCATCGCCGGAGACGCGTTTCTGTGGCCGCGATGCCTTGAATATGATCGGGAGAGGCCGCCCGACTTCGATGACGATCTTCCGGGATGGCGGGATTTGAGCGAAGGCGCGACCGTGGATTTGCGAGACTTCCCAAGCACCGACCTCGATGCCCTTGTAGTGATCGCCGGACCGGGTTTCGGCAAGACCACTTTGGTAAACGCGATCGCGCGCAACGCTGCGCAAGGCGGGCTGCTGCCGGCAATCATTCCGGTCATCGACCTTGCCGATTCAAGACTGGCAATTGCCGACTATCTGTCGGAAAAAGTTAACCGCGAATTCGATGTGCGGGTCGATTGGCGCGCCGCCGCCGACGCCGGTTCGCTGGTCCTGCTGCTCGACGGACTCGACGAAGTATCGAGCCAGCGCCGCACGCAAATCCTCAAACGGTTCGACACTTATCGCGTAACCCATCCGGGCGTCCGATGGCTGATGACCGTGCGCGATGCGGCCGCGCTGGCACCGCCGGCCGATGCGACGATGGTGGAGCTGGCGCCGCTCCAGGACGAGGATCTCAAATCCTATGTCGATTTCTACCGTCCGGGCGAACCGGGGATAGCCGAGGCGCTGCGCGCGCGCATCGACTCCCGGCCCGACCTTGCCGCCCTGGTGCGCATTCCGATCTTTCTTGCCCTGATGCTCGTGCTGCACCTGGAGAATGAGGATCTGACGCGGAGCGACCTGCTCGAAATCTATCTGGGTACGCTGTTCCGGCCGCAATCATTCAGGAACATTGAGGTCGACGCGATCGATACTTCAGTTCTCCGACGCATCGCCGAGCGGGCGGCGTTCGAAGCGCTGGAGACAGATTCGATCGGGGTCGACCATAAGCTGTTCGACCGCTGCGTACGGGATATTGCCCCCAATCTCTCCGCCGATGACGTGCGCGAGGCTCTGGTGAAGCGGGGCGTGCTGCGTCGAGCCGCGATCAGACTGCCCTTCGCCTTCCCGATTCTTCAGGAATATCTGGGCTCAGCCGAGCTGCTTGAGCGCCATTCCGGCCAATTGCCGCAGCGCCTGACGAAGATCGTGCGCCGGCCCTGGGCGCAGGCGATCCAGTTTGCGCTGGAACGGCACCCGCACCCAGAGCCGCTGATCGACGAGCTTCTCGGCCGCGAGGACGATGCATTCCACACCGGCCTTCGTCTGCTCGGCCGCTGCCTCGCCAACGGCATGACCCCATCCGACGCACAGCGCCAGATCATCGGCGAGCGCTTCGCAGCGATTTGGGGAACGAGTTCCTGGCGCAACAATAAACTTATCGACGGCGTCATCGTCGATGCATTCACGCGGCCACTGCATCCTGCGGTTCGCGCAAGGCTTGGCGAGCGCCGTCTCATTCATCACGGCACTGGCACCATCTTGTCCCGCCTCAAGGATTCCGCCCTGTCGCTTGCCGTGCTGGTGGAATTGCTCGACGGCGACATCGAAGGCCTTCTCAACATCGCCGACCTCCAACAGGAAGTCGACCGATTGGGAGCGGCCGCGTTCGACCTCTATATCGCACGGAGCCGTCGCCTACCTCTCACTACGGAAGAAGCCTGGGCAATCAGCGCGCTGATCGGACATATCAGGATCGGCTGCGTCGAGGCTACGACTGCCGAAGCGACTGCGCGCGACGAAAGCCTGCCATTAGAGGTGCGGCTTGCCGCCTGGGCGCATGCCGGACGCCCGCCCGATAAAGAGATCGAAGCGCTTGTCCTCGAAGGCATGGCTGGCGAGGGTTACCACCCGATGGCAACCGCAGCGCAGGCCCTGTCCTCTCCGGACGTCGACATCGCTACGATCGCGCGGCTGCTGCAATCACCGCAGGTGCGTCCCGAGAATGCGTTGAAGGTAATCGACTATCTGGTCGGCGACTGGAAGCAAGCCAAACGCAGCGATCCGATCATCGCATTGCTCAACATGGACGGGCTCAGCGCTGACATGCGCGACCTTCTCTCGCTCTACGCCGTCAACGCCGGCAACCGCGCCGTGTTCGATGACCTGGTGGGCCGCTTCTCCGCAATGACCACGGAAATGCTTTGCGCGACCTTAGCGCTGTTCGGTCATGTTCTCGAGCGCGCACCTGTGGAACGCGCCGTGGCTGGGATCGCCAGTCGGTCGTGGGATGCAAGGGACCGCCGGGCGATCGCCGGCTCCCTGGCAACGGGCCTGACCTACCGGATGGATATGTTTGGCCTTCGTTCGGGCACGCTCGACACCATCCCGCGACATCCAGGGCGGTCAGTTCCCTTTGCACTCCTCGAACAGTGGATGTCGCTCAGCGACTATGAGCCGCGCGACCACCTTCACGTGGCGCTGGACGCGGTACGACTCGGAGTCCCGGGCGCCGCGAACAAGCTTCGCCCGATATTTTATGCCGCGATGGCCGCGCCCGTCGATGAAGAGTTGTCGGACGGCAGTTTGGCTGGACACGCGCTGGAGGTCCTCTATGCCAATGGCGAGGCGCCGCCGCTCGAAGAGCTTGAGCAGCTCGCGCTTACCAGCACATATAATTTGGCCTCCAGAGTGGTGACGCTGATCGCCAAGGGCACTACAAGGCGTGAGGCAGACTCCCTGATGCGCCTACACGAGAGCGTCCGATCCGGGATGCTCCGCTCGGTCATCCTGGCAGTGCTCGAACCCCTTGCCGGACTGCGCATTACGCGCTCGGGCAACAAGCTTTCAGCCACCAAAATCTGATTTTCGCACCTGACGAACGGCAAATTTCGGCCCTGAGATCTTGGTTGATGAGACCGCCACAATGGGTCGCCGTCATTCCTAGGGTATGACGGGGGTCTAGGTCCCTCTTCCTCCCGTTCAGCTGGTACCGCGCCCGCTGGGCCTGGGGCTGCGAAGCTACCGGAAAAGGCAGCGGCTGGTGCTCCCTCGCCCGCAGCGCGTATGTTGCCCGGATGAACAGGGATCACGAAACCCAATTCGATAAGCTCGAGGAAACGGGCCGCCCTGGAGGGCGACGATGACGACCCGCGGTTCAAGGAGCGGGTGCGGAAGCTGATGAACCACGAACCCGTCGAGAAGCCGGAGTGAGCCCGGCAGCATTTTACTTGTCGCTGCTGCTCGCGTGGTTGGTGCTTTATATTGTCGCGCCAACGCGGCTCGTCTTCCGCGGTTGGCTTGTCGCTGGCGGCCTCGTCCAGCTTGCCGGGGCTCTCCTGCCCGGTATCTGGCACCGCGTGTTCTGGCCCGACGAGGCCGGTAACTTCGGGCTCCTAATGATGATGCTCGTTCCGATCCCGCTATGTCTGATCGTAGCTGGACTGATCGCCGGGGTGGTTCGCATCAGCAGACGGGCGCTTCAACTTGCCGCGAGGAGCCGTGGGTAGCAAATCGCAATTCGACAGGTTCAAGGGAAGCTGCCCGCGCTTTTGGGTGCGATGACGATCCAGGCCCCCTCCCCGAGCAAGCTTGAGGAGGAAAAAAGGGATTGAGCGATCTCGGCTCAGCACTGAATGTCGATACAATCGAGTGGCGGCTTACATCGTCGTGGTCCCAGGCTGGGGATGGGTGCTGCGACCTGGCCGACGATGAGGATGAGCCGGTGGAGAAGCCCGAGTGAACGAAGCAGACGAAGCTGGGGAAAAGCCCGATCCGGCTGCGCCCCCGGAGCACGAAAAACCGATTCTCGGCTGCCTGACCACCGGGCTGCTTTGGGCAGTGCTTTGCCTCGCTGCCCTCGGCATCCTGCTCAATATATTTTTCTGGGGCTGGTGGTGGGAGAGGACCCACTAATCGCATCTGTTTTGTAAACTCCATAATCGCCTCTCATTTGCCGCTCCTGAGTCATTCACGGCCGCCAAGGAGGCGGGAAAAACCGGGACAGTATACATTTTCCGCTGCTTGATCGGAGGCCGACGCTGGGCCGGTTCACTCAAAAAAAATGTATACTGTCCCCATATTAGCGGCCGCGAGCGGCGAGGGGGGATGGAGCGGCTGAAGTGGTGGCGAGGTCCCGCTGGGCTTGGAGGGCACGGGCGGTCGACGTGGGCGGCGACTGCGTCAGCGAAGGGGCTGCGATGCTGCCGCCGTGGCTGCCGAACGTGCCCGGCCGGCCGCCGCGCGACGGGCGGCGACGCCCTGCCAGGCGGCGTCGGTCCGCGCCTCCAGTTGCTCGACATCATCGGTCTCGCCGCCGGCCAGGACGGCATCTGCGACATCCTGAAAGTCCCTCGCGGCCAGTTCCTCGGTTTCCACCCGGCTGATCCGCGGTCCCCGTACCTGCTCTGTCAGAGCCTCGCCATACCATGCGCCGATGCGGACGCCGACGTAGAGGATGATCGCATCGCGCCGCGAGCAGCCGCCGGCGCGGCAGGCCTCGAAGAACATCTTGTCCGCCCGCCTGCGGGCGGGGCTGTCGCCAGCGCCCGCGGCCACGCAGGCGACGTCGTGGACGATCGATGCGCGGCGATATTCGCCTGTGTAGGGCGAGCCGACCAACGTCCATAGGGCTCGGGGAATCGACGCCCCATCGACCTTTGTGGATCGCGGCGCCCGCCATTCGTGTCCGCTGCCGTCGAGGAACCAGAAATCCTCAAGAAGCTCCATGCAGCGGTCCGCGCCTGGCTCCGTCAGCCATGCCGTCCGTGGCTCACCTGAAAATTGCGTCGGCATCACACCTCCTTCACCCTGCTCCATGCCGCGGTCATGCGTCCCACCCTCATGCTCACGGCGCGCGCTCCGCCGTTCGGATGGCGGCTAATCAATCACGCGGACGGCCTGGGTTGCCGGCTTGTCCGCCGACTTCTTCTGCAGGTTCACGAGCTGCTGCAGAAGGGCGATGATCCGCATGGTGGTCTTGTGCGTCTCACCCGGCTGCTCCAGCACGGCGTAGCGGCGCCCGTTGAGACGCGTGGCGATCAGCGCCTGTCCGGCGCGGGGCTTCTCCGCGACCTGGAACAGAGGCTGTTCCTCTACGGTGTAACGGGTTGAAACCTTATCGTATTCGCGCAAATAGTCGCCGAGAAAGGTGAAGACCCCGTCGACGGACCGGAAGACGAATTCGACGTCCACCGGAAGGCTGAGGCCGGCCTGTATCTTCAACAGCCTGGTCCCGAGATCGCTCTCGCGACGCGCGACGAGGGTGCCTCTGCTGACGCTCGCCGCGTCCTCCCCTTCGCCCTCGGGATGAGCGCCGTGCCGCTCGCTCTGCGCCGGCTCCGCGAGCGACCTTGCCGCAGCCGTGCCGGGCATTGCCGCAGCGCCGGTTTCCGGCAACAGGCGAAATCCCGTGGCCGCAAGGCAGGCAAGCTCCCTCCGGTCCCTGTCCATCCCTATCGTTTTCGCATTATCGTCGCGCAGGAAAAGGCGCAGACGCTCGAGCCCCGATGCCGGCCGGCGAATGAAGATCCTCTTGTCCCGCTCCTTGTTGGCGGTGAGGCTTTGGCTGAGCTCAAGCGTCTCTCCGTCCAGTTGCTTGAGATCCTCCATCGTGATCTCGCTCAGCCGGCTTACCGGCGCCAGGTCGACCGGGGCGACCTGCGCCGCTTCCGGCGCCAATTCGAAACACTCGACGAAGGCGCGGAACCTGTCGGTCTCGCCGGCCTGGGGCATGGTCTCGATCGAGCCCACCAGATTGCCCTTCTTGAAGATCAGCTTGCCGTCCGGACCTTTGATGTCGCTGCTCGCCCGGAAATTGACCCGCTGCACGAGGAGGTACATCAGGAGATCGCTGCGCCAGCCCTGATAGAGATAATGAGCGACCGTGGTGGTCGGAACGGACGTCAGTATCCCCTGGTAGAATTCCTGGGTGTCGAAGACGGCGATATCGAAGTTGGGCCCGGTCACGACCTGGGCGGACAGGTTCGGCGTGAATGTCTCAACCCCTTCAGCGACCGACGTGGCGACTTTTCCCGCGGGGTCGGTATCGGTCGTGGTCCCCGCGCCCCTGATCACAGTGTTGAAGCCGGCGCCGCCGGTGAACTGGATATTGCCCCTGACCAGCGAAAAGGACGTAAAATGAAGCGGCTGGTGCTCCCTCGCCCGCAGCACGTTGAGCAACGTCAGCTCGTTGGCCGAGCTCGCGACGGTGGCGTTGAAGTCGACGCTCATCCGGCTGACATCGCCCCTGAACGCGCATCCCGAAAGCAGCGTGGCGCTGGCGAGCACGGCGATCAGGTTTCTCATATGACCCCCTCTTGGCGCGGCAAGCATGCCGCGGCTGTCGGGGATATTAGCAGCGCCCGTCGCAAGGGGGCGGGCCGAATGATCCAAAACCGAGGAAAAGGCGGTATCGCCCGGAGTGACGAGGGTCCGGCGGAGTTGCGCCGACGGGGGATAAGGCGTTCTCATGGGCGGCTCTTGAGCGACGCCCGCGAACGACGATCGATCTTCGCCTCCGGGAAGCGGGCGACGACCTCTGGCTTTAAGCTTCGCCCGTTCGACCGCCCAGGCGGGCCGCGAAGGACCTGGGAGATCGTCCTCTCGGGCCCGGCAGGGCGAGCAAAAATAAAGTTTGGCAGTGGGGACCTTAGATCGCCACCTATCCCGACTCTTTATTGCTTGGCGACCGTTGCCTGCAAGCTTGCCGAATCAATGTTCGCGTCAATGTTTCCGCCATTGAACACGAATGAGCAGGAATTTAGGGGATCAAGCCGCACCTTTATCTCGCTTGCCAAAAAGGTTGGTTGTGCGCCGCTGTGGCGTGCTGAGTAATATTTGACACCGAAGCGAGCGGCAAATCGGCTCGCCAACTTAGCATGGCATGACCACGGGGCAGGTAACCGAGCTTGGAAAGCCCGCTCAAAAAATGTTCGCGCACCGCTGGTAAGCCCGAGAGCGGGCGGTAAGGTGGGGACAGTCACCAGTAACTGTCCCCGCGAGAGAGGAGGCGGGCCCCGGATCAAGTCCGGGGTGACGATTCCAAGTCCGGGGTGACGATTCGAGGCGCTCGACCAACGCGTCACGCGCCCGCGGGGGCGGGTTCGCTCAGTAGAGGAGGAAGGGGCGGCGCTGGTCGGCCCAGGACGCTTCGTCGGGCGCGGTGAGCGCGTCGAGGTCGGGCGGCGCGGCGGCCGGGTCGTCGACCCATTCGCGCAAGGCCGGGCCGCCGTTGATGACGTCGATGGCGAGCTTGCCGAACTCATATTCATAGGCGAAGTCGCGCCACAAATCGTAGCCGGGCCGGAGCCGGCGGATCGCCTTGAACGCGAGCGCCTGGAGCCGCCACGGCCGGAACGCCTCATGGTCGTAGAAGCCGCCTTCCGGGTGGATGTGGACGCCGCCGCACAAGGCGCCGGCATGCTTGTGGAAGGTCGGCTCGAACCAGCATGGGCGCAGCGCGCAGCCGGCCAGCCATTCCGGCGCGAGCGCGTGCATTTCGGCGATCAGCGCGCGGGCGTCGAGATCGGGGGCGCCGAACAGTTCGAGCGGGCGGGTGGTGCCGCGGCCCTCGGACAGGGTGGTGCCTTCCAGCATGACGGTGCCGGCATAAGCGCGCGCCATCGCCAGATTGGGCGCGTTCGGGCTGGGGTTGATCCACACCCGCTCGCCGAGCGGCCAGCCGTGGCCCGGGGCGGCGTCGGGCGCATAGCCGTCCATCTCGATCACGCGATAGTCGACGTCGAGCCGGTTGGCGGCGACGAACCAGGCGCCGAGCTCGCCGAGGGTGAGGCCGTGGCGCATCGGCAGCGGGCCGGCGCCGACGAAACTCTCCCAGCCGGGGCGCAGGATCAGGCCCTCGATCGGGCGGCCGGCCGGGTTGGGGCGGTCGAGCACCCACACCGACTTGCCATGCTCCGCCGCCGCTTCGAGCACGTAAAGCAGGGTGGTGATGAAGGTGTAGATGCGGCAGCCCAGATCCTGGAGGTCGACGAGCAGGACGTCGAACGTCCCCATCGCCTGGCCGGTCGGGCGGCGCACCTCGCCGTAGAGGCTGAACACCGGGATGCCGTGGACCGGGTCGTCATGATCGGGCGATTCGACCATATTGTCCTGCTTGTCGCCGCGCAGCCCGTGCTGCGGCCCGAACGCGGCGGTGAGCCGGAGGTCGCCGCATTGGGCGAGCGCGTCGAGCGAATGGGCGAGGCGCTCGGTCACCGAGGCGGGATGGGCGAGCAGGGCGACGCGCCGGCCGGCGAGCGGCGCGCGCAAGGCGGGGTCGGCGAGCAGCCGGTCGATGCCGAACTTCATGGCCGCTCCGCTGCCGCGAGTTCGAGCGCAAAGCAATCGGAATGATGGAAATCCGGCCGGCCCGGCGGATGGGCGAGCGCCCACCAGGAGCGGCGGCCGCCCGCCTCCTCGATCACCGCCGCCAGGCCGATTTGCCAGGGCCCGTCCGCCGGAAGGTCCGCGAGCCCACCCAAGTCGAGCGACGCGCGCAGCCGGTAGCCGCCGGGGGTCGCGCGCGCCTCGATCCGCGGCGGGGCGATGGCGGCCTCTTCCATCCCGCTGCGGTAGCCGCCGAACCGATAGGCGGCCCATTGCGTCGAGGGCGCGAAGTTGAACTCATGATAGCCGCCGCCCGGCGTGGCCCGCACGAACGCCTCGAAGCAGCTGTGCCGCCACAGCCCGTCGGCGCGGGCGGGCGCCGCCGCGGGCGGGATCAGCAGGCCGCCGACGGCGCCGGACAGCGCATAATCCAGCACCAGCGCGCCGGGGCGCGGGCGCAGCGCCTCCACCGCGATCCGGGTGACGGCGGGGCAGGGCGAATCCGGATGGGGCAGCAGGTCGCGGCGCATGGGGCGGCCTAGCATCGCGGACGGCGGCAGGCGAGCGGCCCCCGGTCTCCCCGCCGTGTCTAAGCGACCCGGCGGCGGATCAGGCGCGGACGCGGCGCCACGGGCCGGTGACGGCGAGGGTCCTGCCGGGCCGGTAGATGTTGACGAACATGGTGCGGCCGTCGGGCGCGAAGCAGGCGCCGGCGAGCTCGGTGTCGAGATTGAGGCGGGCGAGGGTGTAGACGCGGCCGGCCGGAGTGATGCCCTTGAGGTGGTTGATGCTATTGTCCCCCGATTTGTCCTCGCAGGCGATGAGATGGCCCCACGGCGCGACGGTGACGTTGTCGGCATAGTCCATCACCTTGCGGTCGGCCGATTCGACGAACAGCTGGAGCCGGCCGGGGGCGTCGCGCTCGCCGGGCCGGCCCTCGGCCGGGCTTGGGACGTAGCGCATGATCTGGCCGCTCCCGGCGGCGCCGCCCGACGTGCAGGCGAAGTAGAA
>DASZDE010000020.1:0-8959 GCA_035942355.1 Allosphingosinicella sp. | reverse complement strand
ATGCCGACCATCGTCGCGCCTTCCGGCACGTTCTTCGTGACCACCGCATTGGCGCCGATGCGCGCCCGGTCGCCGACATGGATCGGCCCAAGCACCTGAGCGCCCGAGCCGATGATGACTCCGTCGCCGATCGTCGGGTGGCGCTTGCCGGGCTCGCCGCTGGTGGGATTGGTGCCGCCGAGCGTGACATGCTGGTAGATCGTGACCTCGTCGCCGATCTCGGCGCTCTCGCCGATCACGACGAAGCCGTGGTCGATGAAGAAACGGCGGCCGATCACCGCCCCGGGGTGGATGTCGATCGCGGTTAGGAAGCGCGCCAGATGGTTGATCATCCGGGCGAGGAAGAACAATTCGCCGCGGAACAGCCAATGGGCGATGCGGTGCAGCGCGACCGCCAGCACGCCGGGATAGAGCAGCACTTCCCAGCGCGAGCGCGGGGCAGGATCACGGGCCTTGATCGAATCCAGATAGGCAACGAGCCCCGACAGCATTGGCACCCACTCTCGCTACGGCGATCCAGAGATAAGCCTCCCCGCCGCGGATTTCCAGCACCTACCGTTGCGCCGCCGAAACCGGGCGCCGAGCCTCAATGGCAGGCCTTGAGGTCGCGCCGGATCAGCCAGTAATTGACCGGCCAGGCGGCCAGGAAGCCGGCCGGGATGGCGACCAGCAGCCCGCGCACGAACATCCAGGAGAACACCGAGCCCGCCCCCATCCCGCCCATCCGGTAATCGACGAAGTTCATGACGATCTCCATCACGCCTATCGAGATCACCTCGCCGATCCAGATGATGCGGAGCGCGTTGCGGAAGCCCGTGTTCCGCGCCTTCATCACCGGCAGCACGCCGAGCATCATTCCCGATCCATAAGCGAGCACCGTCGCAAGGGCGATCGTCTGCCAGGCGGGAAGCCCGAGGCTGACGCCGATCGCAAGCCCGGCGACCTCGCCGATCACGCAGCCGGTCAGGCAATGCAGCGTGGCCTGCGCCGAGGTGACGAACGCATTGCCCGAGCCATGGCCGTGATGGGCGTGAACCGCATGGTCGGCGTGAGAGGAACCCGATCGACAAGCATCATCAACCATGACTGGACCTCCTTGAAATACCCTGGGAGGGCATATAGCCAGCGGCGAGGCGTCTTGCAATATACCTCATGGGGGTATATGGCCATTCATGTAGGAGGCGATTTGTGGAACGCGGCAACAAACCCAAGCTGCTCAACCGGCTCAGCCGGGTCGAAGGCCAGATCCGCGGCATCGCGCGGATGGTCGACGAGGACCGCTATTGCATCGACATATTGACCCAGCTCCAGGCGGTACGCGCGGCGCTGTCGCGGGTCGAGACCGAGATGCTGAAGGACCATCTCGGCCATTGCATCGAATCATCCATCATCGCCGGCGATGCCCAGGAGCAGCGCCGAAAGGCGGGTGAGCTCATCGAGCTCCTCCAGCGCAGCGCGCGATGACGCCGCGCGGGATTGGCGGCGCAGCCCGGGTGGCGCGTCGGGCGCTCGGCCCCGACCCGGCGCGAATGATTTTTCGTGCCGCTATTGCCTTCTGCATCGCGCTCGCCTTGCTGCTGGTTCCGGCCGGCATGACCGGCGGCGGAACCGCCATGGCGGCCGGTCACGATATGGCGGCCGCGGCCGCGATGGAGCATTGCGCCGACGAGCAGATGCCCCCGCAAGACGAGGCGCCGGACACGTGTTGCGTCGTGACCTGCGTCGCGATCGCGGCGATCGGCGGCGAGATGGGCCTGATCGGCGTCGTGCCGACCGCTAAGCCATGGTCGCCGCTGGCGGTAAGACCCGACGGTCTCGATCCCGCCGCGGACACGCCCCCTCCACGAGTCTCCTGAAGCTGTCGATTTTTGACGGGTTTCACAGGAGATTGACGATGACTATTCTGCTTTCCGCGATCGCACTGGCGATCGCTGCCCCCGCGCCGGCGCCGGCGGACGTCCATGCCGGCCATGCCGCCCACACCGGGCATGCCGCGCCGGCCGGGCACTCCGCCCATCCGCCCAAACCGGGCGCCGATCCGCACGCGGGCCATGCCAAGGACGGCGGGTGCTGCCACCAAATGGCGGGCGGCAAGATGATGCCGTGCTGCGCCAAGGCCAAAGCCAAGGGCGGTAAAATGGGCTGCTGCGACAAGCCCAAGCAGGGCCAGCCGAAAACCGATCCGCATGCCGGCCACGATCCGGGCCAGCCTTGACGAACGGGCCGGAGGCGGCGCCGCAGCCGCCTCCGGTTCTTCATAATATTTGCGAGGTCCAACGATGAACCAATTGATCGAGCGCAGGACCATCTTGCACGCTGGGCTGCTCGGCGCGGCGGGGCTCGGCATTGCGCGCCTGTTCCCGGCTTGGGCCCAAAGCGGGAGCGCCGGCCTGCAGCCCACCCTCCCGACCCTGGAGGGCGAGGAGATCGCGCTGCGGATCGGCCACACGCCGTTCACGCTCGGCGGCCGCACCGGCCACGCCGTCACCGTCAACGGCACCCTGCCGGGACCGCTGCTGCGGCTGCGCGAAGGGCAGGATCTGCGCATCACCGTCGCCAACACGCTCGATGAGGCGACCTCGATCCACTGGCACGGCCTGATCGTCCCGTTCGAGATGGACGGCGTTCCCGGCATAAGCTTCCCGGGCATCCCGGCCCGCGGCAGCTTCACCTATGACTTCCCGGTCAGGCAGTCCGGGACTTACTGGTATCACAGCCATTCCGGGCTCCAGGAGCAGCTGGGCCATTACGGCCCCATCGTCATCGATCCGGCCGGCGCCGATCCCGTCGCCTGCGACCGCGAGCATGTCATCCTGCTCAGCGACTGGAGCTTTCTCCACCCGCACCGGATCATCGCACGCCTCAAGCAGGAGGCCGGGTTCTTCAACCGCCAGAAGCAGACCCTGCTCGGCCGGATGCGCGGCGACGATGACATGCCGTCCGAAGAGCGGATGATGTTCGCGCGGATGCGGATGGACCCGACCGACATCGCCGACGTCACCGGGGCCGCCTACACCTTCCTGGTCAACGGCCACGGCCCGGCCGGTAATTGGACCGGCATTTTCCGCCCCGGCGAGCGGGTGCGGCTGCGGATCATCAATGCGGCCGCCCAGACCATCTTCAACGTCCGCATCCCCGGCCTGCCGCTGACCGTGGTGGCGGCCGACGGGCAGAACGTCCGCCCGGTGACCGTCGACGAATTCCAGATCGGCAATGCCGAAACCTACGACATTATCGTCCAGCCCGACGAGGACCGGGCCTTCAGCTTCGTCGCCGAGACGATCGACCGCTCGGGCATGGCGCGGGCGACGCTGGCGCCGCGGCCGGGCATGTCGGCGCCGGTGCCGCCGCTCCGCAAGCGTCCGACCCTGACGATGAAGGATATGGGCATGGGCGGGATGGGCCATAGCGCGATGCACGGCATGGATCATGGCGGTGCGGCAGCGGCCGGATCAGGCGGCGCGATTGCGGCAATGAGCCATTCTTCCATGGACATGCGCGACGAATCCAAGGTTTCGTTCGAAGTCGGCGTCGGCGTCGACATGATCGCGCCGCATCCCGTCGACCGCACCGGCGACCCCGGCATCGGGCTCGACGATGCCGGCCACCGGGTTTTGGTCTACCGCGACCTGGCCTCGCTCGAGCCCAATCGGGATCCGCGCCCGCCGACCCGGGCTGTGGAGGTCCACCTCACCGGCAACATGGAGCGCTTCATGTGGTCGATCGACGGCGCCAGGCTCAGCGAGAATCCCGAGCCGATCCGCTTCGCCCGCAACGAGCGGGTGCGGGTGACGATGGTCAACGACACGATGATGACCCACCCGATGCACCTGCACGGGCATTTCTTCGAGATCGTCAACGGCCATTCCGGCCATCATCCCGCCAAGCATACGGTGATGGTGCTGCCGGGCGGCAAGCTGAGCTTCGACCTCACCGCCGACGCGCCCGGCGACTGGGCCTTCCACTGCCATCTCCTGTACCACATGCACGCCGGGATGATGCGGGTGGTGACGGTGCGGCCGCTGGACGGAGACGAGGCATGAGGGCCTTGCCGATCTTGCTGCTGGCCATGGTCTGCGTCCCGGCGGCCGGCCTGGCCCAGCATTCGGGCCACGCCCCGGCTCCGGCCGCCGCGGCGCCGCCGGCCGATCCGCACGCCGGCCATGCCGTGCCGCCGGCCTCGCCGCCCACGGACCCGCATGCAGGGCACGACATGGCTTCGCCGCCGGCGGCCCCCGGCGCTCCGCCCGCGGCGCCGGCTCCGCCCGAAGCCGAAGCCGGGCCCGAGCACGCCGCGGACGCCGTCTATGGCGCGGACGCCATGGCCGCCGCGCGCGGCGCGCTTCGCGAGGAGCATGGCGCGATCGCGACGTCCAAGATCCTGGTCGACCGGCTCGAGGCGCGGCTGACCGACGGACGGGACGGCTATGCGTGGGACGCCGAGGCCTGGCATGGCGGCGACATCGACAAATTGTGGGTCAAGAGCGAGGGCGAAGGATCGTTCGGCGAGGCGCCCGCGGCGGTCGAGGTGCAGGCGCTGTGGAGCCATGCCGTCGATCCCTGGTTCGACCTGCAGGCCGGGATCCGCTACGATTTCCGCCCCGATCCGGAGCGCGCCCATCTCGTGCTCGGCCTCCACGGGCTCGCCCCTTACTGGTTCGAAGTGGACGGCGCCCTGTTCCTGTCCGACCAAGGCGACCTCTCGGCGCGGTTGGAGGCCGAATACGACCTGCGCATCAGCCAAAGGCTGATCCTCCAGCCCCGCCTCGAGCTGAACCTGGCCGCGCGGGACGATGCGGAGATCGGCATCGGATCGGGCTTGTCCACTGGCGAGGCAGGCCTCCGGCTCCGCTACGAGCTCGCGCCGCAATTCGCCCCCTATGTCGGTCTCGCCCACGAGCGCGCGTTCGGCGACACCGCCGGCTATCGGCGGGCGGCGGGCGAGCCTGTCGCCGGCTGGAGCCTGCTCGCCGGCGTCAGGGCCTGGTTCTGATGCCGCGGCTCCGCAAACGCATGGTTGTGACGCCGCGGCTCCGCAAACGCCTGTTTTCCCGCCGTAAATCAAACCCCACAAGGCCGGCAACCTGCTTGAATCGGTAGCGCCGAGCCGCGCTTCTCGGTCCGGAAAGTCGCTAACATAGGTTGAGCGGCGGACACCTGTGCCGCCGCCCGCATTGAGTGCCCATGCCTCGCTTCTATTTCGATGTGCACGACGATTGCCGGTGCACCGACGACGAAGGGCTGGAGCTGCCCGACGCCGCGGCGGCGCGCGCCGCGGCCACCGAGGCGGCGCGGGAGCTGATCTGCGACCAGGTCCGGGCAGGCAGGCTGAACCTCCGCCACCGGATCGAGGTCGAGGATGGAGAGCGCCGCGCCGTGCTGACGCTTCCGTTCGGATCGGCATTGCAAATAGAGGACTAAGCGACATCGCCGGGGAGAGGGGATTCAAGCCAGGCTGAACCGGCCCTGGAACCGCCGCTGATCGCCCGCGCGGTCGCGGCGTTCTCGCCCCCGCCGCACGCCGGCGTGGATGGCCGCTTGCGATAACCCAACAGATGGGTTAGGTGTGCTCATGGTCACGATCCATCGCGAGCGAGGGCTGCGCTTCGCGATCTATACCGATGATCACGAGCCGGCGCATGTCCATGTTTACGGGGACGGCGAGGCGAAGATCGTGATCCGAGGCGCGGAAAACCTGCCGGAGCTTGTCTACGCGATCGGCTTCAAGGCCAGCGAGCGGCGGCGGGCGATGGACGTGGTGCTGGAGCGGCAGGCGGCATTCCTGGCGAGATGGGACGAGGTACAAGGGATGAGGCGATGACGGTTCACTGGTCGGACGCACAGATCGAAGCCGCCGAGCGGCGCGGCGCGGAAATGCTGGCGAGCGAGCCGCGCGCGGCGGCGGCGCGCTACGATCCCGACAGCGGCCGGATCGTGGTCGATCTCACCAACGGGTGCACCTTCGCCTTCCCGGCGCGGCGGATACAGGAGCTCGCGGATGCGAGTGACGCGGAGATCGCCGCCATCGAGATCGCCGGCGTGGGCTTCGGCCTGCACTGGGCAGCGCGCGACGCGGACCTGACGGTGCGCGGGCTGATGAACGGGGTGTTCGGCACCAAGGCGTGGATGAGTGAGCTGGCGCGGCGGGCCGGGCGGAGCCGCTCGCCCGCCAAGGCGGCGGCAGCGCGCGAGAACGGGCGTAAGGGGGGACGGCCGCGGAAGGCGGGGTGAATCTGGGCTGGACTAGGGTAGTCAAACAGACGCGGGAATTGTGCATGAGTGAACTAGCACCAGCAGAAGTCATTAGCGATCTAGAGGATATACATCGGGGGCTGCACGTCGCCATCGAGCGCCTGATAAACTCGCGGGATTATTCGGAAGTCGAACTCGTGTTGCGTCAGGTAGATCAACGTATGACGCGATTGATCAATAGCGTGAAACCGCTTCGCTGACTGACAAAAGGCGGCGTGTTGAGGGGCAGACCCGGCGGGCTCCGCAGCGAAGGCGGCGGTGGCACAGGCGTATGGACGCCAGGGCGGCAGGCTGCGGAAGGCTGAGTCAAATTGTATACTGTCCCTGTTTTCCTCATATTGCTTGGCGGTGTTCGAGTCAGGCTGAGGTGGAACGGGTCGCGCCAGCTCTATTCGAAGCGGGCGCGGCTTAGGGCTTCGCGGAGCGGATGCGGAGCTCACTGCGCGACTTTTCCAGAAACTGCGGGAGCGCTTGCGATACCTGCTCCTTGAGGGTCGGGATCAGTTTGGCGGGAGCCAGAGCCGGAATCCGGGCTGCCGTCATCTCGGCCGCGATCCGCTCCTCGAGCGGCCGGCAAGCTTCGAATGCGCGCCGGGCAACATCGGGCGCGGGAAGGTCCGTCGGCACCAGCTTGGCCGCCTCGCCCGACGTGCAGGCAAACCAGAGACTGGTCGCCATATTCACGCCGGCCGGAACGTCCATTCGGACGGGAGTACCGGCTGTTGGAATTCTCCACCTAATCTTGCTCTCGAAGCTATCCTGGACGGGCTTGCCGCCGGCGTCCGTTGCAGGATGAAAGCGCGGCCGTGCCACCATGATCCGGCACGAGGTCGCATCGAGGACCGCCGAGCCGCTGGATTCGATGATCGTGCAGCCGCGGACGCGTCCTTCGATGCCGATGCTCAGTCGCAAATGGACTGTGCCATGCTCCCCTTTGGCGATCGCTTCGGCAGGATAATCATCGGCGCTCAAATAGGTGTGAAGCGGCGCGAAGGGAGCAGCCCGCTTCGTCTCCTCCGCCCCAGCCGGCGATTGCAGCGCCAGCGTTGCCAGCAAGAGGAGCGTGATGGTCCGCGTCGGGGGGCGCGTCATTTCGCGGCAGGAAGGTAGATCTCGCCACCCTTCTCCCGGAATTTGCTGCTCATTTCTGCCATGCCCTTCTCCGCTCGAGCGTCGGCCGAGGCGGCCTCTCCACCATGTTGCACAGGGTCCCCCTCCCCTGCAAAGGCAGGAGAGGATTGTCTGGCCGCGAAGCTCCTCACCTCCCGCCTAATCTTCATCGAGCAGGAAGTTGCCCTCGCTTCGGCGGCGACGCGTCCTCCTTTTTGCCCGTTCCAGCGCCAGCTCATTTAGTGGCGCGGCGCCTTTGAAGTCTTCTTGACGAACGTCCGCAGCATAGCGCTAGATTGGCGTCAGCTGCGGGTCAGCGCCGCCGCGCCTCACAGAGCCGGCGCAAGTCCCGCTTGATCGATGGCCCCGCGAGATGCGCGTCGACCGCTTCGTGCCGCTCGCGTTTGAGCGCTGCGGCGATCTCGGCGAGCCCCCGGCAATCCCCCGAGCGCGCCAGCTGGTAGGCGCGCTCGACCGTGCACGGGCGCTCGGGAAGCGCAGTCCCGATAGCCTGCCGGGCAAGAGCGCCCCTCTCAGCGCCACCCTCGGCCCCCCTCGCCGCTGCGGCACGACTGCGGGCGGGCCGATAGCTCCGTTCCATGCCGATCACCTCGTAATGGGCAAGCGAGAGCGCGGGCGTCTCTCTGTCACAGGATGCTCGTGGAAATTCCGGGTGATCGGACGCGTGTAGCAGGTCCCGCCACGAATGGCGACTCGGTCGGGAATTGGCGCCGCTGAAGGCGCCACACGGGCCCTCATCGACCATCAGCCTGAGCGCATCAGATGGTCGCCAGAACCGATGGGCGGAGAGGATCATGTGCGGGGCAGCATCGAGGGGCTGGTGCCGATCGTCCAATATGATTAGGCCGCAACCTTTGATCGAGGGAATCGATGAGCGCAGGCATGATCGTCATATTCCCGGGAAGAGGAGTCAGACGATCAGGGAGTTGGTCCGAATGATCGTGCACCTGCCGACGCTCAAGCAGCTCCAGTATCTGGTTGCGCTGGAGGACCATGGCCATTTCGGACGGGCGGCGGAGGCGTGCTTCGTCACCCAGTCGACCTTGTCGGCGGGGCTGCGCGAGCTCGAATCCCTGATCGGCGTTACGCTGGTCGAGCGGACCCGGCGGGTGGTGCGTTTCACCCCGCTCGGGCTGCGCATCGCCGCCAAGGCGCGCCGCGTGCTGCGCGAGGCCGAGGAGCTGGCTGACCTCGCCCGCGCCGCCGGCAAGCCGCTGGCGGGCGAGCTCCGCATGGGGGTGATCCCCACCATCGCTCCGTTCCTGCTGCCGCGGATCCTGCCCAAGCTGCGCAAGGAATGGCCCGAGCTCAAGCTCTACCTGCGCGAGGAGCCGAGCCAGGCGGCCTGCGACAGCCTCCACCGGGGCCTGCTCGACTGCGTGCTGCTCGCCCTTCCCTATCGCTGCGGCGAGGTCGACGCCGCCCATCTGTTCGACGACCGCCTTTTTGCCGCCTTTCCGCCTGGCGGCAAGCCGCCGCCGGCGCGGGTCAGGCCGGCGGCGATCGACCAGGACAATCTGCTGCTGCTCGAGGACGGCCACTGCCTCAAGGACCATGCGCTCGCCGCGTGCAACCG
>DASZDE010000019.1:0-8891 GCA_035942355.1 Allosphingosinicella sp. | reverse complement strand
GATCTGCCACGGTCCGTGGCTGCTCGCCGAAGCCGACGTGCTCCGCGGCCGCACCGTCACCGGCTGGCCGTCGATCCGCACCGACCTCAGGAACGCCGGCGCCGAGGTGGTCGACCGCGAGGTGGCGGTCGACGGCAACCTCGTCACCAGCCGCAAACCGGACGACATACCGGCGTTCACGAAAGCTTTCATCGGCCTCGTCGAAAAAGCCCAAGCGGCGATGGAGACTGCCTGAGCGGCCGCCCGCCGTCATCCCGGCGCAAGCCCTGGACCCGAGAACTGAAGCGGTTGCGAACTCCGCCGGACGTTCGTGTTCCTGGGTCCCGGCGTTCGCCGGGATGACAACTGACCCACCCCGGCGGGTGCCGATACCCCTCGTTCCGCGCATTTGCTATGCTGCCAGCTCAACCGTGGGATGAGGCATATGGCGACAATATTGATTGAAGGAGCAGTTGCTCAGCGCGAGCCGATCCGCAGCAAGCGCCCTCATGCGATGTTCGACCCGCTCCAGTTCCAAGGCAGCATGACGAAGCGCGTTGAACCGCGTCGAGTCGCCACCGCTCTCGGCGCGATGCTCCTCGCCGGAGCGGCCGGTCCCGCCGCCACGGCCTTTCCCCCCGCGCGTCCGGTGGTTCCTTACGTTGAGAGGGGAGATGTCGGCTGCCACTGGACGATGCACGATCCTTCGGAAAAATGGATCCGGGGAGGGATCGGCCAAGGCGACGAAGACCCGGTGATCGATTTCGTCGACAGCGCCTTCGACAGCTGGAGCGACAGCGAGGACCACAGGATCGAGATTTCCGTCGGCGATCCGGCGCGGCGGGTGCCGGCGATCGGCTGGGCGGGCAATGCAGGCGGCCAGACCCCCGGATCGATCGGCTTTTACGCGGGTCCCGAGCTGCGCAAGCTGATCGGCGGAGCGACGTCGCTGCAGGTGTGGAAGGACGGCAAGCCCGTGTTCAACGCCGCTTTGTCCGGAACTCCGACGACCACGCAGCTCGACGCCTGCGTCCGGCCGCCCAGCAACCCCGACGAGACCGACGAGGAATGAACCGGCCTTCGGGGCAGCGCAGGCACTCTCAACAGGGTGTCAGCTTTGATATCTCAAAGCGGCGGCGGGCGAGCCGTTGCCGCCCGCCGCGAGGAGACGATCGCGGAATTGCAGCGTGTCGGACGACGTATATCTGCCCGTCGCCCGGGCGGGCTTGGCCGGTTCGATCCAGCCGTCGAGGATTTCCACTGCCATCGATATCACTCCGCCTGTGGGGTGAACGGGGAGCGCACGATCCGGGTGAGGTGAGACACCGCGTCTCACCATGGCCGCAATCGGGCAATCTCCCAAACTCGCGATGGCGATCGCTCGCCAACGATGCGTCCATTGCCTTGCTCCAGCAGTTGTAGGAACCTTCGCCGATGGAGCTTCTGGTGACCATTGCACTTGCAGCGGCGGCAGCCGCCGGGCTCGACGCCCCGTCAGCAACCGACCTTGCGGCAGCGATTCATGCGGCGCCCCGGGTGAGTGGGCGAGCGACCTTCAGGATCGACACGATCCGGTTGCTCCGATGCAAGGCTTTCGAGGAAGAGTCGACCGAGTATCTCTGCCGGTTCCGAGCCCGGACTATCGAGGGCCGGTGGAACAGGCGGTCCGCGATCCTCGCGCGCGACGGGCCAGGATGGATTCTCCTGTCGTTGGACTGAGCAGACTTGGACTTCAGGTCACTATCCTCCCGTGCCTGTTTCTTCCCTCGCACAAGTGGTCGTGCTTCCTGGGGTGTCACGTCATCGAGCGGCGATCGAGACTGCCTGACCGCGCGATCGAGCTCAGTTTCGTCATGCCGAGGCAAGCCGGCGCCCGGCCAAGTCTAGGTTCGGCGGAGCCAATCGACCGCTCCGGTTCTTAGTGTCGGCCCAAGTCACCCTATTTCGGGCATTGCCGCGTCACTGACGCCGGAGCGCGGCCGCGGGCGCCAGCCGCGAGGCGCGCCACGCCGGAATGAACGCGCCGATCAGACCGACCAGCAGGGCGATCATCTCGGCCCGGAGCGCCTGCCCCAGCATCGTGGAAGTCTCGAGCTCGGCACCCTGGGTGACCGAATGCACCAGATAATCGTGCCCGATCCAGCCGAGCACGATGCCCGCCATCCCTCCCAGACCCGCGATCAGGAAGCCCTCGGACAGGATCAGCCCAAGAATCCGCCCCCGGCTCCAGCCGATCGCCGCGAGGATGCCGATCTCGCGGGTTCGTTCCTCGACTCCCATCGCCATCGTGTTGAGTACCGACAAGCAGCCGATCGCGAGCGCCACCAGCGATATCGCAAACGAACTCGAGTCGATCATTTGCACCAGTTTGCTCGAGCGCATCGCCTCTGTCGTGGTCGAGACGTTGAGGTTGGGACGCAATGCGACGATCGCCGCACGGATGGCCTCGCGCGCCTGCGGGTTCTCCGGATGGCGCAGCCTGATCTGAAACATGGACACGACATTCGGACGCGCGAGGAGCTTCTGAAGGTCTCCGAGCGGCATGATCGCCATGTTCCGCAGGTAGCCATTGTCGTAAGCCGAGATTCCGACCACCCGGAACGGCGCGAAATTGAGCTGGATTTCGCCGCCCACTCCGACGCCGGCTGCCTCCGCGAGCGATTCACCGAGCACGACCTCGCCAGCGCCCGGCCTCGGCGCGCGGCCTTCGCGAAGGCGCATCTCGCGAAAGGCGAACGCGTCCAGCGACCAACCGGTGACGATCGCCTGCCCGTCGTCGAATTCCAGAGCGGTGACGAGCTCCGCCGAGACCTCGGCGACACCCGGTTGGGTGCGAATAAGCGGTCCGAGCTCTTCCGGGAGCGATCCGGAATATAGCTCGACCATGCCGCGATGGGTCACCACCAGGTCGACGCCGCGCTCCTCGTTGCTGGCGCCCGCGCCCTCGATCATGCCGCTGGCGAGGCCGGTGAGGGCAACGTAGCTCGCGACCGCGAGAGCCACTCCAAGGAGCGTGAACAATGCGCGGGCCGGCCGCCGAAGAAGGTTGCGCCCGACCAGGCCAAACCAGGTGAGCGAGCGGTTATCCTCGGACATCCTCGGCCACCCTGCCGTCCTGCATCGCGATTTTACGCGGGCAGCGCTCGCGCACATTGGGGTCGTGGGTCACCATGACCATCGCCAGCTCGCGGGTCTTCTGCAGCTCAAGCAGAAGGTCGACGAGTGCGACCCCCGCTTTGGTGTCGAGATTGCTGGTCGGCTCGTCCGCGAGCAGCAGTGCCGGATCGTTGGAAAGGCTGCGCGCAATGCTGATCCGCTGGCGCTCGCCTCCGGACAGCTTCGGCGGCAACCGCGCGGCACAGTGGCCAATGCCGACCTCCTCGAGCAAGTGAGCTGCCCGGCGCGCCCGCTCGGCCGGGCTGCGGGTGCCGAACATCGCGACCTGGATGTTCTCGGACGCCGTGAGCGTCGGCAACAGATTGAAGTCCTGGAAAACGATCCCGATCGCGCCCGCCCGCAGCCGGCTCCACTCGTCGGTACTTGGCGAGCGGCGCCCATTTACCGTCACGGTGCCGCAAGTTGGGTGATCCAGACCCGCCATCATGTTGAGTAGCGTCGACTTGCCGCTGCCATTGGGGCCGTGCACCGCCACCAGTTCGCGCCGGCCGACCGACAGCGACACATCGTTCAGTGCGACGATGGCGCCGTCATCGAACACGCGCCCAACATTGTCGACCACCAGGATTGAATCTGTTGCCCCCAAGCGGCACCTCCCTCGCCGGACGGTAGCGGAAGGGGCCTAGCCGCGCATCCTCCGATTTCGCGCTTCCAGGCGCTCGATCAATCCATCCAGCCCAACTCTGCGAAGCGTCGGCAGATGGCGGTTGCGCCACGACCGGACGAGGCTGGCGCCGTTGCCTAGCAAATCGGTGATGAGCGCCCGCCCAGAACCCGCGCTGACTCGCCATGACACCGAGCGATGCGGCCGGCCGGGAGTTTCGACGCGGGTATCCACTACCCACTCGCCAGTGCCGATCGCCCGCGTTCTCACGATCATGATCGTCCCCCGTCTCCCGTCGCGGCGCTGGCCAAGCATGTCGAGAACGAGATGGTCAGCGAGGGCTTCCCGGAACCTGCCGAACTGCTTGGGCGTGAACGCCTGGCCGCCCAGAACGGCGCGCGCCATAGCATCGAGGTTGAACGACCGTGCCACGGCGGCGCGGACGGCTGCCTCGGAAGGGGCGGCGCCGTCGCGCCCGGCCAGCGCCGCTTCCACGGCTCGGATCGGGGCGGCGGGAGCTGCGTCCCCGCTCGCCGCGGGCGATGCGGTGGCGAGAACCAGGGTCGC
This sequence comes from Allosphingosinicella sp., assembly GCA_035942355.1. Classification (GTDB taxonomy): domain Bacteria; phylum Pseudomonadota; class Alphaproteobacteria; order Sphingomonadales; family Sphingomonadaceae; genus Allosphingosinicella. Next base: position 4,564 of record DASZDE010000019.1, on the reverse strand, counting down.
CAGCGCAAGCAGGGCCGCTCGCCGATCGATGCGCATGCGAGGGCCTCCGACGCTCCCGAGATCCGAAGTTCGAGGTCGTATCGACTCGTGCCTTCGAGAGCAATCGCCTACGCGGGCTGCGCCTCTAGAAGCGGTAGTTCACGCCCATGCTGAAAGTGTGAGCGTGCTCGCCAGCGATCGTGGTTCCGCCCCCCATGTTGTAGTCCTCGTCGCTCAAATTGCTGTACATGTAGCGGCCATCCACCGAAAAGTTCGGCGCGAGCCGGTATTCGGCACCGACGCCGAGCCCTATTCCGTTATGTTTGCCTTTGACCCGTTTGATGGGGGCAGCTTCGTTGGTGATCTTGCCGGTCACCCGCAAGTAACCCACGAATGCGTATGGCAGCCAAGGACCCCGGTCGAGGCCGCCCCGCATTCCCAGGAAGCCCGCGAAATCGGTCTTTCCCTTGACGACGATGCCCGGAGCCAACTCGGCTTCGCTCTTCACCGGCGTGACGCCGACCCATGCCATGGCTCCCAACACGAAGTCTCCGCCCACGCGGGCATCGTAGCCGCCCTGGAGAGCCAGATAGAGTTCCTTGACCTTCTCGTCGCGGGCGCACAGCCCGACGCACCCTCTGTCGTCCACTTCCCCGTGATGGTAGGCGGCATGAGCGCCGACGTAGAAGCCTTCCCAAGGGGCCGCGGCAGCCGCTTCGCTGGTCTGGGCGGCCGCTCCGTCGGCCAGGAACATGCCTCCAGCGACGATTGACGCCGCCATTCGAAAAGTATTCATTGCAGCTTCTCCCCCCGATTATTGCGACGCTTAGCATGATCACTTGAGAGCGCAAGCTATTTCCAAAGAAAATCCGCGGGTGCCGTCGTTTCCTAGGTGCCCGCTGTTTCGCGACGTCCGTCGCATTCCGGGAAGCCGGCATCCGCAGCTAACCGAAAATGGGTTGAGGAATTTTGATTTCCTGAACGGCGCAATAGCTTTTGTTCCGAAGGGCCGTGCTGACGCATCACCAGCGACGGCCGAAGGCGCCGCCGGCGGACCTTTACCCCGCCTCGCCCACTCCCGCCGCCAGCGGCCCGCTCACGTCGCCAGGGCCGGAGCCTCGCCCTTCCGCCCCCACGGCGCCTTTGCCGTCTCGCGCGCCTTGCGGGTGACGTAGGTGTCGAAGCCGATCTGGACCGCCAGCAGCATGTAGATGAAGGGCTGGAAGGCGATGCCGACGAACAGGCCGCCGACCAGATAGACGAGTTGGGCATTCTGGAGCGCGGTCGCCAGCGGCGCGATCCACGCCGTGTCGCCCTCGGCGCGGCGGTAGCGCCGGCGCAGCACTTCCATCCGGATAAGGCCGATGCCGTGGATCAGCAGGAACAAGGCGAGGCCGGGGAAGCCCTGCTCGCCGAGCATCTCGAAATAGCTCGAATGATAGGCGCGGGCGCTGTCCTGGATCAGCGACTGGTCGACGGTCTGGACCGTGCCCGTCGTGGTGGTGGCGACCGTGTTCACGCGCAGCGAATTCTGCTTATAGGCCTCGAAGCCGCCGCCCATCGGATGGTCCTTGGCATATTCCCACGTCCAGCCCCACACCGCGATGCGGGTGGTGGCGGACGCATCGGCCTCGTAGGTCTGGATGGTGCTCATCCGGCTGGTGAAGGTCTGCGGAAGGAACGGCACTGCCGCCGCGAGCGCGATCGCGACCAGCGCCATGTAGCCGAAGCGGTTCCTGACGTCGCGCAGCATCAGCACGACCAGCACGGCGATGCAGACCAGGCCGGTGCGGGCCTCGGTGCCGACCGGGATCAGCAGGCAGGCGAAGATCAGGTTGTAGGCGAAAAGCCGCACGCGCCAGTCGCGCGGGTAGATCGTGCCGAACCGGGCGAGCCACAGGATCACCGGGATGATCGCGATCGCCACCGTCGAGATCGTGCTGCCTTCGTAAAGGCCGCTATTGTTGTCGACCATCAGGTTGAGCGCGCCGTAGCCGCCGCCCGAGGCCAGGGTCTTGATCCCGCCGACGATGACGATCGCCGCCGCCGACAGCGTCATGAACAGCAGATAGGCCTCGATCCTGAGCTTGGTGCGCAGCGTGAAGGGCAGGAATATGGCCCACAGCATCGCCTTCCACACCCATTCCCATTTGAACAAGGCGTCGACCGGGAAATCGGCATAGACGGTGGTGTAGCCGGCATAGCCGAGCAGGATCAGCATCAGCCATTGGCGGGCGGTCACCCGGAAGTGGCGCTTGTCGTCGGCGAGCAGCCAGCCGGCGATGGCGAGGCCGGCGACGATCATCGACAGCGGCACCGCGTTCAGCATGAAATAGCTGAGCCGCTGCGGCGCGACGATATCGACATAGGCGTAAGCGAGCACGAACAGGAACGGCCGCTTGAAGCCGAAGCCGATCAGCGCCAGCAGGAAGCCGATAAAGGCGAGATCACGCACCGGGCGCTGCCTTGCGGACGATCCGGCGATCGGGCTTTGCCGGCGGCGCCGGCTCGGGCGCGGCATCGTCGTCGAGGTCGGCGCGCGCCAGCAGCCGCCACGCGGCGAGGATCAGCAGCCCGTGGCTGAGCGCCAGCGCAAAATTGTCGATCATCTGCCGGAGCCCCGTGCGCGCTGCATCGGGCCTTCATAGGCGACGCCGGTTGACGCGCCGTTAAGCTTGTCGTGGCAAAGCGGCGGCATGCGGATTCTCCATGTGCTCGACCACGGCTTGCCGCTGCACAGCGGCTATGCGTTCCGCACGCGGGCGATCCTCAAGGCGCAGCTGGCGCGCGGCTGGGAGGTGGCCGCCCTCACGGGCCCGCGGCATCAAGCCGAAGGGCCCGATCCCGAGGTGGTCGACGGCATCACCTTCCACCGCACGCCCAAGCCCGCGGCCGGCCCGTCGCCGCTGCGCGAGTGGCGCGAGGTGCGGGCGCTCGCCGGGCGGCTCGACCGGCTCGTCGAGACGTGGCGGCCGGACCAGCTCCATGCCCATTCGCCGGTGCTGACCGCCCTCGCCGCGCTCGATGTGGCGAAGCGGCGGCGGCTGCCGCTCGTCTACGAGATCCGCGCCTTCTGGGAGGATGCCGCGGTCGGCAACGGCACCGGCCGGGAGGGTTCGGCGCGCTACCGGCTGACGCGCATGCTGGAAACCTATGCGGCGCGCCGCGCGGACGCGGTCGCGGTGATCTGCGACGGGCTGCGGCGGGACCTGATCGCCCGCGGCATCGACCCGGCGAAGATCATCGTCGCGCCCAACGGGGTCGACCTGACGCTGTTCGGAAGCCCGCCGGACCGCGACTCCGACCTGGCCGGCCGGCTTGGCCTCGCCGCAGCCGATGTGGTCGGCTTCATCGGCTCCTTCTACGATTATGAAGGCCTCGACACGCTGATCGCGGCGATGCCGCGGCTGCTGGCCAGGCGCCCGCACGCGCATCTGCTGCTGGTCGGCGGCGGGCCGATGGCGGGGCCGCTCAAGGCGCAGGCGGCGGTCTCGCCGGCTGCCGACCGCATCCATTTCCTCGGCCGGGTGCCGCACGACGAGGTCGACCGCTATTACAGCCTGATCGACATATTGGCTTATCCGCGCAAGGCGATGCGCCTTACCGAGCTGGTGACTCCGCTGAAGCCGCTCGAGGCGATGGCGCAGCGCAAGCTGGTGGTCGCCTCCGACGTCGGCGGCCACCGCGAGCTGATCGAACATGGCGTGACCGGCACCTTGTTCCCCGCGGGCGACCCGGCGGCGCTGGCGGACGCGCTCAACAGGCTGTTCGGCAACCGCGCCGGGTGGGAGGCAAGGCTCGACCTCGCGCGGCGCTTCGTCGAGCGGGATCGTAACTGGTCGTCAAATATTTCCCGCTATGTGCCGGTTTATCAAAGGCTGACGGGCAAGGCGCTGGCATGACATCGAGCAAGGTTGCGAAGCGGGCGCGAAGAGTCGCGAAGTTGCACCTCGACCTGCCGATGGCGGCGTTCGCGGCGCTGTCGGTGGCGTTCGTCGCCTTCGCCATGCCCGACGACCAATTCTCCCGCGTCATCGGCCTCAGCGGGCTGCCGAGCGTGCTTCCCGCCGCCGAGCCGCCGCTCGGCATGACCGCGCGCCTGTCCGTGATCGCCGCCGCCGCCGCCGCCACTTTCCTCGCCATCTGGCTGGGGCTGCGCGCCCTCGGCGGCCGGCCGGCTTCGGCCCCACGTAGCAAGGAGGACGACGCGGCTTGGCTCGCGCCGCCGCGGCTGCGGCGGGCGGACGCCCACCCGGACGCGCCGTCGCGCCGGCCGCTGATTGCCGGCCTCGATCTCGGCGAACCGCTCGACGAGCTGCCGCTGGTGGACGAGATCGAGGAGGTCGAGGCGGAAGAGGAGCCGCGGCGCAGGCGGTCGCTGACGAGCTTCGCCGAGCCCGACCTCCAGGCGGACGCCGGAGCGGCCGAAGCCGAGGAGTTTCCCCGGCGCAAGCGGTCGCCGCTGAGCTTTGCGGAGCCCGAGCCGCAAGCCGAGCCGGAGATCGAGCAGGCCGAGGAGTGGGACCGGATCGACCCGGAGCCCGAACCTGAGCCCGAACCTGAGCCCGAACCTGAGCCCGAACCT
>DASZDE010000018.1:0-14962 GCA_035942355.1 Allosphingosinicella sp. | reverse complement strand
TGGTAACTGTCCCCACTTGCCCCCCCTTCGCTTTGCGGCGCGTGGCGGTGGCAAAGTCCGCGCTTTTGGTATAGCATCGGCCGATGCCGCGAACCGCCCGAACCGTCCTCCCCGGAATGCCCCATCATGTCACCCAGCGCGGCAACCGGCGCCAGCCGACCTTCTTCTCGGAGGCCGATTATGCCCTGTATCTCGGGCTGCTGCGCTACTGGTGCGCCAAGGCGGGGACGAAGGTCTGGGCCTGGTGCCTGATGCCCAATCACGTCCACCTGATCCTCGTTCCCGCGCACGAGGACGGCCTGCGCGCGGCGCTGGCGCCGGCGCATCGCCGCTATACCTGGGAGATCAACCGGCGGGAGGGCTGGCGCGGCCATCTGTGGCAGAGCCGCTTCGCCTCCTTCCCGATGGCCGAGGCGCACGTCCATGCCTGCCTGCGCTATGTCGAGCTCAATCCGGTGCGGGCGCGGCTGGCGGCCCGGCCGGAGGACTGGCGCTGGTCCAGCGCACGGGCGCATCTCGGCCTCGGCTGGGACGAGTTTACCGATCTGGCGGCGGCGCGGGAGCGGATCGACGACTGGGCGGCGTTCCTCGCCGAAGGGCTCGCCGACGGCGACCGCGACGCGATCCGCGCGGCGGAGACGGGCGGCAGGTGGGGACAGTTACCGGTAACTGTGGTGCAAGGTGGGGACAGTTACCAGTAACTGTCCCCGATTACCTGTCCCCAATCAGGCCCGCGGGCCTACCAGCCCGGACTTCTTGCGGGCTTGGGCACGCAGCCCCCGCACGCATCTTGATCAGGCGGCCGGCCGTGAAGCCCCGGCGGTCCTCGGCTTTGAAGCCAATCGACCAACGCCTGCTCATCGCCGGCAAGCGAGCCGTTGACTCGATGCCCTTGGCCGCGCGGCGCCAGATGCTGAAGGTGGTCGGGAAGCAGCTGCGGTCGATCTCCAAAGTACCAACTCGCCTGTCGCGCGAAAACCAAAGCCGGGCCCGATAAATCCTTCTGCTGATCCTCCGGAGAATCGTGATAGTCTGGGCGGAGCCGCTCGTAGCTTCCGTCCGGCCGCTCCCTGTAGACCGCGTCTGACCGCCCGCGATACTCGCGTTCATACCGGCCAATTCCGACTTTCCGCTCGATGCGCGCGGCCCAGGCGATCAGGCCAGTAGGTGCGGGCGACCCGCGACAGGCCAAGACCCAGTCCCCGGGCTGCGCACTCTTCCGGATTTGCGGCTTGCACGTTGCGAGGGACAGCAAGGCCTCGTCGATCGCAGGGGCCATGCCGGTGTCGGCGGTGATGATGTAGCGATAAATTGCCATATGGTCAGCTTAGCGCCTCAACTGCATCGGCACGAGAGCGGACCCGGCTCACAAGCGGGCACAAGCGGGGACAGTTACCGGTAACTGTCCCCCTTCAAAAATCCCCCCGTTGACCCATATCCCCCGCGCCGCTATAGGCCGCCTCGCCCGCGGAGCCTCGCGTTCCTGGAGCGGGCAAAGAGCTTGAACATTGCTGTTGCGACACGCAAGGGCCGGGGGCCGGCGGGTTCCCATCAAAGTAGCACTTTGATGGGGTCCCGATAGGCCGCCGGGTTTTTGCGCTTTTTGCGCCTCGGCAAAGTAACTGGGACAAGGTGAAGGGCTTCATGCCGACGATCAACCAGCTGATCCGCAAGGGCCGCGAGCCGCAAAAGGCCAAGTCGAAGGTCCCCGCGATGGAGCAGAACCCGCAAAAGCGCGGCGTCTGCACCCGCGTCTATACGACGACGCCGAAGAAGCCGAACTCGGCGCTGCGCAAGGTCGCCAAGGTGCGGCTCACCAACCAGCGCGAGGTGATCAGCTACATTCCCGGCGAAGGCCACAACCTCCAGGAGCATAGCGTGGTCCTGATCCGCGGCGGCCGCGTCCGCGACCTTCCGGGCGTCCGCTACCACGTCCTCAGGGGCGTGCTCGACACCCAGGGCGTCAAGGACCGCCGCCAGTCCCGCTCCAAATATGGCGCCAAGCGGCCGAAGTGACCGTTGTTCCCCGGCGAAGGCCGGGGCCCAGTAGGTGGGGACAGTTACTAGTAACTGTCCCCAAAGTAAGCCCCGGACGGGTTCCGGAACCGGCTGAAGAGAAAGGAAGAAACCAATGTCCCGCCGCCGTCGCCCCGAGAAGCGCGAAATCCTCCCCGATCCCAAGTTCGGGGACGTCGTGCTGTCGAAATTCATGAACTCGGTCATGCTGGACGGCAAGAAGTCGGTCGCCGAAGGCATCGTCTACGGCGCCCTCGACACGATCGAGACCCGCGCCAAGCGCGAGCCCTTGGGCGTGTTCCACGACGCGCTCAACAATGTGAAGCCGGGCATCGAGGTCCGCAGCCGCCGCGTCGGCGGGGCCACCTACCAGGTGCCGGTCGAGGTCCGCCCGGAGCGGGCCCAGGCGCTCGCCATACGCTGGCTGATCTCGGCGTCGCGCTCGCGTTCGGAGAACACCATGTCGGCGCGGCTGTCGGGCGAGCTGATGGACGCGGCCAACAATCGCGGCAACGCTGTCAAGAAGCGCGAGGACACGCACCGCATGGCCGAGGCCAACCGCGCCTTCTCGCATTATCGTTGGTAAGGATTATATAGGGCGAAGGCGCCTCGCGCCTCCACCCGCACCGTTCGCCCTGAGCTTGTCGAAGGGCTGTCCTTCTTCTTTCCGAAGAAGGTGAAAGGGCAGGGCTTCGACAAGCTCAGCCCGAGCGGAAATTGATTTCAGGTTTGAACGCCGGACGGTCCGGCAACGGAGTTTAAGATCATGGCCCGCAGCCATCCGCTCGAACGCTACCGCAATATCGGCATCATGGCGCACATCGACGCCGGCAAGACCACGACCACCGAGCGCATCCTTTATTATACCGGCAAGTCCTACAAGATCGGCGAGGTCCATGAGGGCACCGCGACGATGGACTGGATGGAGCAGGAGCAGGAGCGCGGCATCACGATCACGTCGGCCGCCACCACCTGCTTCTGGAACGACCATAGGATCAACATCATCGACACGCCCGGCCACGTCGACTTCACGATCGAGGTCGAGCGTAGCTTGCGCGTGCTCGACGGCGCGGTCGCCTGCTTCGACGGGGTCGCCGGGGTCGAGCCGCAGTCGGAGACCGTCTGGCGCCAGGCCGAGAAGTACAAGGTGCCGCGGATGTGCTTCGTCAACAAGCTCGACCGCACCGGCGCCGACTTCGAGATGTGCATCGCGATGATCAAGGACCGGCTCGGCGCCCGCCCCGCCGTCCTCTATCTGCCGATCGGCATCGAGGGCAGCTTCAAGGGCCTGGTCGACCTGGTCGAGAACCGCGCCATCATCTGGCTCGAGGAATCGCTCGGCGCGAAGTTCGAATATCAGGACGTCCCGGCCGAGCTCGCCGGCGCCGCCGCCGACGCGCGCCAGCACCTCATCGAAATGGCCGTCGAGCAGGACGACGAGGTGATGGAGGCCTATCTCGGCGGCGACGAGCCGGACACCGCGACGTTGAAGGCGCTGATCCGCAAGGGCACCCTCAACTTCTCGTTCGTGCCGGTGCTGTGCGGCTCGGCGTTCAAGAACAAGGGCGTCCAGCCGCTGCTCGACGCCGTCGTCGATTACCTGCCGTCGCCGCTCGACATCCCGCCCGTCGAGGGCCTCAAGCTCGACGGCGAGACCGCCGACACCCGTCCGGCCTCCGACGAAGCCCCGTTCTCCGCGCTCGCGTTCAAGATCATGAACGATCCGTTCGTCGGGACGCTCACCTTCGCCCGCATCTATTCCGGCAAGCTCGAGAAGAGCACCGTGATGAACTCGGTCAAGGACAAGAAGGAGAAGATCGGCCGCATGCTGCTGATGCATGCCAACAGCCGCGAGGATATCGACATCGCCTATGCCGGCGACATCGTCGCCCTGGCGGGGCTCAAGGACACCACCACGGGCGACACCTTGTGCGCGCCCAACGCCCCCATCATCCTCGAGCGGATGGAGTTTCCGGAGCCGGTCATCGAGGTGGCCGTCGAGCCCAAGACCAAGGCCGACCAGGAGAAGATGGGCATCGCCCTCCACCGCCTCGCCGCCGAGGACCCGAGCTTCCGGGTGTCGACCGATTTCGAATCGGGCCAGACGATCATCAAGGGGATGGGCGAATTGCACCTCGAGATCCTGGTCGACCGCATGAAGCGCGAGTTCAAGGTCGACGCCAATGTCGGCGCGCCGCAGGTCGCCTATCGCGAGTCGCTCGCCCGGCCGGTCGAGGTCGACTACACCCATAAGAAGCAGTCCGGCGGCTCGGGCCAGTTCGGCCGGGTCAAGGTCGCGGTCGCGCCCGGCGAGCGCGGCTCGGGCGTCACCTTCGTCGACGAGGTCAAGGGCGGCAACGTTCCCAAGGAATATATCCCGTCGGTCGAGAAGGGGATGCGCGAGACCGCCCTCACCGGCTCGCTGATCGGCTTCCCGATCATCGACTTCGAGATCCGGCTGGTCGACGGCGCCTATCACGACGTCGATTCCTCGGCGCTGGCCTTCGAGATCACCGGCCGCGGCGCGATGCGGGAAGTCGCCCAGAAGGCCGGCATCAAGCTGCTGGAGCCGATCATGAAGGTCGAGGTGGTCACGCCCGAGGAATATCTCGGCGACGTGATCGGCGATTTGAACAGCCGCCGCGGCCAGATCCAGGGGACCGACAGCCGGGGCAACGCCCAGGTCGTCGAAGCGATGGTGCCGCTTGCCAATATGTTCGGCTACGTTAATGAGCTGCGTTCCTTCAGCCAGGGCCGCGCCCAGTACACGATGCAATTCTCGCACTATGAAGAAGTCCCCGCCAACGTCGCCGAAGAGGTCAAGGCGAAGCTCGCCTGATCCCAGTAGATAGTTGAAATTGTACAAGAAAGATGAAGGGTAACCAGAATGGCGAAAGCTAAGTTCGAGCGGACGAAACCGCACTGCAACATCGGCACCATCGGCCACGTCGATCACGGGAAAACGTCGCTGACGGCGGCGATCACCAAGGTCCTCGCCGAAACCGGCGGCGCGACCTATGTCGATTATGCCAATATCGACAAGGCGCCCGAGGAGCGCGAGCGCGGCATCACGATCTCGACCGCTCACGTGGAATATGAGACGTCGAGCCGCCACTATGCGCACGTCGACTGCCCCGGCCATGCCGACGATGTGAAGAACATGATCACCGGCGCCGCCCAGATGGACGGAGCGATCCTGGTCGTATCCGCCGCCGACGGCCCGATGCCGCAGACCCGCGAGCATATCCTGCTTGCCAAGCAGGTCGGCGTCCCCGCCATGGTCGTGTTCCTGAACAAGGTCGACCAAGTCGACGACGAGGAGCTCCTGGAGCTGGTCGAGCTCGAGATTCGCGAGCTCCTCTCCAAGCACGACTTCGACGGCGACAACGTGCCGGTGATCAAGGGCTCGGCCCTCGCCGCGCTCGAAGACAAGGACCGCAAGACCGGCCACGATGCCGTGCTCGAGCTCATGCAGGCGGTCGACAGCTACATCCCGCAGCCCGAGCGTCCGCTCGACAAGCCGTTCCTGATGCCGATCGAGGATGTGTTCTCGATCTCGGGCCGCGGCACGGTCGTCACCGGCCGCGTCGAGACCGGGATCGTCAAGGTCGGCGAGGAAGTCGAGATCGTCGGCATCAAGGACACCCGTAAGACGACCGTTACCGGGGTCGAGATGTTCCGCAAGCTGCTCGATCAGGGCCAGGCCGGCGACAATATCGGCGCGCTGATCCGCGGCGTCGGCCGCGAGGAAGTCGAGCGTGGGCAGGTGCTGTGCAAGCCGGGCTCGATCAAGCCGCACACCGACTTCAAGGCCGAGGTCTACGTCCTTTCGAAGGACGAGGGCGGCCGTCACACGCCGTTCTTCGCCAACTACCGTCCGCAATTCTACTTCCGCACGACCGACGTGACGGGTGAGGTGGTGCTGCCGGAGGGCACGGAGATGGTCATGCCCGGCGATAACGTGAACCTGGGCGTCAAGCTGATCGCCCCGATCGCGATGGACCAGGGCCTGCGCTTCGCCATCCGCGAGGGCGGCCGCACGGTCGGCGCGGGGGTTGTCGCGGAGATCACGAAGTAGTAGAGGCACGCGCAGCCGCCCGGCTCGGAAGATTCGGGCGGCTGCTTATTTCATCGTCATCCCGGCGAAAGCCGGGAACTCGTGGGGAAGGTCCGAGACCTTCCGAGCTGAGGCCCCGGCTTTCGCCGGGGTGACGTGGAGGTTGGTTCGCCCCTCGGGGCCGGCTCTTTCGCATCGGTATATGGAATGGAAACGCAGAACATCCGCATCCGCTTGAAGGCGTTCGATCATCGCGTCCTGGATCAGGCCACGGGCGACATCGCCGACACCGCGCGGCGCACGGGTGCTCTCATTCGAGGTCCCATTCCACTGCCGACGCGCATCGAGAAGTTCACCGTCAACCGTTCGCCCCACGTCGACAAGAAGTCGCGCGAGCAGTTCGAGGTGCGCACCTACAAGAGGCTGCTCGACATCGTGCAGCCGACGCCGCAGACGGTCGATGCGCTGATGAAGCTCGATCTCGCTGCGGGTGTTGATGTCGAGATCAAGCTCGCCTAAGGCGGGCCCGCGTCGGCCCTGAGCCGGCGCGAGATCAGGGATACCGCGCAGCTTCGGCTGCGGCCCGAGTCCCCCGTCATTCCCGCGAAAGCGGGAATCCAGCCCTGACGGGGTGCTTTCGTTCTTAGGCTGGAATCGGATTCCCGCTCCCGCGGGAATGACGGCTTTGTTGATCATGCCCGTTTGAGAACGGGCCTCTGTCGTGAGGAGTTTGGTCATGCGCACCGGCGTGATCGCGAAGAAAATGGGGATGACCCGCCTGTTCCAGGAGGACGGCCGCCATGTGCCGGTCACCGTCCTGGCGCTGGACGCCGTCCAGGTGGTCGCGCGCCGCGAGAGCGGGCGGGACGGCTATGCCGCCGTCCAGCTCGGCGCCGGAAGCGCCAAGGCCAAGAATTTGTCGAAGCCCGAGCGCGGCCATTTCGGCAAAGCCGAGGTCGAGCCGAAGGCGCGCGTCGCCGAATTCCGGGTGGCCGAGGATGCGCTCCTCGACGTCGGCGCCGAGCTCACCGCCGACCACTTCGTTGCCGGCCAGTTCGTCGACATCCAGGGCTGCACTCAGGGCAAAGGCTTTGCCGGCGGGATGAAGCGCTGGGGCTTCGGCGGCCTTCGCGCCACCCACGGCGTTTCGCTGTCCCACCGCTCATTGGGCTCGACCGGCCAGCGCCAGGATCCCGGCCGTGTCTTCAAGAACAAGAAGATGGCCGGCCATATGGGCGCGAAGAACCGAACCCAGCAGAATCTGGAGGTGGTCCGCACCGATGCCGCGCGCGGCTTGATCTTCGTCAAGGGCTCGGTGCCGGGGCACAAGGGCGGCTGGCTGCTCGTCAAGGACGCGGTCAAGGTCGCGCGTCCGGACGGGGCGCCCTACCCGGCCGGCATCCGCGAGATCGCGCGGGAAATCGCCACTGAGGAAGCCCCGGCCGGTCTGGTGGAGGAGGCCGCCGTCCATGAGATCGCGCCGTTGCCGGGTGCCGAGGAAGTCGCGGCCGGCGTGGCCGCATCCGATGCTCAGGCCGACGCCCCGGACACGGCAGCCGACAACAATGAAGGCCAGGAAGGCTAGGTCATGAAGGTCAAGGTCACCAACCTCGACGGCTCCGCCCCCACAGGCAAGCAGGCGGACATCGAGCTCAGCGACGAGGTGTTCAGCGTCGAGCCGCGCGCCGACATCCTGCACCGCGTGGTCACCTGGCAGCTCGAGAAGCGCCGTGGCACCGCCCGCGGCGCCCGCGAGCGCAGCGACGTCGCTCGCACCGGCAAGAAGCACGGCCGCCAGAAGGGCGGCGGCACCGCCCGCCATGGCGACCGCCGCGCGCCCATCTTCGTCGGCGGCGGCAAGGCGCACGGGCCGCGAGTGCGCGACTTCAATCCCTCGCTCAACAAGAAGGTCCGCGCGCTCGGCCTCAAGATGGCGCTCAGCACCAAGGCGCGCGACGGCAAGCTGGTGGTGATGGAGAATCTCGACGTCGGCGAAGCCAAGACCAGATCGCTGAAGGAAAAGCTCGGCAAGCTCGGCTTGGGCAGGACCGCGCTGGTCATCGACGGCGATGCCCTCAACATCGGCTTTGCGCAGGCCTCGTCCAACCTCCGCGAGATCAACCTGCTCCCGGCGGGCGGCGCCAACGTGTACGATATTCTAAAGCATGAGACTCTGGTGCTGACGCGCGCCGCGGTCGAGAAGCTGGAGGCGCGGTTCAATGGCTAAGAAGCCGGCCAAAGCGGCCGCGGTCGACATCAATCATTACTATGTCGTGCTCGCCCCCCACATCACCGAGAAATCGACCCTGCTCTCCGAGCAGAATGCAGTCGTGTTAAAGGTCGCGAGCGACGCCACCAAGCCGCAGATCAAAGCGGCGGTCGAGGCGCTGTTCGGCGTCAGCGTGACCGGCGTCAACACCCTCACCCAGAAGGGCAAGACCAAGCGCTGGAAGGGCCGCCCCTACACGCGCTCGGACGTCAAGAAGGCGATCGTGACGCTGGCCGAGGGCCAGTCGATCGACGTCACCACCGGTATCTGAGGCGCGGACGATGGCACTCAAATCCTATAATCCCACCACCTCGTCGCAGCGCGGCCTGATCCTGGTCGACAAGTCGTCGCTGTGGAAGGGCAAACCCGTCAAGGCGCTCACCGAAGGCAAGAAGAAGACCGGCGGCCGCAACAATAAGGGTCATGTGACCGCGCGCGGGATCGCCGGCGGCCACAAGCAGCGCTACCGCTATATCGATTTCAAGCGCCGCAAGTGGGACATGGCCGCGACCGTCGAGCGGCTCGAATATGATCCCAACCGCACCGCCTTCATCGCGCTGGTGCGCTACGAGGACGGTGAGCAGGCCTATATCATCGCGCCGCAGCGGCTCGCGCCCGGTGACAGCATCGTCGCCGGCCGCAAGGTCGACGTGAAGCCCGGCAACGCCATGGAGCTTGGTCAGATGCCGGTCGGCACCATCGTCCACAATGTCGAGATGAAGCCGGGCAAGGGCGGCCAGATCGCCCGCTCCGCGGGGACCTACGTCCAGGTGGTGGGCCGCGACCGCGGGATGGTGATCGTAAGGCTGAATTCGGGCGAGCAGCGCTATGTCCGCTCGGACTGCATGGGAACGGTCGGTGCGGTGTCCAACCCGGACAACCAGAACCAGAATTTCGCCAAGGCCGGCCGCAGCCGCTGGATGGGGAAGCGTCCGCTGACCCGCGGCGTCGCCAAGAACCCGGTCGACCACCCGCATGGCGGCGGCGAGGGCCGGACCTCGGGCGGCCGTCACCCGGTCACGCCATGGGGCAAGCCCACCAAGGGCGCCCGCACCCGCAAGAATAAGGCGACGGACAAGATGATCATCCGTTCGCGTCACGCGAAGAAGAAGAGGTAGTCATGGCCCGCTCCGTCTGGAAAGGCCCGTTCGTCGAGCTCAGCCTTCTCAAGAAGGCCGAAGCCGCGCAGGAGGCAGGTGGCCGCGCGCCGATCAAGACCTGGTCGCGCCGCTCCACCATCCTGCCGCAGTTCGTCGGCCTGACCTTCAACGTCTATAACGGCCGCAAATTCGTTCCCGTCTCGGTCAACGAGGAAATGGTCGGGATGAAGCTCGGCGAGTTCGCCCCGACCCGCTACTTCCCGGGCCACGCCGCCGACAAGAAAGGCAAGAGGTAAGCCATGGGCAAGCAGGCAAGCCCCCGCAAGGTCGGCGACCATGAAGCGCTCGCCGTCGGCACCCAGATCCGCGGCTCGGCGCAGAAGCTCAACTTGGTCGCGGCGCTGATCCGCGGCCGCAAGGCCGAGGAGGCGCTCAACATTCTCTCCTTTTCGAAGAAGGCGATGGCGGTCGACGTGCGCAAGGTGCTCGCGAGCGCAATCGCCAATGCCGAGAACAACCACAATCTCGACGTCGACGCGCTGGTGGTGGCCGAGGCGTCGGTCGGCAAGAGCATCTCGATGAAGCGCTGGACGCCGCGGGCGCGCGGCCGTTCGAGCCGGATCGTCAAGCCGTTCAGCCGCGTGCGCATCGTCGTTCGCGAGCAGCAGGAAGCGTAAGGACATGGGTCAGAAGAGCAATCCGATCGGGCTCCGGCTGCAGATCAACCGCACCTGGGACAGCCGCTGGTATGCCGAGGGCGCCGATTACGGCCGCCTCCTGCTCGAGGATCTGAAGATCCGCGAGTTCGTCATGAAGACGATCCCGCAGGCGGCGATCTCCAAGGTGGTGATCGAGCGGCCGGCCAAATTGTGCCGGATCTCGATCTACGCCGCGCGCCCCGGCGTTATCATCGGCAAGAAAGGCGCCGATATCGAGAAGCTGCGCAAGCAGCTCGGCACGATGACGTCGAGCGATGTGTCCTTGAACATCGTCGAGATCCGCAAGCCCGAGATCGACGCCAAGCTCGTCGCCCAGGGCGTCGCCGACCAGCTCGAGCGGCGCATCGCCTTCCGCCGCGCGATGAAGCGGGCGGTGCAGTCGGCGCTGCGGCTCGGCGCCGAGGGCATCCGCATCACTTGCGCCGGCCGGCTCGGCGGCGCCGAGATCGCGCGCACCGAATGGTATCGCGAGGGCCGCGTGCCGCTCCACACGTTGCGCGGCAACGTCGATTATGCCGAGGCCGAAGCGCACACCGCCTACGGCGTGTGCGGGGTCAAGGTCTGGATCTTCAAGGGCGAGATCCTCGGCCACGATCCGCTGGCGCAGGACCGGCTGATGATGGAAGCGCAAACCTCCGGCGTTCGCCCGGCTCGCTGAAGGTGGAATAGACCATGCTGCAACCTAAACGGACCAAGTTCCGCAAAGCCTTCAAGGGCCGCATCTCGGGCAATGCCAAAGGCGGCACCGACCTCAATTTCGGCGCCTATGGCCTCAAGGCGATGGAACCCGAGCGCATCACCGCCCGCCAGATCGAGGCCGCGCGCCGCGCGATCACGCGCCACATCCGGCGTCAGGGCCGGCTCTGGATCCGCGTGTTCCCGGACGTGCCAATCTCGTCCAAGCCCGCTGAGGTCCGCATGGGCAAGGGCAAGGGCGCGCCCGAATTCTGGGCGGCTAGGGTAAGGCCCGGCCGCATCCTGTTCGAGCTGGACGGAGTTCCCGGACCGCTCGCCCGGGTCGCCTTCGAACGCGCCGCCGAGAAGCTGCCGATCAAGACCAAGGTGGTCGCGCGGCTCGGCGAATCCCTGCTTGAGGAAGCCTGAGATGGCGAAGATCGACGATCTCAAGACCAAGACCGACGACCAGCTGACCAGCGAGCTGGGCGAATTGAAGCGCGAGCAGTTCAACCTGCGCTTCCAGTCCGCCACCAACCAGCTCGAGAAGCCGTCGCGGATCCGCGAGGTGCGCCGCACCATCGCTCAGATCAAGACGCTGCAGAACGAGCGCGCGCGCGCCGTTCAGGCCAAGGCGTAAGGAGCAGCACATGCCAAAGCGCGTTCTGACCGGCACCGTGGTGTCCGACAAGGCCAACAAGACCGTAGTGGTGAAGGTCGAACGGCGGGTGAAGCACCCGCTCTACGGCAAGATCATCAAGCGGTCGAAAAAGTACCATGCCCACGACGAGGGTAACGAGTTCCGCGAGGGCGAGACCGTCCGCATCGAGGAGACGCGGCCGGTCTCGAAGCTCAAGACCTGGCGGGTGCTCGATCGGATCGACACGCACGCCACGCCGGAAAAGGCCGACGTGGCCTGATCTGTGCCCCGGCGAAGGCCGGGGCCAGGGGAACAGAAGTAGGAAAAGGGGCCCGGGCCTTCGCCGGGGAGCAAGAAAGAGGAAATGGATCGATGATCCAGATGCAGTCGAACCTTGAAGTCGCCGACAATAGCGGCGCGAAGCGCGTCCAGTGCATCAAGGTTCTGGGCGGTTCGAAGCGGCGGTTCGCCGGCGTCGGCGACATCATCGTCGTGTCGGTCAAGGAAGCGGCGCCGCGCGGCCGGGTCAAGAAGGGCGACGTTCACAAGGCGGTGATCGTGCGCACCGCCAAGGACATCCATCGCCCCGACGGTTCGACGATCCGGTTCGATTCCAACGCGGCCGTGCTCGTCAACAACAATGCCGAGCCGATCGGCACGCGCATCTTCGGCCCGGTCGTTCGCGAGCTGCGCGCGAAGAAGCATATGAAGATCATCAGCCTCGCACCGGAGGTGCTGTAATGGCCGCCGCGAAGATCAAGAAGGGCGACAAGGTCGTCATCCTGTCCGGCAAGGACAAGGGCAAGCATGGCGAGGTCACCAAGTCGATGCCGAAGGAGGGCAAGGTGATCGTGTCGGGCGTGAACATCCACGTCCGCCACCGTAAGCCGAGCCAGGGCAACCCGCAGGGCGGGCTCGAGCGGAGCGAGGCGCCGCTGCACGTTTCGAAGGTCGCGCTCGAGGATCCGAAGACCGGTCGCCCGACCCGCGTCCGCTTCGAGGTCCGCGACGGTAACAAGGTCCGCGTCGCGGCGCGGTCCGAGGAGACGATCAATGGCTGACGCCAAATATATGCCGCGCCTCAGGCGCGACTATGACGAGCGCATCGTCCAGGCGATGACCGAGCGGTTCGGCTACAAGAACCGGATGGAGGTCCCGCGCCTCGAGAAGATCGTCATCAACATGGGCGTCGGCGAGGCCACCCAGGACAAGAAGAAGGTCGAGACGGCAGCCGGCGAGATGGAGCTGATCGCCGGCCAGAAGCCGGTGATCACCAAGGCCAAGAAGTCGATCGCTCAGTTCAAGCTGCGCGAGGGCATGCCGATCGGCGTCAAGGTGACGCTGCGCCGGGAGCGGATGTACGAGTTTCTCGACCGCCTGATCACGGTCGCGTTGCCGCGCGTCCGCGACTTCCGCGGCCTCAATCCCAAGTCGTTCGACGGCCGCGGCAATTATGCCATGGGCCTCAAGGAGCAGATCATCTTCCCGGAGATCAGCTACGACCGGATCGACAAGGTGCGCGGGATGGACATCATCGTCACCACCACGGCGAACACCGACGATGAGGCGCGCGAGCTGCTGCGCCTCTTCAACTTCCCGTTCCCGCGGGAGGAGCAGGAAAAGCAGGCGGCATAACGAAATTGACTGTGCCCCGGCGAAGGCCGGGGCCCAGACTTTGTTTTCAACTGGACCCCGGCCTTCGCCGGGGAACGAAAGGCAAGAGAACTTAAGTCATGGCGAAACTGAGTTCGATCAACAAGAATGAGCGTCGCAAGAAGCTGGTGAAGAAGTATTCCGGCCAATATGCGAAGCTCAAGGCGATCGCGGACGATGAGTCCAAGGATGACACCGAGCGTCTGATCGCGCGGCTGAAAATGGCCGAGATCCCGCGCAATGCGAACCCGACCCGGGTTCGCAACCGCTGCGAGGTGACCGGCCGCCCGCGCGCTTATTATCGCAAATTCCGACTGTCGCGGATCATGCTGCGGGAACTGGGCAATAAGGGCCTGATCCCCGGCGTGACGAAGTCCAGCTGGTAAGGTAGCAGAAGATGCCATTGACCGATCCCTTGGGTGACATGCTCACCCGCATCCGCAACGGCCAGCAGGCGCGCAAGGACAGCGTGGTCTCGCCCGCCTCCAAGCTGCGCGTCCGCGTTCTCGACGTGCTCCAGCGCGAGGGCTATATCCGCGGCTATAGCGAAGAGGCGCTCGGACCCGCCAAGGGCCTGCGCATCGAGCTCAAATATTTCGAAGGCCAGCCTGCCATCCAGCACCTGTCCCGCATATCGCGGCCGGGCCGCCGCGTCTATTCGGGCTCCCAGGAACTGCCGCGGGTCCGCAACGGCCTCGGCATCACCATCGTCTCCACCCCCAAGGGGGTTCTGTCCGACGCCGAAGCGCGCGACCAGAATGTCGGCGGCGAAGTGCTGGCGGAGGTGTTCTGATGTCCCGCATTGGTAAGAAGCCGATCCCGATGCCGGCCGGCGTCACCGCGACGACGGAAGGGCAGACGCTTTCGGTCAAGGGGCCGAAGGGCGTGCTCAGCCTGCAGATGGTCGAAGACATCAGCTACGACATTGGCGAGGGCGGGATCTCGGTGCAGCCGGCCAATGAGTCGAAGCGGGCCCGCGCCTTCTGGGGCATGCAGCGCACGTTGGTGCAAAATCTGGTGACCGGCGTCGCCGAGGGTTTCACCAAGACCCTCGAGATTTCCGGCGTCGGCTATCGCGCCGCCATGCAGGGGAGGAACCTTCGCCTGCAGCTCGGCTACAGCCACGACGTCAATATAACGGTGCCTGAAGGCATCGACATCAGGACGCCGGACCCGACCACGGTCGAGGTTTCGGGCATCGACCGGCAGCAGGTCGGTCAGGTCGCGGCCGACATTCGCCGCTGGCGCAAGCCCGAGCCTTATAAGGGCAAGGGCATCAAATATCGCGGCGAGTTCATCTTCCGCAAAGAAGGCAAGAAGAAGTAAGCCATGGCCAAAATGTCTCTCTTCGACCGGCGCCGCCAGCGCGTCCGCACCTCGATCCGGAAGCGTGGCGGCGATCGTCCGCGGCTGTCGGTTCATCGTTCCGGCCGCCACATCTACGCCCAGATCATCAATGACGGCGAAGGCCGCACCCTGGTGGCCGCCTCGACCCTGGACAAGGAGGTGCGCGGCAAGGCCGGCGCGACCACCGGAGGCGCCCAGGATGTCGGGCGCCGGATCGCCGAGCGCGCCCGCGCCGCCGGCGTCACCCGGGTGGTATTCGACCGTGGCGGTTTTCTGTTCCACGGGCGCGTGAAGGCTCTCGCCGATGCCGCGCGCGAAGGCGGATTGGAGTTCTAAATGGCTGACGAAAACACCAAGGGCGGCTCGGTCCAGGATGGGCCGGTGCAGGAGGCCCAGACGCAGGAGCCGGCTCCCGAGGGGCGGCGCGAGCGCGGCCCGCGTGGCGGGCGCGGCGGCGGGCGCGGCGGCGATCGCGGTGGCCGCGGC